>CAYVBE010000001.1:0-74693 GCA_964448935.1 uncultured candidatus Brocadiaceae bacterium
GGCTGGGGGTTCGAGTCCCTCCTGGCCTGCCAAAAATGGGCCGGCGGGACATCTGCCGGCGGTTCTGAGATACGCAGTCAGCCCTCAAGCGATTTTCTGCCATAAATTTGACTCCCTATCGCCCAGGTCAAGGCCTTTACGCGCGCGGCGCGGCCGCCGGAGCGCTGACACTGCTCGCCCTTTTTGCGAGCCACAGGCTCGCCAGTCTCTTCGTGTCGCCTGAACCGTTGTTCAGCGTGGCGGGACTGCAGATCAACCAGGGGCTGGTCTGGGCGGGCGGATTCTTCCTGGTGGCAGAGCTTGTTATCTCCCTGTTCACCTTCGGGCCCGCGACGGGCCTGCAGGGCGTGGACGGGACGACGCACAAGCTGATAGACATGCTGATCGAGACCGAACAGGAGCTCAACAAGGTATCGTGGCCCGACAGGGAGGAACTGGCACGCTCCACCACCGCCGTCTTGATTTCCATTGTGCTTCTGGGGGCTTTCCTGTTCGCGGTGGATTGGGTCGTCACCACGTTGATGGGCGCGCTGGACGTTTTGCCCGGTTGAATCGGCCGGGCCGACAGCCCGCCGGCGGGTATCGGAGTCACTCAGGCAGAAAAGCAGCCGGGGCCGAGCTATGACAGAGACCAGCCAGGAACAAAAAGAAGATGCACAGCAGACGCAGTGGTTTGTGCTGCGTGTGCAGAGCAATCGAGAGCAAAAAGTGTGTGACAGTCTGGTGCGCACGCTTGAGGTCAATAAGCTGACCGACCGCGTGCCCCAGGTGCTGGTGCCGACCGAATCGGTCACCGAGATCCGCGACGGGAAACGCCAGGTGGTGGAGCGCAAGCTCTACCCCGGTTACGTGATCGTCGAGGTCGAGGTGGATGAGCGGGGCCACGTGCCCGAGGAACTCTGGCAGCAGATACGCGACACCAGCGGAGTGGGCGACTTCATCGGCGCCGAGCGCCCCTGGCCGATGCGGCAGGAGGAAGTGGCCCGCATACTGGGACGCGCCGAGGAGGTCGAGGCCGAGGCGCCGAAGCTGGAGATTGACATCAAGGAAGGGGAGATGGTCCGCATCAAGGAAGGCCCCTTCAAAGACACCGAGGGTTACGTGGAGGAGGTTAATCCCGCCTCCGGCAAAATCGAGGTAGTCATCAATATCTTCAACCGGGCCACCCCCGTCGAGCTTGAATACTGGCAGGTGCAGCCGCTTTGAGGGCGACGGCCGGGACGGCGCCGGCATGAAGGACTGAGAGAACATGGCAAAACGCAGAGAACCGACGACGACCATAAAGGTGACCGTGACGGGAGGGCAGGCCAATCCCGCGCCCCCGCTCGGGCCGGTGCTCAGCCAGCACAGGGTGGACATCGGAGGGTTCATCAATCAGTTCAACGAGCGCACGCGCGACCAGATGGGCATCCCGCTGCCCACTATCATACGCGTTTACCGGGACGGGTCCTTCGACTTCGAGGTCAAGACCCCGCCGGCCTCTTACCTGATCAAGAGGGCAGCGGGCGTCGCCAGGGGGTCGGGCAACCCGAAGACCGAGCCGGCGGGCAGCATCACCCGTGAGCAGCTTCGGGAGATCGCCGAGAGGAAGATGGTAGACCTGAACGCCGGCGACGTGGAAGCGGCCATGCGCATCATAGCCGGCACCGCACGAAGCGCAGGAGTGGCCGTCGAGGACGAAGACGAGGACGCCCAGGACTGACAACGCCGCCTCAGAGAGCGAATTCGCCAGGATACAACCGATCATGACAACCAGGAGTCGCAGATACCAGAGATCTCGAACCCAGGTCGAGAAAGGCCGGGAGTACGGCCTGCAGGAGGCCGTCGAGACGCTCAAGAGCATGTCACAGGCCCGCTTCGACGAGACCGCGGAGTGCGCGGTGTCGCTGGGGATAGAGCCACGCCACAGCGACCAGCAGGTGCGGGGCACCATCACGCTTCCGCACGGCACCGGCAAGGAGGTGACCGTGGCGGTCTTCGCCGAGGGCTCCGCCGCTGAGGAAGCGCGCGAGGCCGGGGCGGACTACGTGGGCTCCGACGACCTGATCGAGAAGGTCGAGGAGGGATTCATGGACTTTGACGTGGCGCTGGCCGAGCCCCAGATGATGGGCCGCATTGGAAAGCTGGGCCGCTTTCTGGGCCCCCGCGGCCTGATGCCCTCGCCGAAGAGCGGCACCATGCGCCAGGACCTGGGCCAGGCCGTGCAGGAGTTCAAGGCCGGCAAGATCGAGTTCCGCAATGACGCCGGCGGCAACCTCCACGCCCCCGTCGGCAAGCTGTCCTTCAGCACGCAGGAACTGGTCGAAAACGTGCAGGCATTCGTGGGTGAGCTGCTCAGACTCAAGCCACTTTCGGCCAAGGGCAGGTACCTGCGCAAAGTTTACCTTTCCTCGACGATGAGCCCTGCAGTGCGGGTGGACATCGCAGAAGCCTTCAGCCGGAGCTGACCGAGATGCCCCACAAAATCAAAGAGTTGATGGTGGAGGAACTGACGGAACGGTTCGGCGAGCTGGGCGAGACCGGATGCGTTCTGGTGGCCTTCGACGGCCTGGAGGCGGACGAGGCGGGAGCCGTGCGCAGCGTCATCCGCGAGGCCGGCGGCAACATGATGGTGGTCAAGAACACACTGTTCGCCATCATGCTGGACCGGATGGGCGCCGAGAAACTGAAGGAGCTTCTGCGCGGTCCCACGGCCGTCGTGCAGGCCGAGAACCCGGTGGACGCTGCCAAAGCCGTCAAGCACGCGGCTGAAGAACACCGCGCGCTGCGCGTGCGTGGCGGGTATGCGGACGGCAAGGTGATTGACGCGGAGTTGGTGGAGAAGCTGGCCGAGATACCCGACCGGGACACGCTGCTTGCCATGATTGCCGGCGCGCTGCAATCCCCGCTCAGGAGGTTGATGTTCGGCCTGCAGGCCAAACAGCGCGCGTTGCTGAACGGGCTGATGCAACTGCGCGACAAAAAGGAAGATGAAGAGAGCGACTAACGGTTTTTTGCCACACAGGAGGTCCCAGGATGTCGGACACAGCGGTAGAAGAAAGCAAGCAGTACTCCGAGAAGATCGAGGAGATTCTGGACAAGCTCAGCGGCTTCACGCTGCTGGAACTCAACGATCTGGTGGATGCATTTGAGGACAGGTTCGGCATAGAGGCGGCGGCCGCCGCTCCCGTGGCCGTCGCGGGCGGAGCCGCGGCAGGCGCCGAGGCCGAGGAAGAGGTGGAGCCCACCTCGTTCAAAGTCGTTCTGAAGGACTTTGGTGACCAGAAGATCCAGGTCATCAAGGCGGTGCGCAGCGAGACTACGCTGGCCCTGAAGGAGGCCAAGGACCTGGTGGAGAGCGCACCCACCACCGTCAAGGAAGCGCTGCCCAAGGAGGAAGCCGAGAGTTGCGCCCAGACGCTCAGGGAAGCCGGTGCCGAAGTGGAGGTGCAGCCCGAATAGCCCGCAACGCCCCAGATCGCGGGAAGCAGTGTCAGTGGGTCGAGGTGCGTGGCGCAGCCGGTCGCCCGGTCGGCCGACCACAGGGGGTCAGTGTGCGCCATCCCGCGTCCCGCCGGCAGTCCATGTCTTTTCCGGGTAGGTTCGTCGCCGTCCTTTCGCCACGAGCGGAGTGATCAGAGTATGGAAGTACGCAACTTCTCGAAGATTGGCTACGCCGTTGATATACCCGATCTTACGACGATCCAGCGGAAATCCTACGAGGATTTCCTGCAGGCCGACGTTCCGCCCGAAAAGCGCGAGAGGGTGGGCCTTCAAAAGATACTCGAGGAGAGCTTCCCCATCGAGAACGAGGTGAAGGGCATCCGCCTCGAGCTGGTGGGCTACAAACTGGGCAAGCCGCGTTACTTGCCGGAGCAGTGCCTGCAGTTGCGGCTGACCTACGGGCGGCCCTTCTACATCCGCGTGCAACTGCACAAGAAGAACGAAGTCATCGAAGAGGACGTCTACCTGGGCGAGATGCCCATCATGCTCGGCGGCGGCGAGTTCATCGTCAACGGCGCCGAGCGCGTCATCGTCAGCCAGCTCCACCGGTCCCCGGGGTGCGACTTCTCCCGCGAGGTGGCCGGCGAGCGCGTGCTGCACGCCTGCCGCATCATCCCGCAGCGCGGTAGCTGGATCGAGATGGAGGTGCGGCGCCGCGGCTACCTGAGCTGCCAGCTCGACCGCAGCGGCAACCTGCCCGCCACGCTGCTGCTGCGCGCCGTGGACGAGGAGCACGGCACCGATGATGAAATCCTGAAGCTGTTCTACGAGACCGAGACCGTCAAGTTTACCGAGGGAACGGCCGGCAACAAGCTGCGCGAGCGCGTCAGCGCCGAGACCATCGCCCTGGACGAAGAAGAGGAAGTCAGCCTGGTTAGGGCCGGCGAGACCATCACCGAAGAGACCGCCCAGCAACTGGCCCAGGCCGGGGTGAAGTCCCTGGACGTGCTGCCCGAGGAGTTCGATCCGCTGATTCTGGACACTCTGGCCAAGGACCGCACCACCGACCACCGGCAGGCCATCAAGGAACTCTACGGCAAGCTGCGGCCGGGCACGCCGTTCACGTTCGAGAAGGCCCGGGACACCATCGAGGAGAAGTTCTTCGACTCCGGCCGCTACCAGCTCGGCGCCGTGGGACGGTTCCGGATGAACCGGAAATTCGGCGAGGACGTGCCCCTGGACCACCAGTGCCTGCGCCCGCAGGACGTGATCAACGCCATCCAGTTCATCATGGAACTCCGCGCGGGACGCGGCAGCGTGGACGATATTGACCATCTGGGCAACCGGCGCGTGCGCACCATCGGCGAGCTGGCCAGCGACCAGCTCCGCAGGGGATTCCTCAAACTGCGGCGCACCGTCGAGGACCGGATCAACCTGAAGGACCCCGAAGGCTTCACCGCCCGGAACCTGATCAACAGCAAGACCGTCAGCGCCTCGATCAACTATTTCTTCGGGCGCAGCCTGCTCTCGCAGATAGTGGACCAGACCAACCCGCTCAGCCAGCTGACCAACGAGAGGCGGCTCAGCGCCCTGGGTCCCGGCGGGCTGAACCGCAAGCGCGCCGGTTTCGACGTGCGCGACGTCCATATGTCGCACTACGGGCGCATCTGTCCCATCGAGACCCCGGAAGGGCCCAACATCGGGCTGATCATCTCCCTGGGCGTCTACGCCGGGGTGGACGAGTTCGGCTTCCTGGTAACCCCGTACCGCGTGGTGAGGAAGGGCAAGCCGACCGAAGAGATTCACTACCTGCGCGCTGACGAAGAGGAGCAGGCGTACATCGCGCCGGCCGACGCGGGTCTGCAGGATGCCGGGACGGGCGACGAGGTAATCGTGCGACACCTGGGCGACCTGGAGTCGGTGAAGGCGGTGGACGTGGAGTATATGGACGTCTCGCCCCAGCAGATCGTGGGCGTAAGCGCCGACCTGATACCGTTCCTGGAGCACAGTGACGCGAACCGGGCCATGATGGGCTCCAACATGCAGCGGCAGGCCGTGCCGCTGGTCAAGACGGAGCCGCCCGTGGTGGCCACGGGCGCCGAGAAGGCCGTGGCCCAGAACTCCGGCATGGTCGTGCGCGCCGATGAGGACGGCGAGGTTAGCTACGTGGACAGCAGCCGTATCGTGATCGGCGACACGGTGTACCGGCTGAAGAAATTCCAGGGCCTCAACCAGAAGACCTGCCTGAACCAGAGGCCACTGGTCAAGCCCGGGCAGAAGGTGAAGGCCGGCGAGGTCATAGCGGACGGCGCGGCGACCAGCGAAGGCGAACTGGCGCTGGGCCGGAATGCCATGGTGGCCTTTATGCCCTGGGAGGGGTATAACTTCGAGGACGCCATCCTGATCAGCGAGGAACTGCTGCGACGGGACGCCTACACCTCGGTCCATATCGAATCGTTCGAGGCCGAGATCCGGGAGACCAAACTCGGGCGGGAGGAGTTCACCCGCGACATCCCGAACGTCTCCGAGGACCAGTTGCGCAACCTGGACGAGGACGGCGTGATCATCGAGGGCACCTGGATAGAGCCCGGCGACATCCTGGTGGGCAAGGTGGCGCCGAAGAGCCGCAGTGAACTGACCCCCGAGGAGAAACTGCTGTACGCCATCTTCGGCAAGGCCGGCGAGGACGTGCGCAACGACTCGCTGACCGCACCCAGCGGCACGGAAGGCGTGGTCGTCGCCACCCGGAAGTTCAGCCGTCGCTCCTACCTGAGCAGCGAGCAAAGGGAGGAGATGGACAAGAAGGTGGAGGGCATCCGCGGGGAATACAACCAGCAGATTGCCGAACTGTTCCGGGAGGCCCTGGAGGCGATGCAGGACCAGGTGGACGGCCCCCTGGCCGATGCCCATACCGGCCGTGTCTTCGAGGTGACCGACGAGATGGACGCCGCGGACGTGGTGGACATGTACGAGGAGTTCACACCCCAGGCTCTCGACTTCGGCGGGGCAAGGATCAACAAGAAGGTCCGCGGCGCCTACGCCGAATACGCCGACCAGCTCGATCGTCTGCGCGAGGAGCGGGACCGGCACCTGATGGAATACACCACCGGCGACGAGCTGCCCAGCGGTGTGCTGGAGATGGTGAAGGTCTACGTGGCCTCGAAGCGCAAGCTGGCCGTGGGCGACAAGATGGCCGGCCGGCACGGCAACAAGGGCGTCATCGCCAAGATTCTGCCGGTCGAGGACATGCCCTTCCTGGAGGACGGCACGTCGGTGGACATCGTGCTGAACCCCCTGGGCGTGCCCAGCCGTATGAACGTGGGCCAGATCCTGGAGACCCACCTGGGCTGGGCGGCAAAAGCCCTGGGCTTCAGGGCCGTGACGCCCGCCTTCGACGGTGCCACGGAGGACGAAATCCAGCAGTGCCTGCACGATGCCGGCCTGCCCGAGGGAGGCAAGACCGTGCTCTACGACGGGCGCACGGGCGAGTCCTTCGCCCAGAAGGTTACCGTGGGCTACATGTACATGATGAAGCTGGACCATCTGGTGGAGGACAAGGTGCACGCGCGGGCCACCGGCCCCTATGCGCTGATCACCCAGCAGCCCCTGGGCGGCAAGGCCCGCTACGGCGGGCAGCGCTTCGGCGAGATGGAGGTCTGGGCGCTGGAGGCATACGGCGCGGCCCACGTGCTGCAGGAACTGCTGACCGTGAAGAGCGACGACATCGAAGGTCGCACCAAGATATACGAGTCCATGGTCAAGGGCGAGAACATCCTGGAGCCCGGTATCCCGGTTGCCTTCGAGGTGCTGTGCAACGAGATACGCGGCCTGGGACTGAACATCCGCCTGGAAAAGGAAACGCTTTGAGGGAGGGAGCGCACCCGGCTCCCTGCGGGAACACGACCAATACTGGCTTCTGATCGGAGGCCGATAGAATGCTGGAAAGCGGCTACGAACGTATCAACGAATACAAGTCGGTGCGCATCTCCCTGGCTTCGCCCGCCGACGTGCGAAGCTGGTCCTACGGCGAGGTCACCGAACCGGAAACCATCAACTACCGGACCTACCGTCCGGAGCGCGACGGCCTGTTCTGCGAGCGCATCTTCGGCCCGCAGAAGGACTGGGAGTGCAGTTGCGGCAAATACCGCGGCATGAAACACAAGGGAATCGTGTGCGACCGCTGCGGGGTCAAGGTCACCCACAGCCGCGTGCGGCGCCGCCGGATGGGCCATATCAGCCTGGCCGCGCCCGTCGTGCATATCTGGTTCTTCAAGAGCATGCCCTGCCGGCTGGGCAACCTGCTGGCCATGAAGAGCACCGACCTGCAGAAGCTCATCTACTTCCAGAGCTACGCCGTCACCGATCCCAAGGACACGCCTCTGGAGTACAAGCAACTGCTGAGCGAGGAGGATTACCGGGAAGCCCAGTACGAATATGGGCCGCGCGCGTTTGACGCGTCCATGGGCGCCGATGCGGTGCGCAAGTTCCTGGAAGACCTGGACCTGGACCAGCTCGTGGCCGAACTGCGGACGGAGCTGAAGACCTGCAGCTCCAAACAGCGGCGAAAGCGCATCATCAAGCAGCTCACCGAGGCAGAGGCCCTGCGCTCCAGCGACAACCGGCCCGAATGGGTCGTGCAGGACGTCGTGCCCGTCATACCGCCGGACCTGCGGCCGCTGGTACTGCTGGACAGCGGCAACTTCGCCTCCAGCGACCTGAACGATCTCTACCGGCGGCTGATAAACCGGAACAACCGGCTGAAAAAGCTGCTGGACCTGAACGCGCCGGACGTGATCATCCGCAACGAGAAGCGTATGCTGCAGCAGTCGGTGGACGCGCTGTTTGACAACAGCCGCTGCAAGCGCCCGGTGATGGGCAGCAGCAACCGGCCGCTCAAATCGCTCACCGACATGATCAAGGGCAAGCAGGGCCGGTTCCGCGAGAACCTGCTCGGCAAGCGCGTGGACTACTCCGCGCGGAGCGTCATCGTCGTCGGCCCCGAGCTGAAGCTGCACCAGTGCGGCCTGCCCAAGAAGATCGCTCTGGAGCTCTACCAGCCCTTCATCATCCGCAAGCTGAAGGACCGGGGCGTGGCCGACACGCTGAAGAGCGCCAAGAAGGAGCTGGAAAACCGCACGGACGAGGTGTGGGACGTTCTGGAAGAGGTTATTGACCGCCACCCCGTGCTGCTGAACCGCGCGCCCACGCTGCACCGGATGGGCATCCAGGCGTTCGATCCCGTCCTGGTGGAGGGCAGCGCCATCAAGCTACACCCGCTGGTCTGCCGGGGCTTCAACGCGGACTTCGACGGCGACGCCATGGCGGTGCACCTGCCCCTGAGCGTCGAGGCCCAGGTCGAGGCCAAGACCCTGATGATGGCCCCGCACAACGTCTTTACGCCCCAGAGCGGTCGTCCCATCATGGGTCCTTCCCAGGACATCGTGCTCGGCTGCTACTACCTGACGGTGGAGCCGCGCGAGGCACAGGAGCAGATCAAGGCATTCTCCTGCTTCGACGAGCTGCACATGGCCCATGCACAGGGCAGGGTGAGCACGCACACGCGCGTGCACGTCCGCCCCGGCGCCAAGGACCGTGTGGTTGATCGCGGGGACGCCTCTCCCAGGCCGGTGGATGGCCTGTTGGAGACGACCATGGGCAGAGTCATTTTCAACGATGCTCTGCCGGAGGCGCTGCCTTTCTACAACTATCCCATGGCGGGCGGCGACCTGAACCGCGTCATCCACGACTGCTACCGGGAGATCGGCCGCGAAGGGACCGTGCGGATGCTCGACCGGATGAAGGACCTGGGCTTCCACGCCGCTACGGAGGCGGGCATCTCCTTCGCCATGGAGGACCTGCGCCTGCCGCCGGACAAGGACAAGATACTCACGGACACCGAGGGTATCGTCGAAGAGATCACAGAGGCATATCGCGAAGGCGCCATCACGGACATTGAGCGGCGCCAGCGCGTGATTGACGAGTGGAGCGCCGCCACGGACGCGGTGGCCGATAAGATGTTCGAGCAACTGGCCAACGACGAACGCTCCGGCCGGCCCTACCTGAACCCCGTTTACCTGATGATGGAGTCCGGGGCCAGGGGCAAGTCCCAGCAGATCAGCCAGCTTGCCGGGATGCGCGGCCTGATGGCCAAGCCCAGCGGCGAAATCATCGAGCGGCCCATCAAAGCCAACTTCCGCGAGGGGCTCAACGTGCTGGAATACTTCAGCTCCACGCACGGCGCCCGCAAAGGCTCCGCCGACACGGCGCTCAAGACCGCCGAAAGCGGATACCTGACCCGCCGGCTGGCGGACGTGGCGCAGAACGTGGTCATCACCGAGCATGACTGCGGCACCGCCAACGGCATCACCAAGGGGCCCGTCCTGCGCGGCGACCGCATCGCGGTCCCCCTCCGGGACATCATCACCGGCCGCGTGGCGCGGGACAACATCGTGGACCTGGTCAATGACGAGATGATAGTGGAAGAGAACCAGGTCATCACCGAAGAGATCGCCCGGCGGCTGGAGGAACTGGATGAGCGCATGAAGATACGCGTGCGCTCGCCGCTGACCTGCGAGTCGCGCAGAGGCGCCTGCTCCATGTGCTATGGCATGGACCTGTCCACTAAGACCCTGGCCGAACCGGGGCTGACGGTCGGCATCATCGCCGCCCAGTCCATCGGCGAGCCGGGCACGCAGCTTACCATGCGGACCTTCCACATCGGCGGCGTGGCCATAGGCGGCGCCGAAGAGAGCGAGGTGACGTGCAAGCGCGGCGGAACCGTGAGTTTCGAAGACCTGGAAGTGGTCGCCGACCCGGAGGGCCGCGACGTGGCGATCAGTCGCCGCGGCGAGCTGGCCATCCTGGATGAGAAGGGCCGGTCGTTGGAACGGCACAACATCCCCCTCGGTGCCGAAGTGCTGGTCAAGGAAGGGGAGGAGATCGAGAAGAACAGCACTCTGGCCACCTGGGACACCCACTTCACCCCCATTCTGGCCGAGGTGGGCGGGACGGTGCGTTACGAGGAGATTGTGACCGGCAAGACGCTGCGGATCGAGCGCGACGAGGCTCACGGCACCAGCCGGAAGGTGATCATGGAGCACAAGGGCGACATGCACCCGCAGATTCTCATCGAGGGTCCCGACGGGGGCATCCGCAGCCTGCACCCCCTGCCGGAGAAGGCCATCGTCGAGGTGGATGACGGCCAGGAGATCACAGCCGGCACCCGGCTGGCCAGAACGCTCCGCGAGGTGCGCCAGACGCAGGACATCACCGGCGGCCTGCCGCGCGTCACGCAGTTGTTCGAGGCGCGCACGCCGAAATCGCCCGCCGTCATGAGCGAGATTGACGGCGTCATCACCGACATCGAGCGCAAGCGCGGCCGGACCATGATCAAGGTCCAGGACCCCGAGTCCGAAATCGAGTCCGAGCACAGCGTGCCGGCCGGAAAGCACCTGCGTGTTCACCGGGGCGACCACGTTACCGCCGGCCAGCCGCTGGTGGACGGACCACTGGTGCTGGACGAACTGCTGGAGATCTGCGGTGAGGAGGCCCTGCACGAGTACATGCTGCAGGAGATCCAAAACGTCTACCGCACGCAGGACGCAACCATTGATGACAAGCACTTCGAGGTGCTCATCGCCCAGATGACCCGCCGGGTGCGCGTCACCAGGTCGGGCGACACCTCCTTCCTGCCGCAGCAGTTGGTGGACAGGTTCGAGTTCCGGGACGTCAACGAAGAGGTGATGCAGGAGGGCGGCGACCCGGCCCAGTCGGAGCCCGTCATCCTGGGCATCACCAAGGCGGCGCTCAACAGCGAAAGTTTCATCAGCGCCGCATCGTTCCAGAACACCACCCGCGTGCTCACGCGCGCCGCGCTGGGGGGCGCCGTGGACCCGCTGGAAGGGCTGAAGGAAAACGTGATCCTGGGTCACCTGATACCCTCGGGCACGGGCTTCCCGGCCCTGAGGGGCGGCAAGGCGCAGAGGACGGAGCTGGGCAAGCCCTCCCGTGGGCTTGAAGAGCCGGCCGAAACGGGCTAAAATGAAACTCCGACGGTTCACCTGAAATCCCTTTGTTGAGTGACGAGAGGGCCGCGTATATGCCTACGATCAACCAGTTGGTCCGCAAGGGCCGCAGCAGAAAGAGAAAAAAGCAGAAGCGGCCCGCCCTGGGCGGCTGTCCCCAGAAAAGGGGGGTCTGCCTGTATGTGACCACGCGGACGCCCAAAAAGCCGAACTCCGCGCTGCGGAAAGTGGCGCGCGTGCGGCTGAGCAACGGCCGCGAGATTACCGCCTACATCCCCGGCGAAGGTCACAACCTGCAGGAGCATAACATCGTGCTCGTGCGCGGCGGGCGTGTGCGGGACCTGCCCGGCGTGCGCTACCACATCGTGCGCGGCACGCTGGACACCATGGGTGTGCCGGACCGCCGACGCAGCCGTTCGCACTACGGCACCAAGAAACCCTCGTGAGAGCGGCCTTAGCGGAGAGACTGACAGACGATGATTACCGACTACGACTTCCCGGACCCCTACCTGAAGCCGGACCCCCGGTTCAAAAACAAACTGGTCAGTAAGTTTATCAACTACCTGATGAAGCGGGGGAAGAAGAGCACGGCCCAGAGGATCTTCTACGATGCCATGGACCTGGTGGCGGACCGCCTGGACGTGGAGCCGCTGGAGGCGTTCCAGACGGCGCTGTCCAACGTGGCGCCCATCATCGAGGTCCGCTCGCGCCGCATCGGCGGTATGACCTATCAGGTGCCCACCGAGGTGAGCGACAAACGCCGCATCAACCTGGCCATGCGCTGGATGGTGGGGGCCGCCCGCGACAAGAAGGGCCGGCCGATGCACCTGCGGCTTGCCGACGAGATAATGGACGCCTATCACCGCCAGGGCACCGCCTACGAGCGCCGGGAGAACACGCACAAGATGGCCGAGGCCAACCGGGCCTTCGCCCACTTCTCCAGACGGCGCTGACCGACCGGCCGAGCACGCGGTGTTCCGATGCACCATAAGGGGTGCGGGAAATTGCCCGCGCCCCTGACTTTTAGAGAGCCCCGTTGCTGCTGGAGCGTGCATCTGCATGAGCACGGACCTGACCCACCTGCGAAACATCGGCATTGCCGCCCATATTGATGCCGGCAAGACCACCGTCACCGAGCGCGTCCTCTACTACAGCGGCCGCCTGCACCGCATGGGCAGCGTGGACGAGGGCACCGCCACCATGGACTGGAAGCCCCAGGAGCAGGAGCGGGGCATTACCATCGTCTCGGCCGCCACCTCCTGTTTTTGGAAGCTTCCCCGCACCGGCAACGACTCCCAGCGGGAGCAGCAGTTCCAGGTTAACATCATTGACACGCCGGGGCACGTGGACTTCACCGTGGAGGTCGAGCGCTGCCTGCGCGTGCTGGACGGTGTGGTGGTGGTCTTCTGCGGCGTGGCCGGCGTGCAGGCGCAGAGCGAGACCGTCTGGCACCAGGCCGAGCGATACGGCGTCCCGCGCATCGTGTTCGTCAACAAAATGGACCGCGTCGGCAGCGATTTTCCGCGCGTGGTGGAGGACATTCGCGAGCGGCTGGGGGCCAACGCCGTGCCCGTCCAACTGCCCCTGCGCCGGGACGGCGAATTCGTGGGCGCCATTGACCTGATCCAGCGCGAGGCCGTCTTCTACGAGGAAGAATCTCTCGGCGCGCGCTATGAGGTCGCGCCTATCCCCGAAGAGCGTATGGACGAGGTCGAGTACCGGCGGGAAAGTCTGGTGGAGGCCGTCTGCGAGGAGGTCGAGTGGATGGCGGACAAGTTCCTGGCCGAGGAAGCGATCACCGTGGATGACATCCACCGGGGCCTGCGCCAGGCGTGCGTGGCCGGCGACCTGCACCCCGTCCTCTGCGGCGCCGCACTGCGCAACCGCGGCATACAACAACTGCTGGACGCGGTCTGCCGCTACCTGCCCTCGCCCGGCGACATGCCGCCCGTGCGGGGCGCCAACCCCCGCAACGGGGATGAGGTGGAACGCCACGCCGACCCCGAGGAGCCCCTCAGCGCCATCGCCTTCAAAATCCAGGCCGACCGCCACGGGGACCTCTTCTACACCCGCGTTTACAGCGGCGTGCTGGAGGACCGCTCGCGGGTCTACAACGCCAACCAGGACCGCATGGAGAACGTCACGCGCATCTACCGGATGCACGCCAACTCGCGCCAACAGCTCGATCAGGCGGGCCCGGGTGCCATTGTTGCGCTGGTGGGCCTGCGGGAGACCGTCACCGGCGACACCCTCTGCGACCGCAGCGATCCGATTGTCTGCGAGCGGATGGAGTTCCCCGAGACCGTCATCTCCATGGCCATCGAGCCCAGGACACAGGCCGACCGCAAAAAGCTGGACCAGGCCCTGGAGGAGCTTGCCCGCGAGGACCCAACCTTCCACCAGGGTGTGGACTCACAGACCGGCCAGTTGCTCATCAGCGGCATGGGTGAGCTACACCTGGACATCATCCGGGACCGCCTGCTGCGGGAGTTCAACGTCGAGGCGCGCATCGGCGAGCCCCGCGTCTCCTACCGCGAGAGCCTGAAGGAAGCCGTGACCGTGGGGGAGACCTTCCAGAAGGAGATGGAGGGCAACGCGCAGTTTGCGCGCGTTGAGATACACTTCGAGCCGAACCGCGGCCAGGGGCTGGTCTTCCGCAACGAGGTGCCCAAGGAGCAACTGCCCCTGCCGATGGCCCACGCCGTGGAGGAGACTCTGACCACCGCGCCGTCGGGGCCGCTCTACGGTTTTCCGTTGATTGACGTTACCGCGACGCTTCTGCGCGCCGAGGTCCGCCCCGGTGAGTCCACCGAACTTGCGTTCGAGGCAGCGGCCGCCGGCGCGCTGCGTGAGGCACTGGAGGAGGGCGGCTGCGAGCTGTACGAGCCGTACATGCGTCTGGAAATCGTCACCGGCGAGGAGAACCTGGGCGACGTCATCAGCTACGTCACCAGTTGCCGGGGCGCCATTCTGGAGATGCACCCCCGCGATAACCTGCGGGTGATCCGCGCCGAGGCGCCCCTGTCCGAGCTGTTCGGTTTCGCCACGCAACTGCGTTCCCTCACCCAGGGACGCGGCACTCACACCATGGAACCGTGGGAATATCGCCCCGTGCCCGAAGATATGGTTGACTTTACGTGACGGGCCGCTATGCTTGTCACGTTTGGCACGGAAGGCTTAGACACCCATTCGGAAGGCGATTTCGATGAAACGAGAAACCCACCGTGTGACCTTCGAGCCCGAAGGCCGCAGCGTCTTTGTCCTGGACGGAACCAAACTTGTGGAAGCGGCCGGGCGGGCCGGCGTCATCCTGAACCAGCCCTGCGGCGGCGAGGGCACCTGCGGCAAGTGCCGCGTGGAGGTCCTCGAACACGCTCCCCCGCCCACCGAAGCCGACCGCCGGCACCTTTCGGACCAGCAACTTGAATCCGGATGGCGGCTCGCCTGCCAGCTCTCCGTCCAGGGCGACATTGTGGTCTCCGTGCCCCAGGAAACGCGCTTCTTCGAGCAGCTTGTGCTTACCGAGGGGGAGGGGTGCAAATACCCCTTCGAGCCCTACGTGCGCAAAGTCTTCACCGAGGTGCCGGCTGCCACCGTCGAGGACCAGCGCAGTGACCTGGACCGCGTGAAGGACGCCGTGGGCGACGGCGCCCTGAAGGCCGATCTGGCCCTCATCCGCGCGCTGCCGGGCATTCTGCGGGAGTCCACCGATGGCGTAACAATCGTGCTGGAAGGGCAGGAAATCCAGCACGTCGAAAGCGGCAACACCGTGCAGGACATGTGGGGCGTGGCTTTCGACATCGGGACCACCACCATCGTGGGCTCGCTGATGAACCTGGCCGGGCCCCCGGGTTCGTCCTCCCACGCCGTAGCAGCGCGGACCAATCCGCAGCTCCACTTCGGCGACGACGTGGTCAGCCGAATCAGCTACGTGGAGAAGAACCGCGATGGCCTGGACAAGCTGCGCAAGCGCCTGCTGGCCTGCCTGAACGAGATCATCATCGAACTGTGCGAGGCGGTGGACACCGATCCGGAGTTCATCTACGAGGTCACCGCCGTCGGCAACACCACCATGAGCCACATCTTTCTGGGGATTGACCCCTCGCCGATAGCGCACGCCCCCTACGTTGCCGTGGTGCGGGAGGCGGTGGACGTCAAGGCGCGGGAGGTGGGCCTGGACGTGAACCGCAATGCCAACCTCCACATGCTGCCCAACATCGCCGGTTTCGTGGGCAGCGACACCGTCGCGCTCATACTTGCTTCCGGCATGGCCAAGGAGGACGGCGTGCGGCTGGCCATTGACATCGGCACGAACGGCGAGGTGGTGCTGGGCAACCGGGACAGGCTGCTGGCCTGTTCCTGCGCGGCGGGGCCGGCCTTCGAGGGGGCGCGGATACGCTACGGCATGCGCGCCACGGAGGGCGCCATAAGCAAGGTCATCATCAACGACGAGATCGAGGTGGCCGTCATCGGCGGCGGCCGGGCCACGGGCATCTGCGGCAGCGGGTTGATTGACGCCGTCGCAGCGCTGCTGGACGCCGGGGTGATAGACGAGACGGGTCGGATTCTGAACCCGGAGGAGGCGTCGTCCGATCAGCCGGAGGCTCTGCGCGAGTCGCTCACCTCCTTCGAGGACCAGCCGGCGGTGATCCTGGTGTCCGCGCGGGAGAGCAAGACGGGCGAGCCCGTGCTGCTGACGCAGCGTGACGTGCGGGAGGTCCAACTGGCCAAGGCGGCCGTTCAGGCGGGCATACAGGTGCTGCTGGACGAGTTCGGTATACAGGCGGGGGATATCGCGCAGGTGCTGCTGGCGGGGGGATTCGGCAACTTCATCCGGCGCTCCAACGCCAAGCGCATCGGCCTGCTGCCGCAGGTCAGCAACGATCACATCGAGTTCCTGGGCAATGCGGCGTCCACCGGCTCCAAGACGGCGCTGGTCTGTGCGTCATGCCGGGAGGAGGCGGAGCGGCTGAGCCGTTCCACCGAGTACGTGGAACTGGCCACGCGGACGGACTTCCAGCTCTATTTCAGTGAAGGGATGATCTTCGGGGCAGGATAGCTTCGTGTCATTGCCAGCCCGCGCCGTTCGCGGGGGCGGCAATCCGGCCGTCGGCATGCGTGCGGACGCCGGGTCAGACCTTCATGATATCTTCCGTCTTCTTCTCGAGCGTCTCGTCAATCTCGTCTTCGTACTGATCGGTCAGATCCTGGACCTGCTCTTTGGCGCGGCGGCAGATGTCTTCGCTGACGCCGGCCTGTTTCTCCTCCTGGTCTACCTGGCGGTTGGCGTCCCGGCGGACGTTACGCACGGCGATGCGCGCCTCTTCGGCCAGGGTTCGGACGCGGTTGGCCATCTTCTCACGCCTTTCCTGGCTAAGGGGCGGCACGGCCAGGCGGATCACCTTGCCGTCGTTCTGCGGGTGGATGCCCACGTCGCTGGTCTGTATGGCCTTCTCGATCTCGCCCAGGGAGTTCGGATCGTAGGGCTTGATGACGATCAACTGCGGGTCGGGCACGGCGATCTGGGCTATCTGCTTCAGCGGCGTGGGGGAGCCGTAGTAATCCACGCGGATGCTGTCCACCAGCCCGGCGCTGGCCGTTCCCGTGCGGATGCCCCGCAGGTTGTCCCGTAAGACTTCCACGGCTTTCTCCATCCGCATCTCTGCGTCCAGCAGGATTTCATCAATCGGCATCTTCCGAGCTCCGTATGAGAGTTCCCACGTTCTCGCCGGCGGCTGCGCGCCGGATATTGGCCCCTCGGGCGAAGTTGAACACCCGCACCGGCAGGTCGTGCTGCATGCACAGGGATATCGCCGCGAGGTCCATCACCCCAAGCCTGTGCTCCAGTATCCGGCGGTAGGATATCTGGTCGAACAGTTGCGCCCCCGCGTCCTCCTCGGGATCGGCGGAATAGACGCCGTCCACCCGTGTGGCCTTCAGCAGCAGGTCCGCGCCAATCTCCACGGCGCGCAGGGCGGCTGCGGTGTCGGTGGTCAGCAGGGGGTTACCCGTGCCGCCGGCCAGCAGGACGATGTTCCCCTCCTGCAGGTCGGCCATGCAGCGGTCGGGCTCGAAGGCTGTGGCCATGCGGGGTATGGCGAAGGCACTGTAGTGCGTGGCCGGCACGCCGCGGGCCTGCAGCACGTCGCGCAGCAGCAGGGCGTTCACCACGGTGGCCAGCATTCCGGCGTAGTCGGCCAGTATTCGGCCGCGGCCCTCGGGGCAGAAGGTGGCGCCCCGGATGACGTTGCCCCCGCCCAGGACGACAGCGAGTTGGGGCCCCGAGCCGTGAACCGCCGCCAGCTCTTCACCGAGGAACTGGAGCGCTTCCTTCTGGAAGGGCGCCGGCCCCTCGCCGGAGAGCGCGTTACCGCTCAGCTTCAGCAGCACGCGTTGTGGCGCAGGCTCCTCCATCGGTCTCCCTCCCGCTACTCTTCGCCCATCTCCATGCGGACGAAGCGGACGATCTCGATGTTCTCCCCGAGTGTGGCAATCTGCTGCTTTACGTGTTCGGCAACGGTCAGGGAGTCGTCGCCGATGTACTCCTGTTCCAGCAGGCAGCACTGGCTGTAGAACTTGCGCAGCTTGCCCTCGACGATTTTCTCCTGGATGTGCTCGGGCTTGTCGGCGCACTGCTGCCGGTATATCTCGCGTTCGGCCTTGACGATATCCTCGGGCAGCTCCTCGGGCCGGACCGCCTGCGGCTTCATGGCGGCTACCTGCATGGCTATCTGGCGGCCAAGCTCCTGGAATTCATCGCTTCGGGCCACGAAGTCGGTCTCGCACGCCAGCTCCACCAGGACGCCCAGGCGGTTGTTGTGGTGCACGTAGGCGAAGACGGCGCCTTCGGCGGTCTCGCGCCCGCGTTTCTCCTGCGCCATGGCCAGGCCCTTCTCGCGCAGCAGCGTGAGCGCCTTGTCCATGTTGCCTTCGGCCTCGACCAGTGCTCTTTTGCAGTCCATCAGTCCGGCGGACGTCTGATCGCGCAACTCCTTCACCTGTTGAGCGCCGATCTCCATGTGCATCTGTCTCCTGCGGTGTTGTTGTCCGGTTTATATTCGGTGGGTCCGTTCCGGACAGGGCGGCGGGGGCTCAGGCTTCCGTCGCCTGCCCGGTGGATGACTCGACTGCATCTTCCTGCTTTTCCGCTTCGTCGGCCGGTGCCTCTTCAGCGTGCTCGGAGGCTGTCTCTTCGTCGGCCGGCGCTTCCTCTGCCTCGGCCTCTTCGGCGGGTTGTGCCTCTTCCTCCGGTGCCTGCCGGGGGCCCCGCCCGCTTCTCTGCAGCCCGGCGTTCACGGCGTCGGCCATGGTCTGGAGAAATATCTCGATGGCGGCAATGGAATCGTCGTTCCCCGGCACAACCACGTCAATGTCGGCCGGGTCGGCGTTGGTGTCGGCCAGGGCCACGATCGGGATATCGAGCTTGACGGCCTCGCGGACGGCGATATGCTCGCGCGCGGGGTCCACCATGACAATCAGGCCGGGCAGCCTGTCCATCTCGCGCACGCCGCCCAGGTTGCGCAGAATCTTGCGTTTCTCGCGGCGCAGCGCGGAGACCATTTTCTTGCTGTACATGCCCATCTGTCCGGTGCGCTCCAGGTCTTCGAGCTCTTCCAGCCGGTCCAGCCGGTCTCGGATGGTGACGTAGTTGGTCAGCAGTCCGCCGGGCCACCTGTCGGCAACGTAAGGCATGCCACAGCGTTCCGCCTCGCGCCTGACCAGGGGGGCGGCCTGTTTTTTGGTGCCGGCGAACAGGATGTATTTCCCGCGCCCGGCGATGGCCCGGGTCAGCCTCTGCCCCACGATGAGGCCGCGCAGCGTCTCGCGCAGGTCAATGATGTGGATCAGGTTGCGGCGCTTGAAGATGTACGGCTTCATGGCCGGGTTCCAGCGGCTCGTTCGATGGCCGAAGTGGAAGCCCGCTTTGATCAGTTCTCTGATGTTGATTCTGTCCAAGCTCTTCTCCCAAAGTGCATATGCCGTTGTGCAAGTGAAGCCGGCCCTCCACCCCGCAGCACCGCGCCGGCATATTGTTGTACGCGTAATGCCCCGTGGCGTGGAACAGGCCGAGGTACGCAAGGAAAGCTCACACCCGAAAGGTCCAACACCGGCAATATACCCAATTGCAGTCCCTCTGTCAAGCAAACCGGCCGGCGACATCCCCGTGTCCCTCCGGTATTTGCCACCGAGCCGGGCCCCCGATTCGGTCTATATGTGTTGGGTGGCTTGCAGCGCCGTCGGGACGCTGCTATGATGGCGTGTGCTGTTTGGCAAGATGCGGGAAGGTGCGCGCAGGAGCGGCGTGCAGGAAGTGTCCCACACCTGGATGGTTTGCACGTGTTTCCGGAGGTGTCCGATGAGTGACGACGAGGCGGGCCGTGATCCGGCTGCGGTGATTGACAAAGAGGACGACATCGAGACGGTCGAAGCGCTGGGCATGGCCTACCGGAAGATGGCCGAACACCTCGGTCGTGTCATCGTCGGGCAGACAGACGTCATCGAGCAGGTGATGATCACCATGTTCTGCCGGGGGCACGCGCTGCTGGTCGGCGTGCCCGGCCTGGCGAAGACCCTGCTGGTGCGCACGCTGTCGGACCTGCTCGATCTGGAATTCAGCCGAATCCAGTTCACCCCGGACCTGATGCCCTCCGACATTACCGGCACGGACGTGCTGGAGGAGGACCGGACCTCGGGCAAGAGGTTCTTCCGCTTCGTGCACGGGCCGCTGTTCGCCAACATGATCCTGGCCGACGAGATCAACCGCACCCCGCCGAAGACCCAGGCCGCGCTGCTGCAGGCCATGCAGGAGCGGGAGGTGAGCGTGGGCGAGACGACCCACGACCTGCCCGCGCCGTTCGTGGTGCTGGCCACCCAGAACCCCATCGAGCAGGAGGGCACCTATCCACTGCCGGAGGCGCAGCTTGACCGGTTTATGCTCAAGATCATGGTAGACTACCCCGACGCCCAGGAAGAGCTGGAGATCATGAAGCAGGTGACCGGCACGATGGAGCAGCGGCTGGAGCCGATCATCGGGGGAGAGGAGATCATGCGGCTGCAGCACGTGGTGCGCCGCGTGCCGGTGGCCGAGCACGTCTTCGAGTACGCCCGCGCCCTGGTGCGTGCGTCCCGTCCCGGTGAGGAGGAGGCGCCCGATTTCGTCGAGGAACTGGTCGAATGGGGGGCCGGACCGCGTGCGAGCATCTTCCTGATCCTCACCGCCAAGGCCCGTGCCGTGCTCCACGGCCGCTATCACGCCACCACCGAGGACGTCCGCGCCCTGGCGCCGGCCGTGCTCCGACACCGGGTCATCACCACGTTCAACGCGGAGGCGGCCGGCCTGCGCTCGGACGACGTGGTCGAGCGCCTGTTGGAAGTCGTGCCCGAGCAGGCGGAACAGATCGTCTGATGCCACCCCAGCGTCCGTAAACGGAGCCACACATGCCGGAGCAGGCCGCACCGGAGTACGCACGCCTTCTGGACCCGGACACGCTGGCCAAGGTACACCGACTGGAGCTGGTGGCGCGGGGGACGGTCGAGGGGTTCGTCAGCGGCCGCCACCAGAGCGTCTATAAGGGCGCCTCCGTCGAGTTCGCCGAGCACCGCCAGTACGTGCCCGGGGATGACGTGAAGGGCCTGGACTGGCGCGTTTACGCCAGGACCGACCGCTACTACGTGAAACAGTTCATGGAGGAGACGAACCTGCGGGCCACCATGCTGGTGGACGCCTCCGGCTCGATGGGCTACACCGGGGAGGAGGCGGCCCGGCACAACGGGACCCGCCTCAGCAAGCTGGAATACGCCAAGTACATGGCCGCCTCGCTGATGCACATGATGATCCACCAGCAGGACGCCGTGGGGCTGGTGACCTGCGACGTGGATGTCAGGAGATACATCCCCGCCCGCAGCCGCGTCACCCACCTGCGGACGATGCTGGAGGAACTGGTCGGCACCGAACCGGGTGAGGAGACGGCCCTGGCGCCGATCTTCCACGACATCGCGGAGAGAATACACCGGCGCGGACTGGTGATCATCATATCCGACCTGTTTGACGACGCGGAGGACATCCTCAAGGCCCTGCACCATTTCCGCTACCGCAAGCACGAGGTCATCGTCTTCCACGTGATGGCCCGTGAGGAACTCACCTTCCCCTTCCGCGGGCAGGCACGCTTCCGTGATCTGGAGGCCATGGCCCGCACGCTGCAGCTCGACGCCGGGGCGATCCGGGCCGAATACGTCGAGCGCGTGCGGGAGTTCGTGGGCCTCATGGAGCGCGGCTGCGGGCGGATGCAGGTGGATTATGTGCCCGTGTGCACGGAGGACCGCTTCGATGTCTCGTTGACCGAATACCTCGCGCGTCGGAGGCGTCGGACCAGATGACGTTTCTCAATCCCGCCATACTGATCGGACTGGTCGCGGTCTCCATACCCATCATCATCCACCTGCTGCACCGGCGCAACGCCAAGATGGTAGACTGGGCCGCGATGCGCTTTCTGCGCGACAGCCTGGCGGCGCGGAACCGGCGCATACTGCTGGAGGAGATGCTGTTGATGGCGCTGCGGTGCGTGGCGGTGGCGCTGCTTGTGATGGCGGCGGCGCGGCCGTTCCTGCCGGCGCAGTCGGCCATCCCCTGGATGGCGGTGCTGCCGGCGGCTCTGGCGGGCGCGGCGTGCGCGGGTGTGGGCACGGTCATGTGGTCGCACAGGCGGGCCGCGTGGCTGCTCATCGGGCTGGCGGTGCTGCTGCTGGGCGGCTCGGCGGGTTCCGCCGTGGCCGCGCACTTTCTGCAGGACGATCGCTGGTCTTCCGGCACGGAGGCCCGGGACATCGCCCTGGTCATTGACGGTTCCATGTCCATGTCCCTCAAGGTGGACGGGCGCACCAACTTCCAGCGCGCACTGAACGAGGCGGCGGTCCTGATCAAGCGGAGCCGGCCCGACGACGCCTTCTGCGTCATCGAGGCGGGCGCGCTGCCCATTGCCGCCACCAGCGGCCCCATACGCGACCGCGAAAAGCTGCGGGAGGCCCTGGGCGGCCTCCAGCCCACGGGCGGCTCGATGGACCTGCTGAAGAACCTGACCTTCGCGGCCGCCAGGCTCCTGGAGGGGCAGAACCCCGGCAAGGAGATCGTGCTGCTGACCGACGGGCAGCAGGTGGGCTGGTCGCTGGACAACCGCGCGCGGTGGCAGTTCCTGGCCTCGACGCTGGACCGGTTCGGCGAACGGCCCGGGATAGTCTGTCGCACCTTCCCGCTGCCCACGGAGTGCCACAACTGTGCCGTGGGCGACGCCACGCGCTCGCGCCGCGTCGTGGGCATGGACCGGCCTGTGCACATGGGGTTCCAGGTGCTGAACGCCGGCACCGGGCGGAGCGGCCGGCTGGTGCTCAGGCTCAGCGTGGACGACGCACCGGCGCGCTCGCGCCAGCTGGCCCCCATGCGGCCGGGCGCGTCCGAGGAGATCGAGTTCGCCCATCGGTTTCTCAGGCCCGGGGCGCACGTGGTGCGCGCCGCGCTGGCCGGGCGGGACCAACTGCGGGGGGACGACGAGGCGGCGTTCGTGGTCAACGTTCTGGAAAGTCTGCCCGTGCTGATTGTCGAAGGCGCCCCGACGGGACGGCCCCTGGCCGGGGCGGCCTCGTTCATGGACGTGGCCCTGGCGCCGATGCCCGGCGAAGAGGGTGAGGAGGAGGCGGGCAGAAGGGCCGGGGAGTTCGTTGACACGACCGTGGTTCCGATCACGGAAATCGCCCGGGTCCGCAATCTGGCGGACTATTCGGTGGTCATTCTGGCCGACGTGCCCAGGCTGCCGGAGGAGACGGTCGGGCGCCTGCAGGTGTTCGTGCGCGAGGGCGGCGGCCTTCTGGTGGCGCCCGGCCGCCGGGCCGACCGCGAGTTCTACAACGGATGGCAGGTGGACGAGGGCCGGCCGATGATGCCGGCGGTCCTGGTGGAAAGAAAGGATGTCGGCGAGGACGAAGAGCCCGTCACGCCCGCTGTGAAGACCATCAGCCATCCCGCGCTTTCGCTGGTGGCCGACACCGACCGATCGGACCTGGGCTCGGCGGTCATCCGGTCCTACTGGCGGCTGCACGCGGACGAAAGCCATGGAAAGGTCATCAGGGCCGCCGCCCTGAGCAACGGGGAACCGTTCGTGATCGAGGGCAAGGTGGGCAGGGGACGGGTGCTGATGACTGCGCTGTCGCTGGACCACCGGGACAGCTCGCTGCCCACCCTGCACTGCTATGTGCCGATGGTCCATGAGCTGGTTTACCACCTGGCCGCTCCGCGGCTGCCGCAGCTCAACGTCAGCCCGGGGTCGCCGGTCAGCTTCCCGCTGTCGGAGCAGATGGCGGCCGAGGTGTTCGGGTCGGACGGGCCGTCGCAGGAGCGCTCGGTGGAGGTGCTCACGCCGTGGAACGCGGTGCGCTCCGGCGCGCTCCAGCCGGCGTCCGAGGGCTGGCGGCTGAGCTTCGCCGGCACGCGCGAGCCCGGGCTGTATCACTTCTCCTTGCCGCCTGCTCCGGGCAAGCAGAAGGCGACGCGCCTGCCGTTCACCGTGCCGCGTAAGCTGGAGGAGAGCCTGATCGCGTCGCTGTCCGAGCATGACCTGAAGATGCCGCGGGAATACGTGGAGCTGATGACGGCGGCAAGTTCGGAGGACCTGGTGGACGTCATATCCGGAGACGTGCCCGGCCGAGAGATATGGAGGCGCCTGCTGTTCTGCGTCATCCTGGCCCTGCTGCTCGAGATCGCGCTGTCCCGGTGGATAACCCTCACGCGCCGGACGCAACGCGTCCGGGAGGTCGAGTTCGGCCGGCAGGTGTCGGACCCGGAGACCCTCCGCGCGCGCTTCGAGCAGCAGCGCGCGGACGCCCTGGCTGAAGCGCGGGAAAGCGAAGAGAAATGACCTTAGCCGCAATAGATCAGACGCTGCTTCCGGCGGGCATCCCGGCGCCGCTCGTGTGGCTCGGGGCGGTCGTGGTGGCGGGCGCCTGGTACCGATCGCACCGGTCGCTGCGCCCGGAGGGCGGGCCGTGGTGGCGGGCGGGCCTGTTTGTGGCGGCCAGATTCCTGATCGGCTCGGCGGCCCTGCTGCTGATACTGGAAGGGATCGGGCGGCTGGGCGTGTTTTCCCTGGTCACCAACCTGCCGCTGTGGGCGTTTTGCCCGCTCGGAGCGGCGGGGGTGGAGGGCGTGGTGCTGCTGTACCGGGCGGAGCGCAGCCGCGTCTCGCCCACGGCGGGCCGGCTGCTCATGGCGCTCCGGGTGGTGCTGCTACTTCTGGTAATACTGATGCTGGCGCAGCCGGTGTTCGTGGAGGAGAACAGCCGCGAGTTGAAACGCACCGTGGCCGTGCTGCTGGACGATTCGCTGTCCATGCAGGTTCCCGATACTCACCTGGCGCCGTGGGAGAAGGTGCGGCTGGTGGAGGCCCTCGGGGCGTTGCCGGCCGAGCGGCCGGTGCAGTTGGAGGAGGTGCAGTGGGTGCTGGGAGAGCTGGCGGACCGAGTGGCCACCCAGGCCGAGTGGCTGGGTATGGCGGGCGGCCTGAAGCCCGAGGTGTTGGTGGAGCACCTGCGCGACCGCGCGAAGGACCTTCGCACCACGATCGCCGACGTGCGTCGGGAACTGCGCGCCCAGGGCGACAGGCTGTCGAAGGCATCGGAGACCGCTCAGTCCGCCGGGGACGAGATCAGGGCGTCGCTGAAGACTCTCGCCGAGGGGATGGAGCAGCAGGTCCACGCGCTCCTGGAGGCGGCAAAGGACCTGCTGTCCCGAGAGCCGGCGGAACTGGCCAGGCGCCACACGGAGCTTCTGCAGAAGCTGCAGAGCGCCGCCATCGCGCTGGACGCCCTGGCACAGCAGGTGAAGGGCCATGCGCGAGAGGTGGACGCCGCCTTCTACGCGGCCCTGCCGGCCGAGCAGCGCGAAGCGGTGGACAGCATGGCGGGAATGACCCGCCTGCAACTGGCTCGGCGCCTGCTGCTGCCGCAGGAGGACGGCGAAACGGACGAGGCAAAGGCGGAGACACTCCTCGACCTGGTGGTGCCGCAGTACGGGCTCAAGGCGTACCGCTTCGCGGAGGAGGCGACGGAGATGCGGCTGCACCGCCCCGCCGAGGGTGAGGGCGATGGGGAGGACTCACCGGAAGCGCCCCGGACGCTGGAGGCGGGACGGGCGGACAGCACGGATTTCGCGGCCGCCGTTGACCGGGTGCTCAGGGACCTGCCGGCGGAGAGGCTGGCGGGGATCATGTTCCTGACCGACGGCCGCCACAACGCGTCCGCTTCGGCCGAAGCGGCGGCCCGGCAGGCGGGAACGGCGGGCCTGCGCATCCTGCCCGTGATGTTCGGCGCGACGGCCCCGCCACGTGACGCGGCGGTGGTCAGCCTGGACGTGCCGGACGTCGTGTATGAGAAGGACACCGTGTACATCGGGGCCGATGTGAAGCTGGATGGGCTGGCCGGAAAGACGGCCACGTTGACCCTCCGGCGGACAGGGGAGGAGCAACCGCTGGCGACAAGGACCATAGACGTCGTGCGTGACCGGCACCGCGAAAAGGTGGAACTGAGCTACACCCCGGAGGAGGCCGGAATACAGAATTTCGAAGTGGCGCTGAACACCTTCGAGGACGAGGTGTTCAAGGACAACAACCGCTGGCCGCTCAGCGTGCGGGTGAGCGAGGATAAGACCAGGCTGCTGGTTATCGAGGGCTACCCGCGCTGGGAATTCCGCTACCTGAAGAATCTGTTCGCGAACCGTGACCAGTCGGTCCATCTGCAGTACGTGCTGTTCCGGCGGGACAAGGTCGGCGGCACCCAAGAGCTGCCCGAGATACCGGCCTCGGCCACGCGCGAGGAGGCCCAGGCCACCGCGCTGCCCCGCGACGAGATGGAGTGGCTAAAGTTCGACGTTATTGTCCTGGGCGACGTGCCGCCGGACCAGTTCGATGCCGCGGACCTGGATGCGCTGCGGCGTTTCGTGGAGGACCGGGGCGGCGTGCTCGTGGTCTTAGCCGGGCCCCGACACATGCCGCACGATTACACCGGCACGGTGCTGGAGAGCATCGTGCCCGTCCGCATAGACCGCAGCCAAGAGAAGGACGTTCTGGACGTTGCGGACAAGGGATATCACATCCGCCTCAGCCCAGAAGGGCGGCAGAGCGTCGTCATGCGCCAGAGCCTGAACCCGGAGGCGAACCTGGAGACCTGGCGCGGCTTCCCGCCGATCTACTGGCGCCATCCGCTGGTGAGCGCCAAACCCGGCGCCCGGGTCCTGGGATACGCCGTCGAGGCGACGGACGATGAGGATGAGTTGGCGGACGCAGGCGCGGACAATCCGGGCCACACGCCCGTGCTGGCCAGAGAAGCGCCGCTGATTCTGCTGCAACAGGTTTCTCTGGGACGGGTTATGATGCTGTGCTTCGACCGCACCTGGCGGCTGCGCTACCGCGCCGGGGACGAACACCACCACAAATTCTGGGGCCAGGTCATGCGCTGGGCGACCGCCGGCAAGCTGGCCGCCGGAACGAACCTGGTCAAGCTGGGAACGGACAGGGCGCGCTACGCCCCCGGCTCCACGGTCACGGTGCGGGCCAGGATATTGGAGACCGACCTGTCGCCCGTCGCGAATGCCGAGGTAGCGGTCAACGTCTACCGGGGCGAGGAGCTGACGGAGCGGAAGGTGCTGCAGTACCTGTCGGACTCGCCCGGCATCTACGAGTGCCAGTTGGAGGCACCCCGTTCCGGGTCCTACCGTGTGGAACTCGATGCGCCGCGCGCGCGGTCCATACTGGCCTCGGAGGGCGCGGAGCAGGTGGTGGCGGAGTTTGCGGTGGACCCGGCCATGTCGCCGGAGAAGGTGGAACTGAGTCCGGACGGGGCGCTGTTGGAGCGGCTGGCGGAGTTGAGCGGGGGGGACGTGGCGGCTCCCTGGGAAGTGGGCCGTCTCCTTGAGCTTCTGGCTCCCAGCGTCTATGTTCAAGAGGAGCGGCGCGAATATCCTCTGTGGAATTCCTGGCCGTTCTTGCTCGCCATTATAGGGGTCGCCACGGCGGAATGGCTGCTTCGTAGAAGGAGCGCGTTACCATGACCAGCGAAGCTGTTTCTGGGCCGGAAAGCACTGTCCCACGCACCATCGTCAGCGTGCTCAGAAGCGTTATCCGCCGCGTGCGATTCGTCATCGGACTGCGTGGCGTCTGCGTCGTCGCAACGGCCACACTGGCGGCCCTGCTGATCGTGATGGCCGTTGACCGGTCCATCGTGATCCTCGCGCAGTGGCCCCGGTGGATTCTGTCCCTCTGGGTGCTGGCCGTGGCGATCGGCAGCGCCGTGTTCTTCCTGATACGTCCCCTGGCGCATAGCTTCACCCTGCCCGGCATAGCGCGGGCGCTGGAGCTGCGCCACCCGGAGCTGCACGAACGCATAAGCTCCGCGGTGGAGCTGCTGGGAAGCCACGACCGGCCCGAGGTGCGGGGGTCGGAGGCGCTGATCGCCGCTCTGGCGGAGGAGGCCAGCCGGGACGTCAGGGAGCTTCGGCCCTCCCGCGAGGTCACCTTTCGGGCGGCGCGGCCTTTCCTGCTGGCCATGGCCGGGGCCCTGGCTATCATCGTCGGACTTCTGGCGTACTGGCCGGACCAGACGCGCCGGCTGCTGGCGCGCGCCGTGGCACCCTTCGCCAACCTGCCCAACGTCGCCGCCTATCAGTTGTCCGTGAGACCCGGCGACACCGTCAGCCTGCCGGATGACGCCGTCCGCGTCGAGTTGGCGGTGTGCAACGACAGGGTCAACAAGGCCGTTCTGTACAGGGTGAGCCCGGATGGGCAGAGAGTGCGGTCCAATATGACCCGCATCGCGGACGGCGAGGAGGGGGCGCGGCGCTTCACGGTGACCTGTCCGCCCGCCCGCGCGGACTACCGCTACCGCGTCCGTGCGGCGGACGCCCTCAGCCGCTACTACAAGGTGCGCGTGGTGCCGCCGCCCGCCGTGGAGGGGCTGACGGTGCGCTACGACTATCCCGAATACGTCGGGCTGGAGCCGCGGGTCGTTGGGGGTTCGGACGGCGAGATAGAGGCCGTCGAGGGCAGCCGCGTGACCGTGACCGCCGCGCTGAACAAGACCGTCAGTAAGGCGTTGCTGATGGTGGATGACTGGAAGGAGCCGGTGGCTGGGGGAACCGTGAAAGAGGACAGAGACGGCCGGGTGGCCTGCACGTTCGCCTTCGAATTGATGCCGGGGGTGGACGGCTCCTGGCGTATGGAAATCGCGGACGAGCACGGCTTCCGGAACGATCAGACCGAGTATCCCATCCGCGCCCTGCCGGACACCGCCCCCACGGTGCGCGTCGGGCACCCTGAGAAGAGGCGCATACGCTGCCGGCCCTCGGACCGCCTGCCGGTTACCTACGCGGCCGTGGACGATTTTGGACTGGGCAACATAGAGCTTCTGCTGAAGGCCGACGACGGCAAAGTGAGGTCCCGCGTGCTGCCGTTGCCCGAGGAGGACAGGGGACCGCCGCTCGGGACGAGCGGTCGAGAGACGCTGGATTTCGCCTCGCGGGCGTTCGAGGGCGTGTCAAAGCTGGAATTCCAGGTTGCCGCGCAGGACAGGCTGCCGGCGGAAGACGACGGTCCGCAGGAGGGGCTGTCCAGGGTGTTCACCGTGATTCTGCAGCGGGAGGCGCCATCCTATACCTCGCAGTTGTGGCAGGAGATATACCGCGAGATGAGCGTCGGCCTGGAGGAGGTGCTCGAGGAGCTGAAGGCGGCCAAAGAGCAATCCGCCGAGGCCCGCAAGTCTATGGCCGAAGAGTCCGAGGAGGCGGCGCAGAAGGCCGTGGAGAAGATGAATGAACTGAGCGAGCATCTGACCGATGCAGACTCCACTGCCCGCGAACTGGCGGCCGAGATGCAGCCCGGTCCGTATCAGAGCGTGGCGGAGCGGCTGGAAGACGTGGCCGACGAGCACATCACCCCCGCCGGCGAAGCGGCGGACGAGATGAAGCTGAACGAGGATGCTGAACAGCGCGGCGAGCTGGCCGACGAGGTGGACACGCACGTGGACGGCGCGATCGCGGCCATCGAGGAGATGCAGCAGGACGTGGAAGCCCTCACCGAGATGGGGGAGCGGCTGGAACGCCTGACGGAACTCACAGAGCGGGAGAAGGAGCTTGCACAGGCGCTGGAGGAAATGAGGGAAGATGCCGCTCAGGCTGCGATGTCGGAGGAGGGCTGGGAAGAGGCCCAGAGGGGACTGACCGATGAGGTGGGTCGCCTGCTGGAGGAGACCCCCGGCGGCCTGCAGGCCCAGGCCACACAGGACAGGCAGAGACTGAGCGACTACGCCGAAGAGGCGAAGCGCCTGAGCGAGCAGCAGGGGTCCCTGGCTGAAGATGCACAGCACGAGAGCGAACTGGCCGAGGTCGAGAAGGCGTTGGACGAGCTCGCCGAGAAGCAGCAGAAGCTGGCCGAGGATACCGGCGGGGAGAAACTGACGCGGGACCTGAAGCCACCGATGTCGGAGGTCTCGGACCGGATCAAGCAGCGCGAACTGGAGCAGGCCCAGGAGGGACAGAAGGAGGCGGAGAAGGAGCTGCGAAACCGGGCAGACGCGCTCCAGCGCGAGCAGAAGACCGAGGACCTGCTGCCGGACACGAAGAAGTTGGCTGAGGAGCAGCGGCACCTGGCGGACAAGGTCCAGAAGCTCCGGGACACCGCCGAACAGGTGGACGTTGCGAAAAAGGCCAAACCCCAGGCGGACAGGCTGGGGCGAGAGCAGGAGCAGCTCGCCCGGCGAGCCAAAAACCTGGAGGACAACGTGGCCAAAAACGAGGCCGCCGCGAAGCAGGGCAAGGCCAAACCGTCACAGGAGATGGACGCCGCCGCCCGGGAACTCAAGCAGGGCAAGGCGCAGGAAGCCTCTGCGGCTGCGCAGAAGGCGGCCGAAAAGGCGGAGGAGTTGACCCGACAGCTCCGCGAGGCTCAGAAGGCGGAGGGCGCCCAAGGCGTGGACAATTTGGCCAGAGAGGCCGACCGTATCGCCGATGCCCAGGCCAAACTGGCGAAGGAGATGGCGAAATTGCCGGAGGGGCTAAAGGAGGAATTTGCCGCCCCGCAGGCCACGGCGCAGAAGAAAAGTGAAGCGATAGAGTCCGCGCGCGGTCTCGCAGAGCCCCAGCAGGCGCTGCGCGAGCAGATGGAGAAGGCGCGCCGGGAGTACAACCAGGCCACGCCGGAGGCTCGCAAGGCGTTTCACGACAAGGCGCCGATCTGGCACACCGACCAGGTGAAGAAGTCGCTCCAGCGTGGCAAGCTGGAGGATGCCGCTTCACGGGCGCAGGAGTCTGCTGAGCGCCTGGAGCAGGCGGCTGAGGAGGTCGGCGAGCAGGCGGAGCAGATGGAGGAAGTTGCCGACAGGCCGAAGAAGGCCGAGGAGGTCGGCCACCTGGCGGAGCAGCAGGAGGAGCTGCGCAGGGAGCTGGCCGAGCTGAGCGAGAGGCGCGAACGGCTCCGTGAGAACCTGCGCGACCGGCAGTTGGAATGGCTGAAGGCCGAGCAGGCAGCGGTGGCGGAGGAGACCGCGAAGCTGGCCTACCGCGCGCAGAACGTCTCGCTACAGGAGGACGGCCTGGAGCGTAACGCCTCGCGCGCGGCCGCCCGCGCCTCGCGTCAGATCGAGTCCCTGCAGATGCACGAAGCGTCCGATAGCGCCGACCAGGCGGCCCGAGACCTGGATGAGCTGGCGGAGCGATTCGAGGAGAAGGCGGAAGCCATGGCGGAAGCGGCCCTCGATGAGGCCGCCCCCGACCAGGAGTCCGCTGCGGCGCGAGTCGAGGATACCGCCCGGCACCGTGAGATAGCCGAACAGAGCGCCGCGCTGGCGGCGCGCGAAGAGGCGGTGGCCCAGGGGCTGGAGGCGCTGGCCGGCGAGCAGCACCCGGCCGTCACGCAGGCCGCGCAGCAGGAGATGACCCGCCGTGCCCGGACGCTGCAGCAGGGCGCGCAGGGAGTGCGGGACCGCCTGGCCCAGAGTTTCCCGGAGCACAGGGCGCACCAGCAGGCCGCCGAAGGCACGGAGCGGCTGGAGCAGGCCGCCGAAGCGGCCGAGCAGGCCGAGGATTTCCTGGGCCGGGAGCAGCCCGCCGAGGCCTTGCCCCAACAGCAGCAGGCATCCGACCACCTGCAGGCCGCCGCCCGGGCGCTGGAGGATGCGGCGCGTCAATACGACCGCGCGCTGGCCGCTGCCGAAACGCCCGATCTGGCCGCAGCTGCCGCGGAGGATAGCCAGCCCCTTGCCGCCGCCTATGACGATGCCCACCAGGCGGCGCTCTCGGCGCAGGAGCTGGACACGGCACTGGCTGCCCAACGGCTTGAAGCCGCTCGGGCGCGCGCTGCCGCGCGGGCGCAACGGATGGACATTGCGCCGTTCTCGCTGTCGCAGCAGAACCTGCCGCAGATGGCGATGAGTCAGGCCGCCGACCCTGAAACCGGCATCAAGGCCGTGCCGGCCGAGCAGACGGTGGCGAAGCTGCAGCGTGCCGGCATTGATCTGGATGACTGGGGCCGGCTGCCCAGCCAGCTTCGCAACGACATCCTGCAGGCGCCCGAGGAGAAGAGCCCCCGGGAGTATCGGGAACTGATCCGACGGTACTTCCGCGAGATCGCCCGCCGGGGGGCCGAGGAACCGGAGGGCAGGGAGCAAGAGGAATGAGTTTTCTGTGGCATTACAGTAAGTACGCGGCCTGCGTCGGCGTGGCTTTTGCCGCGCTCCTGGCGCTGGGGGCCGGCGAGCCGGCGCCGGACGAGGACTCCCTGAAGCAATACGAGGAAAAGACCGACCGGGCCGTTGATCTGGGCCTGAAGTTCCTGGCCTCACAGCAGCAGAACGACGGCGCCTTCCGGGGCAAATGGACCCACAACACCGGCATTGCTTCACTCTGCGTGATGGCGTTCCTCGCCGGGGGCTACACGCCGGGCACCGGTCCGCACGGGGAGACCATCAACAAGGGCATTGATTACGTGCTGAGCGCCCAGAACAAGGACGGCATGATCCTGGGGCGCCAGAAGAGCCACGGGGGCATGTACAGCCACTCCATCTCCACTCTGCTGCTCTCCGAGGTGTCGGGCATGGTGGATGGGGAGCGGCAGAAGAAGATTGACGAAGCATTGCCCAGGGCTCTGCACATCATCCTGTCGGCGCAGAAACTCGACAAGAACAATCGGTTCGACGGCGGGTGGCGCTATAACTCCAACAGCCGCGACAGCGACATCTCCTGCACCGGCTGGCCTTTGATGGCGCTGCGGTCGGCGCGCAACAACGGCGCAGCGGTCCCGAAGGACGCCATCGAGAACGGCCTGAAATTCGTGCTGAACTGCCGCAGCGGTGATGGCGGGTTCGCCTATCAGCCGGGCAGAGGTTCGGGAGTGGCCAGGACGGGCACCGCGCTGCTGTGCCTTGAGCTCTGTGGCATGCACGAGAGCAAGGAGGCGCAAGGGGCGGCCGAATACCTGCTCAAACACGGGCACGACAATAGCTGGTTCTACTACGGCATCTACTACTGCGCGCAGGGCATGTACCAGCTCGGCGGCCGCTACTGGCAGGAGTACGGCCCGTCCATCTTCAAGACGCTTCTGGACAGGCAGAACGATGAGGGCTCCTGGCCGGACAACTCGGGCGGCGGGGGCCGCGCCGGCAAGAGCTACTCCACCGCCATGTCCGTCCTCGCCCTCAGCGTTCCCTACTGCCAGTTGCCCATCTACCAGCGCTGACGGGGCCCGGTCAGCCGGTCGGATAGCCCGCCTTGCTCAGGATGCCGGCCACCGAACGGCTGGCGGGGGAGTCCTCGGGCAATTCCAGCAGGGACCGGCCCTCCCAGTCGAACTGCGGCACGGCTTCGTCCGCCTCGACGCGTCCCAGGAAGGTCGCCCCGTCCGGGCTCTCCACCCGGTCTTCCATCTCCGGCGTAAACCGGTAGTTTCCGACCAGATACATGTTCTCGAACCTTACCCCGATCTCGTCGGCAATCTCGATCAGGCGGCGGGCGTTGCGCACGGCCTTGGCGCTGGGGTCTATCATCACGAACATGTCCTTCACGTCCCGCACCACGCGGCGGTTCACGTGTTCCAGTCCCGCCGGGGAGTCCAGGAGGGCGTAATCATAGTTCTTCGCCAGTGTCGGCAGCAGGCCCTGCAGGATATTGTTCGGCTGGCAGTAGCAGCCGCGGGTCCACTTGACCCCCAGCGTCACCAGATCGAACCCTTCGGCTTCGTACAGGCAGTCCATGCCGACCAGATACTCCATCTTCTGCGCCAGCGGCATCGAGCCCAGCTCCTCGTAGGCGTCCGGCTTCTGCAGCTTGTAGAGCACATCCGAGATGGTGTTGATCCCCTGTTCCTGAAGGTCCACGCCCAGCAGTTGCGCCAGGCTCTGGTCCGGGTCGGCGTCTATCAGCAGCGGCGCCGGGGGCAGGTGCCGCACGGCCAGCGCCGCGAAGGTGCTCTTGCCGGCTCCGCCCCGGCCGGTCACTACGGTCATCTTGGCCATCACGTCCTCCGTGTTCTGCGGTTCCTTGTCTTACGTCACTTTTGCCCCGCTGCTGCAACGGTCTGTAGCTGCTCGTGCTCGAACTTGTGCGCCCGGCGGTTCTCCTCCTCCGGGTCGCATATCCGCCGCAGCTCCGCCTCCAACTCCTCGGCAATCTCCGGACGCGTTCCGTAAGCGTTCTCCAACTCCTCGGGGTCCTCCCGCAGGTTGAACAGCAGGTGGGGCGCCTCAATGCAGTATATCAGTTTCCAATCGCCTTTGCGGACCATATAGGCGCCGGAGCGCGTGCCGTGGCCGTGGTATTCGCAGAACGCCACGGACTCGGGGTCCCCCGCACGGTCGCTCAAGGGCGTGCCGCGCCATTTCTCCGGCCTGTGGGCGTCGAAGATGCGGAACAGCTCCGCCTGCAGGTCCAGCAGTCCCACCGGGCTGCCCACCCGTTCTCCGGCGTCGAAATCCGGCCCGCGCGCAATCAGCGGGACGCGCGCGGAGTCCTCGTACAGGCTGCACTTCCACCACATGCCGAACTTGCCCAGCATCTCCCCGTGGTCGGTGGTGTAAACAACGTTCGTTTTGCCGCCGAGTCCGGACTCCTCAAGGGCCTCCATCACGCGGCCCACCTGGCGGTCCACGAAGGTAACGCACCCCAGGTAGCCGCACCTCAGTCCGCGTATCTGCTCGTCGCTGAAATGGTCCGTCTCGAAGTGGTCGCGCAGGTCACGCGCGTAGGCATGGTTGGCCGAGGCGCACTCGCCCCCGTGCGCCGGCAGGTCGCCGTGCCCTTCGTAGAGGTCCCATAGCTCCTGCGTCACGTAGTGCGGAAAATGCGGCTTGCCCGTGTTCACCACCAGCAGCCAGGGCCTGTCCAGCCCGGGCGCCGTTTGGTTAAGCCACTCCACCGCTGCGTCCACACGTCGAAGGTCGCCGCCAAACGGGTCTTCGCGCGGCCCGAAGCCGTCGGCCCGGCCGGCGGAGCCCTCCCGGATGGAAAGGGGAGTGCGCCCGTGATTCGTGTCCCCCGGCCAGCCGCGGTCCCCGGGCAGGATCATTTCCGAGAAGCCCAGGTTCTCGCCGCGGTCGTACACGTCCACCTTGCCGATGTAGGCGGTATGGACACCTTGCTCCGCCAGCACACGACCGTAGCTCGGCAGGTCTGATCTCAGGTTCACGGTGCAATTACTGTAAGTCTGCGTCTCGTGCACGTAGCGCCCGCTCATGAACGAGGAGCGGCTGGGCAGACAGAGGGGCGACTGGCAGTAGGCGTTCTCGTAAACCGTCCCCGAATCCGCCAGCCGCTGCAGATTGGGCGTCACCACGTCCTCGTGCCCGTAAGGACTGCTGAAGCGCGGGTTGTGCTCGTCCGACATGAAAACCACAACGTTGCTCAAGGTGCGTCCTCCTCCCGTGTCAGGAAAAGTACAGCATAAGGGCGCAGCGCCGCCGCCGCAACGGGGCCGCCCTTCGGGCGGCGAGGAAGAATGCGCTGCATTCTTCACTGCGTTGGGTTGCAGACGTTGGCGTTCAAGCCGAAAACGGCCTCAGGCGAGGGCGCCTGAGGTAAACGAGGTCCCTGCGGCGGACACGGTTGGTGTGTGGCGCAGCCGCCCTCGGCGGCAGTCGTTGCCGTCCCGTCCGTGTTTGTCCGTGTGGCGTCATTCCGCTGTGGAGCGGAATTGTGCGTTTGTGCGCCACCCGACCGTGATGTAGAATCACGCCAGCGAAAAACGAGGCTCAAAGGTATCCTGGTGTTGGCCGCGATCATCGTTCCGTTTGTGGCATCCGCTTTGAGGCTGGTCGTCATACTGCACGCGGTGTGCTCTGGCATCACGGGAGAAAACGACTTGACTTCGATGGACTTAACGTGTAGGTTAAGGCGTGATGGCGCAAGGCGGCGACAGGCAAGGAAAGTGGCGGATCGTGGAGTTCCCGGCGGATGAGCGTCCCATCTCGCGTTTTATGAGCGAGAGGCTCCAAGAGGAGCAGTTAAAGGTCGTTGCGGCCTATCTCAGAAAATGCAAACAACATCCGAAGGGGCCATTCTGGAATTCCTACAAGTTCAAGAAACTGAGTGGGTCGGAGAATATCTGGGAGAGGAAACCCGGTGGCCAGGTCCGTCTTCTCGGTTTCTTCGACCCCGACGAGAGGCGTGTTTTTGTTCTCACAAACGGTTTTGTCAAGAAGCAAGACCGAACTCCGCGACGGGAGATTGAGCGGGCCGAAAAAGCGCATAGGCGGTTGATCCGGGCCCGAGAAGGGAGAGGGAAATGAGCACGAACGATCTCGGACCTTTGCTCGATGAGTTTCACGACCGGTTCAAAGACGACGCGACTTATCGGGCGCAATCCCTGTACAACGATATAACAGCGGATATCCTGAGTCATATGGACAAGCACGGCATCAGCCGGGCCGAACTCGCCCGCAGGATGGGCGTGTCGGAGGCACGCGTTTCGCAGATTTTCGGTGAGACCCAGAACTTTACGTTGGAAACCCTGGCCAGAATGGCGGCGGCTCTTGGGCTCGATCTGAAGGTCACCGTTCGCCAGGCGTAGGAGCGCGCACTGCGATCCGGGGTGCCTCTCTTCACAGGGAGCAGCCGGGACACACTTAGGGGTCTTTCACGGACCGACAGGGATGATTGACTGCAAGAGTTGGCGACTCCGCATCGCCGCGATCGGTGCCGGGTGGCATAGCCGCACTTCCCATCTGCCGGCGCTGCGGTGGTGTGTGGCTGAGAACGGGGGTGCGTTCACGCTCGCGGCGCTCTGCGACGCTGACGAAGAACGGGCGGCCGCGGCGGCCGGGGAGTTCGGCTTCGGGAAGGCATTTACCGACATCGAGGAAATGCTGGATCGGGTCCGGCCCGACGCCGTGGTGGCTGTGACGCCGATGGCACTGAACGCGCCCTGTGCGCTGGACCTGATCGAACGAGGCATTCCGGCGCTCATCGAGAAGCCGCCGGGGGCGACCCCGGAGGAGGCGCGGGCTCTGGCGCGGGCGGCCGCCGAGGCGGACATGCCGGTCATGGTCAGCATGAATCGCCGGTTCGATCCCTCCCTGACCGCCGGCGTGGCCTGGATGGGGGAGAGGCCCGTTCATTACGTGCGCGGCGCCATGCTGCGCCCGAACCGGACGAACCCTGAGTTCATGACGGGCACGGGTATCCACGCCGTGGACGCCGTCCGCGCGCTGGGCGGGGATGTGGCAGCGTCCGACCGCCGCACGATGGACGTGAACGGTATCACCTGGTACTCTGTATCTCTGGAGTTCGAGGGCGGCGCCTCGGGCACGCTGGAGGTCATACCCACCGCCGGCGTGGCGGAGGAGAAGTACGAACTGTTCGGCGACCGCCGGCGGGTCGTTATCCGCACCGGGACGCAGGACCGCGGGGACCTGACGTGCTGGGACGCCGGAGATCTCGCGCTGCACACGGACCCAGCCGAGGGAGAGCCGCTTTTTGTGCGCGACGGGACGTATGCCGAGACGTGCGAGTTTCTGAACGCGCTTCTGGAGGGCCGCAGGCCGCATCCCACGCCGCAGGACGTTCTGCAGTCGGTGGAGCTGTGCCACCTGTGGCGAGGGGAGTAAATCAAAAGGGAGTAACCAACGATGCAGCTCAGGGCCATGAGGCTCCTGTTCGTCTGCTGTCTGGCGATCGCAGTCGCTTCGTTGCCCGTCCTCGTCGCGGAAGAGGCAGCGGAGCCCGATGAGGACCCGCTGAAGGCATACCGGGAGAAGGTGGACCGTGCCGTTGACCGCGGACTGCAATTTCTGGTCGAGCGGCAGCGGGAGGACGGTGCTTTCCGGACCGACTGGAACGACAACACCGCCGTCGTCTCCCTGTGCGTTATGGCTTTCCTTGCCAGGGGCTACACTCCGGGCGTTGGTCCCCACGGAGATGTTATCAACAGAGGCCTTGATTACGTTCTGGGCTGCCAGAAGGAAAGCGGCATGATCGTGGGCTCAAAGAAGCAGCGCGGGGGCATGTACAGCCACTCCATCTCCACCCTTATGCTCTCCGAGGTCTCCGGCATGGTGGACATGGAGCGGCAGAAGAAGATTGACGAGGTGCTGCCCGAGGCCCTGCAGGTGATCCTTTCCGCCCAGAAGGTCAACAAAAACCAGCAATATGCGGGCGGCTGGCGCTACAACTCCAACAGCCGCGACAGCGACATCTCCTGCACCGGCTGGCCGCTTATGGCGTTGCGCTCGGCGCGTAACAACGGCGCCGCCGTTCCGGAGGACGCCACCAAGAAAGGGTTGGGGTTCGTTTTAAGGTGCCGTAAAGGCGACGGCGGTTTCGCCTACCAGCCCCACCGTAATTCCGGCGTTGCCAGGACGGGCACCGCCTTGCTTTGCCTTGAACTGTGCGGGATGCACGAGAGCGAGGAGGCCGTCGGGGCGGCCGAGTACCTGCTTGAACAGCGGCACGACGGCAAGTGGTTCTATTACGGGGTATACTACTGTGCACAGGGCATGTACCAGATCGGCGGCCGCTACTGGCGGGAATATGGGGTTTCCCTGTTCAAGACTCTTCTTGAAAGGCAGAATGATGACGGCTCGTGGCCGGCCAACAGAGGCGGCGGCGGGCGTGCAGGCAAGGCGTATTCCACCGCCATGGCCGTGCTGGCGCTCAGTGTGCCCTACTGCCAGTTGCCCATCTACCAGCGCTAAAGCGCGAGCACTTGAGGAGCGACACATGCAACCAATGCTGGCTACTATAGCCGTCGAGCCGCGCCGGTGGGCCAGCCCCCGCCGGCCGGCCATGACGCTGCTTTACCTGTTGCCCCACGTCGCCGAAACCGGCTTCACCGATATCGAGGCCTGGCAGTGGCATGTCTCCACGCTCAGCGTGGACGGCCTGCACCTGGTCCGCGACCTGGCCGATTCGTTGGGCGTCACAATCTCCACTATCGGCGTCTACCCGAGCTTCCAGACCCGCGAGGGCGACGGCGACCTGGAGGAGATGCTGATGATGGTCGAGCGCGCGCAGGTGCTGGGCGCCACGCGGCTGAAGGCGCTCTTCCTGGGTGGGAAGGGCGCGGAGATGGACGAGGCGGCCTGGGAGCGATTCAATCGGCGACTCGATAAGTGGCACGCCGCCTGCCGAGATGCCGGTATCGAGATACTGGCCGAACTCCACGGGGGCACGCCGTTCGATCCGCCCGAAGTGGGGCTGAAGTGGCTGGAGCAGCATCCCGAACTGGACGTGGGCATCTGCTACCAGCCCTATGATTTTGCCAACACCGGGGCGGCCATCGAGCTGGCCGAGATGTTCGCGGGGCGCATCCGCCACATCCACCTGCAGGCCCACGACCGGGAGGGCGACTTCTGCCGCCTGGCCGACAGCCCGCTGGATTACGCCGCGGTGCTCGCCGCATTGCTGGAGGCCAACGATTCGACCACCGCGGCCATCGAGTTCGTGCGCAGTTCCATACAGGAGGGGCCGGCCTTTGATCTGGGCGCCGCTCTCGCCGATGCCCGTGCCGACGCGGCCTGGGTGCGCGGGGTGGTGGCCGGTCTGGAGGTCTGATCGTGCGCCATTGCTGAGAGCCGTTGCGGCTGCTATAGTACGCGTGGGGTAGCCAGAAACCGGCCGGGGGGCCGGGCCCCGTTCGTCAATCGAAGAAGCGGAGGCTGCGCATGAAGTACCGTACACTCGGCAAGTCGGGTCTCAAGGTGTCTGTGGTCGGCGTCGGCACGTGGCAGTTCGGCGGTAGCTGGGGCAAGGAGTTCGACGAGGAGGAAGCCGGCGCCATGCTGGGCCGCGCCCGCGAGCTCGGGATCAACCTGATAGACACCGCTGCGTGCTACGGTCCCGACCATCGCTCGGAGGAACTGATCGGCGGCTTCCTGGAAGGGGAGAACCGGGAGGACTGGATCGTCGCAAGCAAGTTCGGCCATGCGCCCGGTTGGGAGCCCGCCGAGGTGGAGCAGACGCTGGAGGACTCGCTGGCCGCGCTGCGGACCGATTACCTCGACCTCTTCCAGTTCCACTCCGGCAACGACGAGGAGTTCGACACGCCCGGCCTGTGGGAGATGCTCAACGAGAAGGTCGCGGACGGCAAGATCCGCCACCTCGGCATCTCGCTCTCACTGGGCAGCGAGAGCGCCTATCAGACCGAGCAGGCTCCGAAGGTCGGCGCGTCGGCCATCCAGGTCAACTACAGCCGCCTGCGCCGCGTCGCGGAGGAGGAGATATTGCCCGCCTGCCGCGAGCACGATCTGGGCGTTCTGGCGCGCACCCCGCTGGCCAGCGGTTTCCTGAGCGGGAAGTACGACGAAGAGGCCGACTTCCCCGAGAGTGACGTGCGCTCCAAGCGCGACCGTGAGGATATCCGGCGCACGGTGGCCGAGGTGCAGAGCATCCGCGAGGAGGAAGTGCCCGAGGATGTGGCCATGGCACAATGGGCCCTGGCCTGGTGCCTGACCAATCCGGCCGTCACCTGCGTGATCCCCGGCTGCAAGACCGTGGGCCAGGTGGAGACCAACGCCGCGGCGGCCGATCTGGACATCGTGCCGGACGACCACCCGCAGGCGTGCGACTGACGCCGCTACTCCCCGGGCAGCAGATCGTCGGGGGCTTCCAGCAGGGCGCGTACCGTCTGCAGGAACTCCGCGGCGGCCACGCCGTCTATGATGCGGTGGTCGCAGGCGGCGGTCAGCTTCATCAGCCGGCCCACCTCGACCGAATCGTCCTTCACCACGGCCGCCGGCAGGGCGGACGCGACCGCCAGCGTGATGGACGAGGGCGGGTTGATGATGGGCTCGAAGTGCTCCACGTCGTACATGCCCAGGTTCGTGACGGTGAAGCCCGGGTGCCGCCGCTGCTCGGCCGATAGCTTGCCCGATCGCGCGCGCTCGACCAGCTCCTTTGCGCGAGCCGCAAGGTCTTTGAGCGATAGCTCTGCGGCATCCCGCACGACCGCCACGGTCAGGCCCTGGTCGGTCTCGATGGCCAGGCCCAGGTTTACGCCTTTCCACTTGATGACCCGCCCCCGGTCGTAGCTGCGGTTCACCTCGGGGTGCTGCTGCAGCGCCCGGATGCAGGCAAGCATGACCGCGTGGGTGATGGTGGCGCCGTGCCTGTCCTTGAGTTCTTCCTTGCGCTCCATCAGCGCGGTGACGTCCGCCGCGCGCGTCACGTAGAAGTGGGGTATGGCGTGCTGGGAGCCGATGACGCGGCGGGCCTGGGTCTTCAGGCGGAAGGGCGCATCCTCGAGCTCCGCCTCCTCTTCGCTGACCTCCAGCGCCGGCATCTCTTCGTCGGGCAGGGGCTGGCGTTCCTCGCGGACGGCCTGCCTGCGCACGCCCACCACGTCGTCCACCGTGACCCTGCCGCCGGGGCCGGTGCCCTCGATCTCGGCCAGGTCCAGCTCATAGCGGACCGCCAGTGCGGCCGCCAGCGGCTCGGCGTTCACCTTGCCGGAGGGCGCGGCTGCCGGCGCTTCGGCGGTTTCCCGCGCGGGCGCTTTCCCGCGGGCGGCTTCCTCGATGTCGCGGGCCACGATCCGGCCGTCCGGGCCGGAGCCTTCGATGGTGCGATAGTCCACGTCTTTCTCATCGGCCAGCTTCCGGGCGTAGGGGGAGATGGCCACCCGCTCCTCTTCTTCCTCGGGCGCCTTCTCTTCGGCCACCGCTGGTTCTTCTTCAGGTTCTTCCTCAGGGGTTTCTTTGGGTTCGGGCGGGGCGGTCTCTTCTTCGGGTTCCCGTTCCTCGGCCTCCTCGGCCGGCGCTTCCTCCCCGGTGTCGATCAGGGCGATCAGCTCTCCGACCGGCACCTCTTCGTCGTCGCCGTGCACGATCTTCTCGATCACGCCGTCGCGGAAGCACTCCAGCTCCATGACCGCCTTGTCGGACTCGACCTCGGCCAGCACGTCCCCCTGGCTGACTTCCTGCCCCTCCTTGACTTTCCACTCGATAATCTTGCCCACTTCCATGCTGTCGGACAGCTTGGGCATCGTGACTTCGTACACGGTTTCCCTCCTCGATGTTTCAGGCCAGTGTCTTCAGGGCGGCCTCCACCACGTCCGGGGGGTGGGGTATGCATGCCTGCTCCAGCTCCTTGGCGTAGGGCAGGGGCACGTCCGCCCCGGAGACCCGTTGGATGGGCGCGTCCATCTGGTCGAAGGCCAGCTCGTAGACGTTCGTGGCCACTTCCGTCCCGATGGCGCACATGGGCGGGCATTCCTCGACCACGACCACGCGGTGCGTCTTCGACGCCGATTCCACCACGGCGTCCCTGTCCCAGGGCCTGAGGGTCAGCAGGTCGATCACTTCGGCTTCGTAGCCCTCTTCGGCCAGTTGCTCGGCCGCCTCCAGGCACACGCGGGTCATGCCCCCGTAGCCCACGATGGTTACGTCCCCGCCGCTGCGGGCGATGCGGGCCTGCCCGATCGTGCCCGGGGGCAGATCGTCTTCCACCTCGCCCTCGCTGTTGTAGAGCCCTTCATGCTCAAGGAAGATCACGGGGTTGTCGTCCCGGATGGATGCTTTCAGCAGGGCCTTCGCGTCGCGGGGCGTGCCGGGATAGACGACTTGCAGGCCAGGGGTGTGGACGAAGTGCGCCTCGAGGCTGTGGGAGTGCTGACTTCCGAGCTGGTGGCCGCCCCCGCCGGGCATGCGGATGGTGACGGGGAGGGTCACCTGGCCGCCGAACATGTAGCGCATCAGCGCCAGGTGGTTGCATATCTGGTCCATGGCGAGGTAGGAGAAGTTGACGGTCATCAGCTCCGGCACCGGCCGCAGCTCGCCCATGGCCGCGCCCGTGGCCATGCCCACGATGGCCGCCTCCGAGATGGGCGTGTCCACCACGCGGTCCTCGCCGAACTCGTCCATCAGGCCCTTGGTGACCTTGAACGAGCCGCCGTAGAGCCCCACGTCCTCCCCAAGCACGACCACGGAGGAGTCGCGCTCCATCTCCTCCCAAAGCGCCTCGTTCAGTGCCTTGCGGTAACTTATCTCAGGCATTTCTGAGCCTTCCCTCCGCTTTCACTCGACGTAAAGGTCCTCGTAAAGCCGCTCCGGGGGCAGTTCCGAGCCCGATTCGGCGAACTCGATGGCTTCCTCGATCTCCCGCTCCACCCGCTCGTCCACCTCGTCGAACTCCTCCTCACCAACCTCGAAGTCGTGCTTGATGGCCTTCTTGATGCCGGGGATGGGATCGCGCTCTTTCCAGTGCTCGATCTCCTCCTCCGAGCGGTAGCCCTTGCCCGGGTCGGACATGGAGTGGCCGCGGTAACGGTAGCACCGGGCCTCTATGAAGGACGGCCCCTCGCCCGCCCGCGCGGCCTGAATGGCCCGCTGGGCGACGGACTGCATCTTGAAGAAGTCCATGCCGTCCACCGTGTAGGTGGGCATGTCGTATGCCTTGGCCTTGCGCGCCAGGCTCTCCTTGGCGCTGGAGCGCGGCACGCTGGTGCCGATGGCGTAGCGGTTGTTCTCGCACACCCACACCACCGGCAGCTTGTAGAGGCTGGCCATATTGAGTGATTCGTGGTACACGCCCTGATTCGTGGCGCCGTCTCCGAAGAAGCAGAGAACTATCCGGTCCTCCTCCTTCTGCTGGATCGAGTAGCCCAGCCCCACGGCGATGGGGCACATGCCGGCCACGATGGCGTAGCCGCCCAGGAAGTTGATGTCCCGGTTGAACAGGTGCATCGAGCCGCCCTTGCCCTTGCAGCAGCCCTCTTTGTGGCCGAACAGCTCGGCCATCACCTCTTTGGTGTCCCCGCCGCGTATCAGGTAGTAGGCGTGGTCCCGGTAGGAGCCTATCACACAGTCCTCGTCCTTCAGGTGCCACATGGCGCCGACGGCCACGGCCTCCTCGCCCGAGTAGAGGTGGCAGAACCCGCCCACGTTGCCTTTGGTGTATTGCTCGGCGACGCGGGACTCGAAGGTGCGGGCGAGCTGCATCCGGTAGTACACTTCCATCAGCTCGGTTTTATTCATGGACAATCCCCCGTGGAGATGGTTCGCGGGCGTAATCCGTCAGGTGCTGAGTCGGTCCCCCGGTCGGATCAAACCCCCGTCAATCCGGCCCTGACTCTCTTATAGCACGTCCGGCCCGGCGCGGCAAGCAAACGGTTGCCGCCGTTCCGTCCAGAGGCCCGATAGGGCCGACTCACCGTTAGCCCAGGGCGTAGCGCGCCAGTACGCGCGCAAGCCCTGGGAGGACGGCAAAAAACAAGACAGAGCCCCCGGACGGGGGCGACTCAGCCGGTCTCGCACTACCCGTTCTGGGATAGCCTTGAATCGCCCGCTACGCGGGCTCTGGCGTCTTTTCTCGTCTGGTTCCCCAGGGCTCCTCCGCTTCGCGGCATCGCCCTGGGCTACCCCTGACTCGCCCGCCGATGGCGGGCTCAACCGGCAACGGCATTGTCGCTGCCTCGTTTTCGCCCCGCCCGCGTGCCGTCATTCGCCGCCTCGCCGCCCCGCAGGTCAACCTCCGCCGTGCCGTCGGCTTTGCGCAGATACACCTTCCGGCTCTTCCCGCCGCTCTCCACCAGGTGGCGGCCGTAGAATGCCTCTACCTCGCACCGGCCCTCGCTGTCCGCCTTTCCTTCCCGGTCCGTCCACCATTCCTCGAAAACCAGCTCCCGGTAGGCGCGGGCAGCGGGGGTGGGCGTCCAGTCGCGTTTCCACAACGCTGCCTTGGGCCGCCAGTGGGCGCCTTCCCAGAAACCCCACATCAGAATCCCCGTCACCGCGGGATGGGCGAAGCAGGTGCGGTAAAACGCTTTGAGCAGGCGCGCTTTGCGCGGCTCGTCGTCGGTGTTGATGTCGAACTCCGTGATGCGGATCGGCAGGTCGAAGCGCGCCAGCCGGTCCAGGCTGCGCTTCACCTGCCCCATGTTGATGCCGCCGCCGAAATGTCCCTGACAGCCGATGCCGCCCACGGGCGCCCCGGCCTCCAGCAGGGCGGCGATCTGCTTTTCGTAGGCGTCCAGATGCCCGCCCGAAAGGACGGAGTAGTCGTTGACGTAAAGTGTCGCCTGCGGATTCCCTTCCTGCGCCCACCGGAACATATCGGCGCGAATGCGCTGCCCCAGGCGGCGCGCGAAGAAGTTGCCGGCGATCATCTCGTTGTTCACGTCATACTCGCCTATGCGCCCCGCGTAGCGGGCCGTGAGCTCCCGCGCATGCTGACGGACGGTCTCCCGCAGGGCCTCGTCGTCCAGCTCTTTGACCCAGTTCGGCGTGTACCGTTCCTTGGCCCAGAAGATGCAGTGGCCCCGCATGGGGATGCCGTTTGCGTCGCACCATTCCAGGATGCGGTCGGCGGTACCGTAGGAGGCCCGATCGGGATTTTTCCCGACGGCGTACCACTTCAGGGCGTTCTCGTGGACGGCGGAGTTGAAGTTCTGTTTCAGGACGGACAGGTATTTGGCGCGCACCTCGGGGTTGCGGTCGTCCCGGAATATGCCGCTGGATATGGCGGTGCCGAACCAGAACTCGTGTGCCTGCTGGGTGACGCGGACGCCGGCGCCGGGTTCCGTGCGGACGGTGATGGTGCCCGTGCGGTGCCGTGGGATGGCATCGTCGGGCGCGGCGGCGCAGAAGGCGGCGGGCAGCAGGGGCAGGGCGGCGAGCAGCAGGGCGACGATTACGCTGGTTTGCGCTTGCATCGAGGGCCAACTCCGTTTAGTGTCTTGTGCGGGATCGAGCCACTTCGGTAAACGTTAACCGGATTCTGCGGGAATGCAACGCGCTCCGGAGGGGCGCTGATGTGATTTCCGCACGAGCGTGCTGCGAGAACAGCACTTGCACGCACCGCAAGGCTCTGCTAAAATCGGCGCGAACAAAACCGGGATTCAGGACCACTAAGTCCTGTGAAGATTGCCTGAGAAGAGGTGTGCCATCCGCAAGCGACCGTCGGTCATCGCTCGCATGTGCCATACAAAGCGCAGAAAGGGAGTTATGATGCATAAGCAAGGCAGGAGGGCGAGTTCCTGTTTCCTTTCCGTTCTCATCGGTCTGTTTGTGTTCCTTCTGGCGCAGGGAGGGCCTTCATTCTCCGCCTATGTGGAGCGCCCCAATCCCAGGCCTTCTTCGGCGATAGCCCTTTTTGGCGATCATAGCCGAGAATTCGAGTGGTACGATACCAACAACCCCCCAGACACCGAATACCGAGTTGGTGTGAGTGAGTTGGGCGGAGGATCGGGAGTCTGGGGTTTTTACAAGATCAGCCAGACGAAGTCAACGCCGGCCGGGGAGACCGATGGACCTTTCACGGCGAACTGCCAGAATTTCTTGATTGGAATTTCGAGGGAATGGCCCTGGCAGAGCCCTGACCTTCCGGGTGACCCGAGGGTGGTGCCGGAGGGAGAGCCCGATCCCGACGGTGAGGACTTCTACACGGGCATGTTGCCGAACTTCACTTATGCCTGGCAGGTTCAGACGAGAGCGCCGGGAGGAGACTGGGAGGAGGGTCGCCAGTGGGTGGTTCATACCCCGATAGCGAAGCCCGGAATGAATTTTGATCCATCTCCTCACGGTGCTCTCAGCGTGGGCGTGTATCCGCGTTTTGTGTGGAGTGAGCATCCGCATCTGCCGGACTTTCCCCAGGCGAAAGTCCTGCTGGTGGATCTGGACGAGGGTGACCCTAATTATAGCAAAGGTTGGGTTGATAACGATGGCAATATCAACGAGGATAGGGTTGTAAAGACCTACGCCCCCAATGACGGGGATGCGCCTGCTATTGACAAGATCCGAGAGTTCTGGCACTTCGACGAGAACTGGCAGCGCCTGTTGCCGAATCGCAACTACGCATGGCGGATAGTCTATTGCGACGACGAGGGGAATGCTTTGTTCGACGACAGGGAGCAGCCGGGTGAGGACCCGGAAGACCCTCCCGAAGATCCGAACGACCAGAAGGATGCCGGAGAGCCTTACCTGTGGGCAGACGGCGGTGGGGACACCGCGGATGGCTGGCAATTCAGGACTGTCGGAGAGATTACCAGTGCGGAGTTGAACAGCCCAAACACGAGATCGCTGATAATCTATTGGCAGAGCATGTACGGTACACTGGACCCGGACCCGTGGGAGGGGGATTTCACCTTCGCGAGCGTGGCCGAAGATATTGAGTACATTCATGAGCAGATCCACGATCCTGCCATTTCAACGGCCATCGTAGGGACACAAGAGGTGACCGCGTCCTACGGAGGGCTGCACAACGATGATGCCAGACGTGCGAACTGTACCGATCAGGCGCCCTGGCCGGACGAAATAACAGGGTTCGAAGGTTGGTACACGATGGGGCGAAGCGCTCGGAACAATGCGGGAATGGACCCGGGGCCCACCCACGTGCGCGGGACGCAAGACCGCTACAGGGAATGGACAGCACGGGGCATACGGACGCTGTTGCAGGACACGACCAACAAAACGGGCTTTGGCGGTATCAGTGACCGTGCGTATGCGGAGCACCTGGAGCAGGTGACTCTCCTGGGTGACGCGGACCATGTTGCGCCAAGCTTCTATCACCATTACCAGATTGGGTCGGCCCACAAGTGGGTGGGAACGGATTTCTTCTACTCCACTCAGAACGACACGTCCGCTGTGGAGCTACACCCCGCCTTCCAAGTTAGCCGAATTCCCTTGCAGCAGAAGAGCGAAGACAATTACCGCACCTATGAGGCTTCTTTTGCTGACCCGCGAACTACGGTCGGTCGGGCTTACGCGGATCCAGAACCTGTTGTCGAGAAAATCTGGGATTTTTCCGCCATCCTGAGTGAAAGCCACACGGGAAATCCGGCGGCCAAGTCAGACGCTTATCAGGACTGGTTCGGCCGTGCGGTGGTTGTGGCAGGAGGGACGAATCTCTGGGAATGGTTCCAGTTTTTTCCCGCATTTGTGCAGAACCTGCTCAGTGGTCAGGTTGCTGCTGTTGGCGGACCACGTGATACATTCGCCGGTCTTAAAGTCAGGCAATACAACATGTGGGGAGCTGGCGAAGAAGCGCTTAGCCCTGCCAACGTGCTACGGCATCTGACCAAACCGGAGGCCGATGCTGTGCCCGGTTTTGTCTACTTGCTTGCTCACGGCCAGGACTGGCAGGATCTTGGTGATCAGACAGTGCTCGATCCCTTCGGCCAGGTTATCGAAGACAATGACTTCGACCGAACCTGGGATGCTCCTCACGGGAGGCGTCCTTTGCTCATATCGGCTGCTGGCCAAAACAATCGGTTCGACACCCATCTATGGGGTTCCAATGAGCCCTGGACGTCTCTGGGAGAGGCCGCATGTCTGGCGCGAGGTGGGCCTATTGGAATCATTGGTTTTGCAAGCGCGGATTACTGGGAGTCGGCCGAACACAGCAAAACGTATCCAGACGGTGGAACAACCAGCCGTAGTTTCCGCAGCAGCGGTGTGGACGACATCGAAGGACATGTCTGGCCAGACATAGACCAGGGCCAGGTGTCACTTGCGGCTGCCAGCGATCCGGCTTCGCCACTGCGCGGCAAGATTGAACTGATAAAGCTCATAGCCGAGCGATATCAGAGTAGCACAAACCCGGGTATCGGGGACGTTCTCAACAACGCTCTTGCAGAATATGTGGAAGCGCACGCCACTGAGCTTGAAAACGCTGACGACCAGTCTGTGGTTACAACTGTCTTTGGCGCTTGCTTGTTAGGCGATTCGGCGCTTTCGCTGCCCCCACGTCAACGACCCGACTTGGATAAAGCCCGGCCAGTAATCACGGATGAGAACCTCCGCTCTGTTGCTTCACCGAGTGGATACGATGCGACTCCGGGTTATAATTCAGCAGGTATGCCAGTGCATGTCATCGCACGGTGGGATCCGGATACCGAAACTAACCCTGGCACGCCAGTAGAACTGACCATTGAAACCGACGCCGACAACGTGCGCGTCCGCGTTATGACCCCGTTCGATTTCGGACTGGATGGGCAGTGGTATGATCCGACGACGGACCATTGGTCTGACACGGAGCCAGATCAGTACCTTGACAGTTCGAGCGGTTCGTGCAACTACACGTTTACGGCATTCAAGCCTTCCATCTACCTGATTGTGGTACAGGCTGAAAACCCTGCGTGGGACGGCACTGATCCCGATGATCCGTACCGCTGGCTGAAGGAAAGGTGGTTCTATGTCCAGGTGGTCAACGAGTTCGAACGCAATCCGGATGCGAACATTCTTGTTGTGGATATGGATCAGCCGGACCGGTACTACCTCAACGGACACGGGACATTTTACTCCCATGTCGAGGACTATTATGTAAATCTGCAGGACATAAACGATTTGGACGGATTCAACTCTGGTGACAACGGCGAGGTCGATCCGAGAACTCTCACAGAGCAACCGGCACTGCCCATACTCAACTACCTTACGGGGCAAAACGGGCCCGGGGCTCCCTGGCCTTGGGATTACGGATACCAGTACTGGTGTACGCAGGTGTACCATACGCTCCAGCCAAATGCCCAGGCGATTCTGGATGGCCAGAGATACTATGGCGATCTGACACCGTCCGCGATCGAGTCGTTCAGGGACACATACGGTCCATTGGTGGTGTTTACCGGCGACTCAATCGTTTCCCGTGGTGGCGCGCTAATCTCATTCCCGCACCGTTACCTTTTCCTCTATAATTCCATGCCATTTCCGGACGTAAACTTCCTCCAGAACTTTCTCGAAATGGGCGGGAAGCTGTTCGTCACTAATCAGACCCTGTCGAACGAGACCGACAATGTTCCGTATCTCGCTACATTCCAGGAGGACTTCCTTGGTGCCGTAACCGCCACGGAAGACTCGGATTACAGCAACATGGAGGGCCTATTCGACGACACCATGAGCAAGCTCATTCAGGACCTGGAGATCGAAGGTGGGAACGGGGAAAGCAACACCATAGTCAGCGCAGAGCTGGATCCTAACGGCACAGGGGCTGCAACCGTTTTCATCTGGGATGAACAAGCAGGTGGTGGTGAACTGAACAGCAGCAAATCAGCGGCTATCCACAACCGCCTCATTGCCAACGCCGCGCGAACACTCTACTTCCCATGGCCTTTCGAGTCTATCGACCATGCGCTCCAGGGAAATACGCTGGACTTCTCTGGCCGGGTCAATGTGATGAAGCAGGCATTGGAATGGTTGCAAAGCGTTGCCGCAGCCGGTAACCCCATCCCTGCTAACGGCGCAGTGGATGTTCCGTTGAATATTACCTTCGAGTGGAGTGAAGTGACAGAGTCCGACGGGTACGAGGTGTATTTTGCCGAAAGCGGCCAGGCGTTGACACTGGTGGCCGACATAACCAATACGGCAGACAATGACCTGGGTCCCGGTGATGCGGGTTACCCTGGTCCCCTGACAGCTGACACTCAGTATGTCTGGCGCGTGGCCACCAAGAATCCCGGTGGCGGCACCACTACACCGGATACCTTATGGCAGTTCCGGACCGTCAGCCTCACGGCCAGTAATCCGAATCCGCCGGACGGTGCGACCGGTGTCAGCCCGGCCGTAACGCTTTCGTGGAGTGGAGCGGTCGATCTGACTGATCCCGCGGAAGTGTACGAAGTTTACCTGTGGGAGGACGGCGATCAGATACAATTGGTGGACACCATAGCCGACGCCACGGAGTACACACCTCCGGCGCCACTGGCTGAGGGCATTTTGTACAATTGGCGCGTGGACAGTGTGATAGACGGAATGAACTATGAGGGTGACCCGTGGGAGTTCGAGACTGCGACGGCCGACCAGGCGTTCAACCCCGACCCGGTTGATGGTGCAACGGGTGTGCCTGTGGACAAGACACTATCCTGGTCTGGTCCGCCCACTGCGCAGACTTACGATGTCTTTCTCGGCCAGGGGAGCCTGCCCGGAACGCCCACGGTGTCCGGTCTGAACACGCCACAGTTCGATCCACCGACGGACCTGACCGAGGGGGCGACATACGTATGGAGGGTGGATGTGAACCACACACCTGCCAGCGGCCTGGGCACGGTACAGGGGCTCGAATGGACGTTTACTGTAGAGACAGCGGGTGCCGCATCGAACCCCGTGCCCGCTGACGGCGCCAACGGTGTCTCGTTGATTACACTTCTTTCGTGGCTGGGTCAGGCGGATAGCTACGACATCTACTTCGGCGCCGGCAGCCTGCCGGGCACGCCTAACCAGACCGGGCTCACCGTCAACTTCTGGTATCCGGGCCAGCTTACGGCCAACACGACTTATGTCTGGCGCGTTGACAGCCACATCGGCGCCAGTACAGTGATCGGCGCCGTTTGGACCTTTACCACGGGCACGCAGCAGCAGCCCGACGACGGTGGCGGCGGTGGTGGCGGCGGTGGCGGATGCTTCATTGCTACGTCTGCCATGGAGGGCGTTGCGCCTGCAGCCCCGGGTCTGGTGGAACGCAACTGCACCGGCGAGTACGTGCTGCCCGAAGACAGGGCACGGGGGCTGGAGCTTATCCGCGGCCTGCGGGACGACCTGCTGATGCGGGCGAAGCCCGGCCGACAGTTCAGCGCCTGGTACTACGCCTTCGGGCCCTACGCCGCCGAGGCAATACGCCACCGCGAGCCGGCCAAGGCCGTGGTGCGCGGCGTGCTGCTGCGGCCTCTGGCGGGACTGTCCGAAGACTGCCTGACAAGGGAGCAGGAGTAGGAAGATGTTCGGCAGACGCAGGGCACTTCTGAGGCGACTGCTGACCGCGGCCTCCATACTGCTGGCCGTTGGCACGGGCGGGGCTGCCTACCTGGCCTTCTTCCGCGCATCCGACACTACGCAACTCACCCGACCATCGGCCGATTCGGGAATGAAGTCCCGGCAGTCGGCCGATGCACCGTCCGAGGACCGCGACCTGTCCGTGCTGTGGGAGGGGCGCGACGCGCAGAAGTCCGTCGTCCCCCCGCCGATGGGGGGAGCCCTGGATGGTGAGGCGGAACGTGAGCGGGTGCCCTTCAAGCTGCGTGGGGTTATCTACTCCGGCGCGGGGGATTCCGTGGCCTTCGTCGAGGTAGGAGACCAACTGCGGCTGCTCGGGCCGGACTCCGAGCTGCAGGGCTGGAAGGTAGCCGCCATCCATCCTCGGTCCATGGTGCTCAAGCGGGACGACGCCGAGTTCAGCATCTCCATCGAGAGCCTGTCTGTGACCGAACGGCCCGTGGCCGACCTGACCGCGGGCGACGGGGCGGCGGACACTGAGGCAACCGAAGACGCGGCCAATGTGGAGAGGAGCGTGGTGACCGCAGGAACTGACTCCGAGGGGGTTGCCGACATCCGGGAAACCGCCGAGGTAAGCAGTCGGGAACGGGAGTACTCACCGCCGCCTTTGCAGGGGGCGGAGGCGCGGGTGCGCGTGCCAAAAGACCTTGTCGAGAAGGTGCGGGAGGACCCGCGCAGCGTCGAGTACGGCGTGCGCTATAGCTGGCAGCTCAGCCCGAACGGGAAGATAGCCGGCTACAGCATAGACAAGGTCGAGCCCGGCTCGCTGGCCGCCCGCTACGGCCTGGCCCCGGGGGACCGCGTGCTGGCCGTTAACGGCGTCCCGCTGGACACTCCGACCCGCGCGCTGGAACTCTACCGGCGTTACCGCAATTCCGATTCCGCCAGGGTTACCATCAACCGCCACGGGGAAACCAAAGACGTGCTCTTCTACGTGCGGTAGAACGGCCTCAGCCGCCCCCGGCTGAGGTACGGGCGGTTCGTGCAGCGCGCACGGTTGATGTGTAGCGCAGCCACCCGCGGCGGCGAAAACGGATGCATGCGGAAGCCGCGGTCGGGATCGTTTCGCCTGAAAGGCGTAAACATATCAGCCCAGGGCAGAGCCCGCAGGGCGTCGCCCTGGGAACCGTGGCCGTTCCAATTGGTAGCCCTGACAGGGCGGAACCCGGCTCTTCAATCCTCCCGTCCCTGGTGGTGAAGACGAAGGGCGGGAACGGGCACGGATAATGACGGACGCGTGTTGGCCTACTGATGTGCCGCCCTTTCAGGGCTCGATTTTCCTTCTGCGTTTCTACCCAGGGCTGCTAAAGCAGCTGGAAGAACGCTCGGCGTTCTTCATGGGACCGAGTGGCACATGAATGCCCTTCGGTCCCCGCTGCGCCCTTCGGGCTCTGCCCCGGGCTTTTATATCGCGCCCTTTCAGGGCGCCATTTACGAACGTTCTCGGTTGGTCAGGCTAACCCGGATATTTCACGAGAGTTTTCCGTCCAGCGGACGTTTTTGCCCTCATGCGGCGCCCTCCGCGCTCGCCTGTCCTCGACGTGCCTTATGGCACGCCTGCGGTAGCTCGCTTGTGCGGGCTTGCCTGAGAGCAAAACCGTCGCCCTGGTGCGTACACAGGGTGTTGCTTGTGGCTGGCCGGTTTTTTTGCTGTAAGATGCGTTCCTTTAGACAGTTGCGTGCGGTCCCGAAAAACTCTCGTGAAATATCCGGGCTAAACGCCTACGCCCGAACTCGGGGGACCACCGGGCCAGGCTGCGACCCTTCTCGGTTGACCACGCTGCACGCCTGAGAAGCATCCTTCCCGGTTTGCGCGGTCCGCGCAAGCGCTCGGTGCCGGCCCTACTCCTGCACGGCCTCATCGGGCAGCTTTGGGCGCGGGTCCACGGTGCGGTCTGCCAGGGGCATGGCGATGCACGTGGGGTGCGGCGGGTCGGCCTCGGGGTGCAGGGCCAGCTCCATCCGCACGGCTATTGGGGGCTTGTTGAGCGACCACTGCCGGCGCCACTCCGAGCCGTCGTAGCAGTCCACCAGCACGAAGGCCACCTCGTCCACCAGGCGCTGCTCCGCCGCGTGGCGCCAGTCCGGGCTGGAGCCCGGCTCGTAGGGCGTCTGCTGGCGCAGAAGCTCGTAGCCTTCCGCCTCCTCGTCGCGCGGGCGCAGGAGGTATCGGACGCGCTGCACGTCGGGCGGGGCATCCGAATGGGGCAGGGCGGACAGGGTCGTCAGTTCAAGGACCGTCCCGCCGTCCGTGGGAAACTCGGGCGGCACCACCACCGGCGGGAGTTGCTCGTCGGGAATCGGCACGAGGGCCTCCACGTCCCACCGCAGAATGCGCGCCACGCCGTAGCCCAGGCGTGCACGGCGCAGCGTCTGCCGGGAGCGCTGCATACCGCGGACCGTCAGCCGAAGAACGCCCGAGACGGTTACCATGAGCAGGGCGGTGATCGCCAGCGCACAGATGACCTCCATGAGCGTGAAACGCCAGCGGGGCGCACCGTGGTGGGAGGCGTTCACGGGCTCTCCTCCTCCGAGGAGCGCTGCAGCAGCCAGACGGTGGCCCGCACCTGTTCCGCAGCGCGCCGGTCTTCAACCGCTTCGCCGGGCGGGGGGGAGACGCTGACGGTGAAGGCACTGAGTCCCGACGGCGCCCCGTGGGGCGGGTCTTCTTCCGCGATGGACCAGGTGTAGCCCTCGGCATCCGGAAAGGGGCCGGTGCCCGGCTGTGCTATGCCGGCCTTCAGGTCCGCCACGCGGCCCTGGCAGAGCCGGACGGCGGTGAGGATGCGGCCTGCCCGGCCGGTGGCTTGCACAGCCCGCGCGCGGGCGACGAGCAGCCCGGCGCAGACGAGGCCCAGTATGGCCACCGCGGCGGCGACCTCCACCAGCGTGAAGCCCGAGCGCCGTGCCGAGTCGCTACAGCTCCGATGCGGTTGTGCGTTCATAGCTCGGCTCACCCGTGAGGGGGCTGAATCGTATGCGAATCACGGAATATTCGCCGGTCCCCAGCAGCACTTCGTGGTCCGTCACCGTGCCGTCCGGATAGGCGAAACAGGCGGCCACCTCCTGCTGGACCGTGTTGAAGCCGAATTTGACCCATTCGAACCGCACGCCGGCGGGCAGTTTGTGGAAGGCCTGCGCCTCCTCGTCCACCTCTACCCAGAATTGCCCTGCGGGCACGTCGTAGAGGATGCGGGCACGGTCTCCCGACAGTGCGGCGGCATTGCGTGCCCACTGGAGCGTTGTGGCCACCTGGTGGGCGGCTGCGCGGAGGCGCCAACGGGGCAGGCGGTTGAGCCTGGGCACCATCAGCGTGAGCACCAGGGCGAGCACGGCCAGCGTGACCGTCAGCTCCAGAACGGTGAAGCCGCCGTCACTCGCCGCCCTGCGCGTGGAGTTCCCAGCTATTGATGTCGGCATCGGGACCTTCGCCTCCCTCCGTGCCGTCGCGTCCGTAGGAGATGATGTCGAACTTGCCTTGCGCGCCGGGGTAGATGTAGTCGTATTCGTTGCCCCAGGGGTCGCGCGGGACGGCTTCCAGGTATCCGCCCTCGGGCCAGTCGGTGACGCGCTCGTCCTCCGGCGGGGTGACCAGGGCCTCCAGCCCCTGCTGCGTGGAGGGGTAGAAGTTATTGTCCTGGTAGAACAACTCCAGGGCATCCTTCAGCTCCTGTATCTGGATGCGGGCGATGCGGGTCTTCGCGCGTTCGAGCTGCCCGCTGACCACGGTGACCACGATCCCGGCGATGAGGCCGAGTATGAGCACGACGGTCATGACCTCCAGCAGCGTCAGGCCCTCCCGCCGCCACAGGCTCAGGCGTCCGGTGTCTTCTTTTCTTCTCATTAAAACTGCTCCGGTTTACGGTGTCAGATGTTGCTCAGTTCCAGAATCGTCATCATAAGCGACAGGGCGATGAACCCCACCACGGCGGCCATAATCAGCACCAGCACGGGCTCCAGGACCGTCAGCAGCCGCCGTGAGGCGATTTCCACCTCCAGGTCGTAGGACTCCGAGACGTGTTCGAGCACTTCTTCCAGGTTTCCGCTGCGCTCTCCGACGGCCACCATGTAGCCCACCATGGGCGGAAACAGCCGGCTCTCGCGCATCTGCGAGGACATGTCCTTGCCCTCCACCACGGCCTGTCGTATCTGGTCTATCTCCCGGCGCAGTATCTCGTTGGGCGTCAGCGAGGCCAGCGTCTCCAGCGCCTCCAGCGCGGGCACACCGGTGCGCAGCAGCGTGGAGAAGGACATGCTGAAGCGGCCCAGCAGGCTCTTCTTCACCAGCTTTCCGATGAGCGGGATGCGCAGCACCAGCCGGTCCAGGAAGATTCGGCCCCGTTCGGTGCGCCGCGCCCAGGCCAGAGCCAGGAAGAGGAGCGCCGCGAGCGGCAGCGCCAGCCAGATGTAAGTGCGCACGAATCCGCTGGCCGCGAAAAGCATGGACGAAGTGATGGGCAGCCCGCCCTGATGCTGTGAGAGCAACGGCTGCAGCATGGGCACCACGACGGCCGAGAGGAAGATGATGAGCGCCACGGCCATGACGACGAGGATGGAGGGGTAGATCAGGGCGGTGGCCACTTGTGAGCGCAGCATGCGTCGGCGCTCCAAAAAATCCGCCAGCCGCCGGAACACCACGTCCATCATGCCGCTCTTCTCGGCGGAGGTTACCATCTCGATGTAGGCGCGATCGAAGAAGCGGGGATAGTTCCCGAGCGCTTCGGCCAGGGAGAGTCCGGAATTGACCGCCTCGCGCGCCTCCAGCAGGGCGCGGGAGAGGCCCTTGTGCTCCACCTGCCGGCTCAGCACGTCCAGGGCCTCGGCAATGGGCACACCGCTGGCCAGAAGCACCGCGAACTGGCGCGTGAAGATGGTGACGTGCTGCGCCGCCCGCGCGCCGGCGCCGGGCAGCACGGCGGGCAGGCCGCCGCCTCCGCTCTCGGCGGGCTCGACCTTTTGGGGGAACAGCTCCATGGAGCGCAACTGCCGGCGGGCGTCCATGGGGTTGTCCGCCACCAACATGCCGCGCACCACGTCGCCGGATTCGTTGACTGCCTTGTAGCGGAAGCTGGCCATGGTCAGGAGGAATCCCGCTGAGTCACACGCAGCACCTCTTCCACCGTTGTCACGCCGGCCATGGCCTTCTGGGCGCCGTCTTCGCGGAGGACCTTCACGCGGTCGGCCACCACCTTCTGGCGTATCTCGCTGGAGGAGGCGCGGCGGTTGATCAGGCGCTGGCACTGGTCGTCTATGGGCAGCAGCTCGAAGATGCCGATTCGCCCGCGGTAGCCGGTGCCCAGGCACGCGTCGCAGCCATCGCCGCGCCGGAAAGTGGCGTCGGCCGCCTGCTCCGGCGTGAGGCCCAGCAGGTCAAGCTGCCCCTGCGAGACCTCGGCGGGGCGCGCGCAGTCCGGGCAGATGCGCCGCACCAGCCGCTGCGCCAGCACTGCCAGCAGCGCGGAGGAGATCAGGAACGGCTCCACCCCCAGGTCCAGCAGGCGTGCGATGGCGCCCGCCGCGTCGTTGGTGTGCAGGGTGCTGAACATCAAGTGTCCGGTCAGCGAGCTCTGCACGGCCATCGAGGCGGTCTCGCCATCGCGAATCTCGCCGATCATGATGATGTCCGGGTCCTGTCGCACGATGGAGCGCAGCATGGAGCCGAAGGTCACGTTCTTGCGCGCCTGCACCTGTATCTGGCTCACGCCGTCCAGCTTGTATTCCACCGGGTCCTCGATGGTGATGATGTTCATTTCGGGGGAGTTGATCTCCATCAGCGATGCGTAGAGCGTGGTGCTCTTGCCGCTGCCGGTGGGCCCGGTGACCAGGATCATGCCGTGGGAGTAGCGGATGAGTTCTTTGAAGGTGGCCAGGTTCTCCCGATCCAGGCCGAGTTCTTCGAGGGTCAGCAGCTTCTCCTGCTTGTCCAGCAGCCGCAGGACCGCGCGCTCGCCATCGCTGGTGGGCACCACGGACATGCGGACGTCAATCTCCCGGTCGGCGTATCGGAACGATGCCCGCCCGTCCTGCGGCGCCCGGCGCTCGGCGATGTCCATCTTGCCCAGCACCTTGATGCGCGACATGATGCCGTCGCGGGCGGAGCGCGGCAGGTCCAGGATGTCGTGCAGGATGCCGTCCGTGCGGAAGCGCACGCGCAGGCGGTCGCCCATGGGCTGGAAGTGGATGTCGGTGCTGCCGGTGCGGACCGCCTGGGCGATGAGCAGGGAGACGAGTTTCACCACGGGAGCCTTGCGCATCAGCTCGCCGAAGTCGGTCACCCGCTCGACTTGCGCCACGCTCTCGGCCAGCTCCTCGTCGGTCAACTCCCCGGCGGCGCTTTCCAGATATTCCGGCCGCTGCCGCACGGACCTGTCCACGCAGTCCGCCACCTCGGAGGCGGGGGCCAGGCGGCAGGATACCGGCACGCGGAACAGCCCGCCCATCTCGCCGATTATCTGTCCGATGTCGGGGCCGGGCGCCAGGGCCAGCTCCAGTCGCTCGTCCGTCAGGGCGGTGGCGCAGACCCCTTCGCGTCGGGCGTACTCCGGCGGCACGCGCTCGAAGAAGCCCTCTGGCACGACGCAGCCCGCCAGGCTCTCCTCGCAGGGCATGCCCAGGTAGCGGGCCAGCGCGGGCAGCAGGTCCTCCTCCGGGATGCCGCCTTCTTCCATAATGATGGTGACGGCGGGGTGCCAGTCCTTGCGCATCTGCTCGCGCAGCCGCTCCGCCTCGGCCGGCGTGATGACCTCCTCGGTCAGCAGCGCGTCTATGAGGGTGGCGTCTCTGGCGGTTGTGCTGGAAATGGCTTGATATCCCTTCCGGTTATTCCTCGGTCTTGTTCTCGTCACGGCCCTCGGGTGTCGGCACGGCTTCGGAGGGCAGCATGGCTCCCTTTTCCTCCGCTTTGTCCGCCAGTTCCTGACGGCGCCGGCGTGCTTCGGCAGTCATGGTCTCCGCCGTTCTGTGCACGGTCGGTGTGATGAAGATGCAGAGGTGCCGTTCCTCATCGGTCTCGACCGTGCGCCGGAACAGGGCGCCCAGGATGGGAATGCGACCCAGGATGGGGATGGCGCGGACCGTCTTGGACTTGGTGGTGCGGGTCAGGCCCCCGAAGACCACCGTGTTGCCGTCCGGCACAGTGACTTCGGTCTCGGCCGTCCGCTCGGTCTTGTTGGTCAGTCTGATCCCCTCCGAGGTGGTGGTGCTGGGCAGGAACTGGTCTACTTCGGTAAGCACCTTCAGCCGCACGGTGCCCTCGTCGTTGATGTGAGGGGTGATCTCCAGGTTGATGTTGGCCTCGTGGAAGCCGCCGCTGGTGATCTCCCGCGTTCCGGCCTCCGGGGAGAGGATGCTCTTGGCGAACTCCCGCTTCTCGGCGATTGTGACGGAGGCAGCCTTGTTGTCCACCGTTGTGATACGCGGGCCGGCCACGAAGGAGATGCCCTCGTCCTTCTGCGAAGCCCGGACCAGAGCGGCTATCTTGGTGGCCTCGTCCTTGAATATACCGGCCGTCAGTCCGCCCTCCGTCGGGGGTATGGGGACTCGGCCTGCCGTGGTGAGTTCGGACAGGCCGAAGGTGGTGCCGCCGAAGCCCCGAGGGTCGTCACTCGGTCCGTCTATGGAGTTCAGCTCGATTCCGATGTCCATCAGCCGGTTGGTACTGATTTCGATCAGCACCGCCTCGATCTCCACCTGAGCCCTGGGCCTGTCCAGGTCTTCCAGCAGGGGCAGCAGTTCCTGGTAGCGCGGCTGCGTGGCGATGAGGATCAGCGCGCTGTTGGCCGCGTCCGCGATGATCTCCAGGGGCTCGCGCGCGGCGCCGCGTACCTCGCCCTCGGGGTTGCTGGCGTTCAGGACCGCGTCCAGCGTCTGTTTCAGGTCGTCCACGTCGCGGTTCAGCACGTTGTAGATGTGGTACTGCCGCGCGGATTCGTCCGGCTTCACGTCGAAGGTCTCGATGTACTTCACGATGCGGGGTATGTCCTGCGGGTCGCCCAGGAGCACCAGGGAGTTGCGCGGGCGGTTCAGGGTGATGGAGAACTGCTCCAGCCGCTTCTTCAGCGCCGGGCTGGCCTGGCTCTTCAGGCTGTTCAGGTAGTCGGTGGCCACCGTGTGCAGGGTCTCCACGGAGCTCTGCTGTGCCTGGTAGACCCGGTGGGTTAGCTCGCCGTCGCTGCGATCGAGCTGACGGATGAGCGCGCGCATGGCGGACACGTTGACGCCGTGATCGGTGATGACGAGCTGGTTGAGGTCCGGATAGGGCTGGATCTTCCCTGCGGCCGACTTCAGGGGGGTCAGGACGCCGGTGAGGGCCTGGGCGTCGGCGTTCTTCAGCTCCACGGTCACGGTGCGGATGGCGTCGCTCTGCAGACCCGCTGCGGCCTCTTCGCCCACGGGCAGTCCGTCCGCCTTGCCGGACGGGGCGATCTCTATGTAGCCGCCGCGGTCCAGCACGGTGTAGCCGGCCTTGCGCAGCACGCCGCTGAAGACGCCCATGGCCTTCTCACGGGAGACCTGCACCCCGGCGCCGCTGACCACGTCCACCGGGGCCTCGCCCGGAAAGCGCTCGGGCAGCAGGACGGGCTTGCCGGTCTGCTGGCTCAGAAACTCGATCACCGAACTCAACGTCACCCCGGAGAGCGTGATCTGGTATCCCTCTTCGCCTTCCGCGGGCTGCGCGGTGTCCGGCGGCCCGTTTTCCTCCGCCGAGTGGACGCGGAAGGGCGCATGCATCAGGGCCAGAAGTGCCAGGAAGACGAGCGGACCGGTCTTTCTCATGATTGTTCCTCCTCTATGGCGCGGCTCACATAAAGCACGCTGACGGTGGCCTCCTCCCGCCGGACGAACGCCGTCAAAGCGGTCACCATGCCCGGATGCGATCCCCGCACCCGCACCGTGAAGTACCGGCTGGCCACGTCCAGCGCGGGCACAAGTTGCCGCACCAACTGCGGCGCGTCCAGCATGGTCAGAAATGCCTCCAAATCTTCCCGCGTCTCAAACGGCTGCTCCTCCCGGCGCTTCAGCAGCCGGGCGGTCACCTGGTCGTCGCTCCACAGGGAGTTCAGCACCTCCCGCGGCGCGGTGTTGACGTTGACCCGCAGCGGGTGCGACGTCAGCAGTCGCAGCAGCGACGGCTTGTCCGATCCTTCCACAAACAGGTCCGTCGTGACCACGGGCGCCCGCAGCACCTCGGAGGCCCGCAGCACGGGCTCCCGTGCTGCCACCCATTGCCGGAGGGCCCGGTAATCCTGGTCCCCGCCGCCGGCCTGCAGCACGGCCCGGTACAGCGCAGGGCGCAGGTCGGGGTAGACGCGTGAGTCCCGAGGGTTGCGGGCCGCACGGTTGACGTTCAGCAGGCGGTCTTCGTCCCATATCCGGAAAACGCACGTCACCCCGCCGATCTCGATCGAATGCTCGGGCTCCGCCCAGAGTTCATCCAGCGAGTCGAATTCGTTCTCCTCCGCGTCCTCCTTCAGCATTGCCAGAGCGTACTGCAATGCCGACTCCACCGCGCGCCCGCGCCGGAAGCCGTCGCGCGCATTCAGCGCGGTTCGACGGCTGACGCCGGCAGCATAGCTGAGCGCGTAGCCCACCAGGGCCACCACGGCCAGCACCAGCACGGTCATGATCAGCACCAGGCCGCCCCTACCGCCCGACGGACGGCGACGCTGCCCGGGCCGAAAGGGTAATCTCTGCATCAATCAGTTGCGGCACTTCCTCGTTCGGGGTTATGCGCAGCTTCGTGGTCCGCACCGCCGGGTCCAGTCCTTCGGTGGCCTGCAGGAACCTCACCAGGGCCTTATGGCTGAGGCCGACCATATCCAGTTCCACCGTCCGCTCCAAAACGCCGTCCTCGGCGGGTCCCGAGCTGGCCTCCGGGGAGCCGTCAATCCTCTCGCGCACGTTCTCCCGCGCTGCGATCCGGGTGACGGCCCGGATGTCGAACGCCTCCGGGTCCTGCAGGGTCTGGTTGGCGCGGGCGGCGCGCTCGGTCAATTCCTCGTACTCCGTCGCCATGTTTTGGATCTCGCGGAGCTGCCCGCGGGCTCTCTGCTCCTGGGCGCGCAGGCGGCTCAGCCTCACCCACAGGGCTCCCTCCGCCGCCAGGCACACGACCAGCAGGGCGATCAGCGCCGCCGGCAGCCGGTGTTTTCGTGCCCATGCAAGCATCGGAGTCACCTGTATTTCAGCGTCATGTCCACACGAACTCGGCCGTCCTGGAGTATCGCGGCCCCCGTGTCCCCGCTGCGCCGGAATCCCGGCGCCGAGTTCAGGATGCGCTCCAGGTCCACCTCCTGCGGTGCGACGGCCTTCAGCCGGACCCGCTGCTGGTTTATGTCCAGCAGCTCGAAGTCCACGTCCGCCTGATTGAGGGCGGACGCCAGGTCATGCCAGCGCTGCAGGCAGGAGACGGTCATCGTCTCTTCAGCCGCCAGCGCGTCGCGCCGCGCTTGCTCGACCGCCGCGTTGAGCCGGGCATAGGTTGTTACCTCGGGGCCGACCCGGCTGAGCGCCGCGCGCCGGCTTTCCTCCAGGGTCTCAATCCGCCGGCCGGCGTCGAGCATCTGTCGCACCGTGTAAACGCCGACCAGGCAGACGATCAGAACCAGCAGGGCCAGCGCGACGGCTGCCAGGCGCTCGACCTGCCGGGCGAATGCCTGATGCGCCAGCTCGCCGCGCCGCAGGTTGACGGCCGTCTCCTTCTCCTTCGCCGCCACCCGTGCCATGCGCCGGGGCACCCCCGGGGCGCCGTCGGCCGGCATCTCTTCGGCGCGTTCCACCGCCATGCCCAGGGATTCCTGCAGCGGCGCGGCCAGGTCGTCCGTCGAGTTCGAGCGGGTCAGAACCACCCGGTCGGCTTCTTCGCCGCCATAGGTCAGTCGCGCGGAGCGAAGGGCCAGGCGCGTCCTGTCACATATCTCCCGGACGCCGTCTCCCGCCGCGCGAGCGGCGCCCAGCCACTGGACCTGGCACGTCAGCGGCCGGCCGTCCCGCACCAGGACGGCCTCGGAATGATCCCCGTCCAGTCGCAGCAGCCACGACTGGCCGGGCTGCGCGTCCCACAGCGGCTGCGTGGCCGCCACCAGGGCCGGCTGCACCACGGATGGGTCCACGCCCGCCGCCTGAAAGGCGTCCAGCAGGGACCGGATGCGCTCCCGCGGGCAGGCCGACACCAGCATCCTGGACCCCTCCGCGCCCCACGGCACGATCGGGCCCAAGGGCTCCACCACATACTCCTCGATGGCCGCGGGCAGGCGGCCTTCCAGTGAGTAGTGCAACGTCTTTTCCACCCGCGACCGGGAGCGGAAAGGGAAACTCACGACCCGGTAAAGGCACCACGCGGAGGGCACGGCCACCGCGACGGTGTGCCGCCCTCGGCCCACTTCGTCCAGCAGCCGGCCGAGTGGCTCCGACAGGCGCCCGCCGGCCTCGGACGGGTCGCCCAGCGGAGGCGTAACGGGCACTTCCACCTCCCACTGGGGCTCCCGGTTCCTGCCGAACCGCCCGTAGGCAGCGGCGCGTATCGCGCCCGCCCGTATTTCGATCCCGATGATCATCTTGTCCCAGCCGGCCCTGTTGTCCCTGTTATCTGCATGTAGAACAATAACATACGATTGCCCGCGCCGCAACCATCCGTTCGGCGATTGCGGGCCGCTGCGCACACCGGTCAGGGGGCGTTCAGCCGCTGGTGGCGCAATGCGCGCGACACCGGCCCCAGCGGCACCGTAACGGCCGCGTGGACGCCTTCCGCCGACGACACGCGGACGGCGGCGGTCACGCCGCGCGGCACCGGCGCAATGGCCTGCGCAGGGACGCCGGCCAGCGCGAACCACCGCTCCAGACCCTCCGGCGCGACGTAGACCAGTGCCTGAGGCCGCTCGGGCATGCCCTCGATGGAGGCGTTGAATCGCGCCTCGTCCCGCAGCGAAAAACGCCCGCTGTCCCCGAGCGCCCGTATCTGGCGGACGCGTCTCAGGGACTCTGCGCCCACCAGCAGCGTGGTGCGTTCTTGGCCCGCATCCAGGGCGGCCTTCGCATCCTGGCCCAGCAGCCCGCCGAAGAGGGCGGCCCAGTTATCGTGCGGCACCACGTCCGCCGTGCGCACGCCGGACATGGTCCGGTCATCCGATTCTTTCGGTTCCAGCGTCAGAGGCAGGGGACGCGCGGACGCCGGCGTTTTCGCCAGCGCCTCCCAGAGCCGCGCAGGCCGGCCGGGGTTGCTGCCTGTAGATTGCAGCAGCAACTGGAGGCGCCGGCCGTCCCCGGGCCGGGGCAGGGCAGCCAGCACCTCGGCCGCCGGCTCCTCCGGCGCCTCGCTGTCTCCCAGAACCTGCCTCAGGCGGTTCAGCGGAGCCCTCAGCAGTTGGCGACCCGCCCGGAATCGGTGCAGCAGTGCGATGATGGCGTCGTCGGGACAGCGGTGCAGTGCGTCCAGGGAGCCGCGGGGCTGCAGCCCCAAAAGCACGGACAGCAGCGACCCCTGCAGGGGAGCCGCGCGGACGCCCAACAGGGCGCGCTCGTCGGTCAGGTCAATCCACATCTCGGCGCGGTCCACCTGGCGGGCGATCAGGAAAGCCCTGTCGAGCTGCGCCTGGAACTCGGCCGTCTCTCCGGCGGTGGCTTCGGGCACGAAAGGCCGGTGCAGCGTCGCCTCCATCCGTTCCTTCATAAGCTGTATCTGACGTTCCACGTCGGCGTCGAAGACCTGCAGGAGCCGTCGGACATCCGCGCGCACGGAGACCTGCCCGCGCCGCGGCCCGGAGAGGGCCGATCTCTCCACCGCTGCCCAGAATTCTCCCGGAGCGGCGTCGGGGTTGCGGGTGGCGGTGACCAGCGTTCCGCGTTCGCAGACCAGGGCATGACTTCCGGCCAGCGCTTCGCGCAGCCGGGCGGCGTCGGTCGTTCGGAATCGGAACACCCACGGATCGGCGTGCGTCGCAGGCGCACGGTAGAAGAACTCAACGGGTTGGGACAGGTCCAGGTACGTGGCGTCCGGCAGGCCCATGTGCGCGGCCAGGGCCTGGGCCAGGTCCGCCGCCTCCGTCCGGCCGTCCGCGGCCCGCAGCGGGCGGGCAAGCCGTTGCAGAAGATCGGCCGGGTCGGCGATCCTGCCCGCCAGCAGGCATTGCGAGGGGCCGGGCGGGTCGTCTGCGGTCGCCTGTTGCCCGGGGGTGGGCTGCGCCGCGGCAGCCGACAGCAGCAGGCAGGCGGCGGCCGCCGCAACACGGTAGAACGACCGTCGTCTCCGGGTCCACAGACCGAGCATCATGGGCTTCAGGGGGATCATGGGAGAACGCCGCACAACTTTGACACGAACATTATAGCCGTACTGCCCCCCAAAGGCCAACACGTGCCCGCCGCAGTCGGGACGGGCAGCGGCTGAAGTTGCAGTGGGGGGCGGTCCGCGGTACAATGCTCTCAGCCGGCAAACGGGCGCCCCGGCGGGGCTTTGGCACTCTTTGAGGAAGCGATGGTGACGCAGTGAAAAAGGCAGACCTTGAGGAATTCCGCAGGATGTTGGTCGAGCTGAAGCGCAAGCTCGCCAACAACATTGACTACCTGGAGAAAGGTGCGCTGAAGACCGGCGGGGAGAGCGGGGAGGACCTGTCGGAAGTGACGGCCGAGCACATGGCCGAGCGGGGGAGCGACAATTTCGCCCAGAGCCTCATGGTGCGTATCCTCCAGGACTGCGACGCCGAGGTGTGCGACATCAACCGCGCCCTGCAGAGAATTGACGAGGGCACGTACGGCCGGTGCGAGAACTGCGACGGGCAGATCGGGGAGAGGCGGCTGAAGGCCCTGCCGTTCGCCAGGTTGTGCATCGAGTGCAAACACGAGCAGGAGCGCCTGCCTGCGGCCGAGGAATAGGGCAGCCGTTCGCGCGGTTTCGGGCATTCTACCAACCATTTGCAGGACATCGTTTTGGAGTCACCACTGAAGCTGTTTCATTCCGGGCGGAAGTTGTTCTGGCTGCTGGCAGGTTCTGCCGTGCTGGCGGACCAGTTGACGAAGCGGTGGCTCTACGAGAGGCCGGTGGAAGGGGCGGGGCACATCGTGCACAACCTGTATCTGCTGCGCATTGTGCGGCACCCCGGAAACCCCGGCGGCGCGTTTGGCCTGCCCGGCGGGCCGGTTCTCTACGCGGCGGCTGCGGTGCTGGGGCTGGCCCTCATTACGTTTTTCTTCGTCAGCACGCCCGCGCACGAGTCCCGCATCCACGCCGGGCTGGGTCTGATGGCAGGCGGCGCCCTGGGCAATCTGGTGGACCGTGTGACGCTGCGCGTGGTGCGGGACTTCATCGAGTTTCCGTTCCCCTGGCCGGCGTTCAACGTGGCGGACGCACTGATTTGCGCGGGTTTCGGGCTGGTGCTGTGGGACGTGCTGGTGGAGATATGGCCCGGGTTATCCGGGGAGGCCGTTGACGACCCGGAATGACGTTTCTGCTTGCAACAGCGATGCTGGATGGTAGAATCCGTTTCAGCGGCAGGGCCGCCCGGCCGCCGCGCGTTTGGATGTGTTGATTTGCTGACTTTTTCTCCCGGCACGGAACCGGCGTTTTCATGGCACATCTGATTGTCGAAAAAGGCGAGAATACCGGCGAGAAGATCCCGCTGTCGAAGCTGACGAATATTGGCCGCAGCAGCGATGCGGACCTGCAGTTGGACGACCTGACCGTCTCGAAGCGGCACGCCCGCATCCTGCGGAACGAAAAGGCCCAGTATGTCGTGGAGGACATGGGCAGCAGCAACGGCACCTACCTGAACGGCGTCCAGGTCAAAACCAAGCCGCTCAAGGAAGGCGACCAGATTCAGGTGGGCAAGACCGTTCTGACCTTCCATCGTCCCGAGGAGGAGTCCGCCGCGATCCCCCGGACCAGCACGGAGACCATGCTGGACATCGAGCGGGGCGGCAAGGACAACTCGCAGGTAAGAAGTTCGGTGGACGTTGACCTGACCGAGCAGGACGCCGCCGCCATCGGCGAGAGCACCCTTGAGGACCTCAGCCGGACCAACTACCGGCTGCGCACGTTGCTGGAGATCGGCCAGTCCATCGGCACGGCCCTGGACGAGGACGAGCTGCTCAACAAGATTCTGGACAGCCTGTTCGAGGTCTTCCCGGAGACGAACCGCGGCTTCATCATCCTGCGTGACCCGGAAACGGGCCGCCTGACGCCCCGTGCCTCGCGCGTGACCCGGGGGGAGGGGGCCGAGGAGACGCTGCAGATCAGTGAAACCATCCTGGAATACGTGCTGAAGCGCAAGAAGGGCGTGCTGATCGAGGACACGATGAGCGACGAGCGCCTGCCCACCAGCCAGAGCATCCTGGATTTTGAGATGCGCTCGGTCATGTGCGCTCCGCTGAAGTACGAGGACGAGGTGCTGGGCTTCCTGCAGGTGGATACGGACCGCATCGCCACCAATTACGACGAAGAGGGGCTGACCCTGCTGGTCGGCATCGCCAACCAGGCGGCCCTGACGATAGCCAACGCCAGGCTGCACCGGCAGGTCATCCAGCGGGAACGCCTGGACAGGGACCTGCAGCACGCGCGGCGCATTCAGAACAGCTTCCTCCCGCAGGAGCCGCCGAAGGTGGAAGGCTACGCCTTCGAGGACCGCTACGCCACCGCGCTGGAGGTCGGGGGCGACTTCTATGACTTCGTCGAAACACCGGCAGGGGACCTCCTGATCGTGGTGGGCGATGTCAGCGGCAAGGGCATCACGGCCGCCCTGATGATGGCCAAGATGGCCAGCAACGTCCGCTTCTTCGCGTCCACCGCCTCCGGGCCGGGCGAGCTCCTGGAGCGCCTCAACGAGGTGGCGCTCAGCTCCGAGACGGACATGTTCGTGACCGTTCTGGTCATGTATCTGAACCCGGCGGAGCACACGATCCGCATGTCCAACGCCGGACATTGCTATCCGGTGGTGCGCAAGCAGGACGGCGACGTCCAGCGCATCGAAGGCGCCAACGGTTTCCCCGTGGCCATCACGATGGAGGCGGAGTTCCCGGAGATAACGTTCGAGGTGGATCCCGGCGACGTGCTCTGCCTGTTCACCGACGGCATCATCGAGGCGATGGACGAGAGCAAGAACCAGTTCGGCTATGACAAGCTCAATGACTGCCTCCGGAACGCCGAGGCGTTGCCGGAGGACGTGGTCAAGCACATCCAGCGCGGCATCCGCGACCACACCGGAATGGCGCCCCAGAGCGACGACCTGACGCTGGTCTGCTTCGGCCGCACGAACGAGGTGGATTCGGGGGAGTGAGGACCCCGCGTCTTACGCGTGCGAGGGCGGCAGCACGCGCACCTTGCGGTCCGCCACCTCCAGCCGCTCCTCGGCGAACAGGTTGATGGCCTCGGGGTAGGCTTCCTTTTCCTTCTCGAACACACGGTCTGCCAGCGTGTGCTCGTCGTCCCCCTCTTCCACCGGCACCGCTTTCTGCACGATGACGGGGCCGTGGTCGTAGCGGTTGTCGGCGAAGTGCACCGTGCAGCCGCTGACCTTGCAGCCGTATTCCAGCACGGCGCGGTGCACGCGGTCGCCGTAATACCCCTTGCCCCCGAAGGAGGGCAGCAGGGCGGGGTGGATGTTCATGACCCGGCCGATGTAGCGGTCCGGAATGCGGTAGAGGAACAGGAAGCCGGCCATGGCCACCAGGTCCACGTCGGCGGAGTCGAGTTCGTCCGTGATGGCGGCGCTGAACTCCTCGGTGCCGTCAAAATCGTCGGGCCGCACCACGGCCGAGTCCACGTTGTGTTTGCGGGCGCGCAGTAGGCCGTAGGCATCGGGGTCGCTGGAGATCACTTTCACCACGGTGGCCTTGAGCCGGCCGGCTTCGGAGAGGTCCAGGAAGTTCTGCAAGGTGCGGCCGCCGCCGCTTATCAGCACGCCGAGTCTGACGGGTTCGGTCATTACGTGGCTCCCATCGAGGTTCTTTTTCCGAATGATAATCTGGCCGGAGCGGGCCCTTTTGTCAAACGGAACGCGCCCGGCCCCGGCAATCGCGGCTTGCATTGAGCGCGGTTTCGCGTACAGTGATGTGACTGCACCGCGCAACAGGCGCCCTACGGACGCGGAGGATAATCCATGCAATTGATCGCAGACGCTGCCGCCACACTGGGTGGGCGGTTCAACCTGCTCTTTCACCCGCACGCGCGGGCTCTCTACCAGCACGCGTTCGGTCCGTTTCCGGGCAAGGCCCTGGAGCTGACCGTGGGCGTAAAGGGGGGCGACGGCACCGTGTGGGCGTTGCCGTTCTGCCCGGAGGCACAGGATTTCCCCTACGTCGAGCAGTTCGCCACGCTGACTTCCATCCGCTACCGCGCGGTCCATCCCGGGATCGGCGTGGAGCTGACCATGGAGGTCCGCGCGCCGTTCTACCCGCGCGACGTGCGCCTGTCCACCGCGCCTTTGTACTATGTGGACATCGGGGTCAAGAGGCTGGAGGCGTTCCGCCATGTACAGCCGGAGTCGCCGCTGAAGCGTGGGGAGATCGTCTTCGAGCTTGCCGGCGAAGGGGTGGAGTTCGACCGCACGGAGGGAGGGTTCCGTTACTGTTTCACGGACGCTTCGGAGAGCCCTTCGGATGCGGAACCGCTGGAGGTCGAACTGAACTCATGGGTGGAATCCGAGGAGGCGGAGCCGTTCGGCGACGCCGGGCTGCGCAGGAAGTTCGACCTCGAGGTCAACGGCGGTGCCCGGATGCGGCTGATCTGGTCGAGCTGGGTGGAGGAGCCGGTCCTGCGCGTTTTCGACGAGCCGACGACGTTGAGATACCTGGAGAGCTTCGACTCCCGCGAAGAACTGGTAGCGTGGGCACGGGAGGAGCGGGATTCGATCCTGCAGAGGTGCGGCTTTCTGGACAGTGTGTTCCGGAGCTGGAGCTTCGGCACGGCCGCCTCGGACCTGAGCGCGCTGGCGCTGCACTCCTTCCTGGCCAACACGTGGTGGACGCGCCGGAAGGACGGCTCCGATTGGTTCAGCGTCTGGGAAGGGCGGTGCTATTTCCATTCCACCGTGGACGTGGAGTACAACGACGCGCTGATCTACTTCGCCCTCTGGCCCGAGCTTCTGGAGATGCTGCTGGACGAGTGGGTCGAGTTCGAGAAGGACGGGGCGGATGTGCTGGGTGCCGATGGGAAGGGGACGGCCTTCCTGTGTCACGACATGGGCGTGGGCCACGTGGTCGGCCGGCAGGGCTACCACCATCACATGCCCGTCGAGGAGAGCGTGAACTACCTGCTGCTGCTGGCCGCCTGGACGGCCTTCACGGGCGAGGCCAAGAAGGCGGCGCAGAAACTGCCGTTCTGCCGACGCCTGGGGGAGTTCCTGGTCAAGTCCGACACCACCGGCAACGGGGTGCCCGATGCCGGAACGGCCAACACCATTGACGACGCCAGCCCGGCCGTGCAGTACGGCCGCGAGCAGGTTTACCTGGCGGTCAAGACGCAGGCCGCGCTCTGGGCGCTGGCCGAACTGGAGGAGAAGTGCGGGGAGAAGGAGTCACGCGCCGAGCGCTGGCGGGCCTTCGCTTCCAAGAGCATCAAGACGATTGACCAACAGGCGTGGCTGGAGGACCATTACGCCGTCACGCTTACCCGCACCACGGAGGGGCTGGAAGACCCCTGGACCGGCGAGGCCCTGGAGGCCGGAGATCTGTCCGGCTGGGACGATCACACCATCTACACCGCCAACGGGCTGCTCTACCTCTTCCTGGCCGGCGTGCGGATGCCCCGCTGGCGGTTGGGGCGGATGGCCCGCGACCTGGAGAACGCCACCCGCGCCACCATGACCGCCTACGGCTGCCGACACTCCAGCACCGGCGACCGCATCGTGTGGTTCTCCCAGAACATGTGGCGGGACTACGTCGCCGCCTACCTGCAGATTGACATGCTCAGCAACGTGGAGCGCTACTGGGACTACCAGCTCACCACCGGCGGGCAGGAGAGCGGCTCGCTGTACTACGACACCACCGAGCAGAATTACCTGGCCTACTATCCCAGAGGGGCCACGGTGTTCGGCATGGCGCTCTGCGCGGCGGGGATGAGCCTGGACCGGCTGGAGGGCCAGCTGACCCTGAAACCCTTGCGGCCCACGCTGCGGGTGCCCCTGCTGCCCCTGGCCGATTGGCGGCAGATGCGCGTGCCCGTGCTGACCGTCAAGACGCGCCAGGGCGCCACCAGCGCGCGGATTTCGGAGCAGGACCTCCTGGGCGACCTGACCGTCACCGTGGTGGGACCGGAGCTCGAGCCGGAGTGATCTCAATAGTCCCGGCTGAAGACGTGGGCGAAGACGCGGGCGTCTCCCAGCATATCGCTTACCGAGCAGCTTTCGTTGGCCTGGTGCTCGGTGCCGTTTGAGGTCATCCAGCAGGCCGCCTGCAGGCCGTGGCGGCGGAAGAGGGAGGCCACCGTCATGCCGCCTATGCCGGCTGTCTCAGGCTCGACGCCAAGGGCTTCGCGGAGGGCGGCTTCCAACAGGCCGACCACGGGGGCGTCGGTGGGCGTGGCGTCCGGGGCGTCCATCCGGGTTCTAACCCTCACCTCCGTCCGTGTTCCCATCTGCTCGTCAATCGCGCGGCACTCCCCACGCATGGACTCCAGCACCTCGTCCAGGTCGTAGTGTGGCAATACGCGGCAGTCCAGGCAGAACAGGTCCTCGCCGGGAATCGTGTTGACGTTCGGCACGTTGGCCGCGTGCAGCGTTGGCTCAAAGGTGGAGCGCGGCGGGCGGAAGACCTCGTCGGCCGCGTCGAAGCGGCCCGGCAGCGCCTCGTCCAGCCGGCAGACCAGGCGGGAGGCCGTGCGGAAGGTGTTCACGCCGCGCTGCGGCGCCGAGCCGTGGGCCTGCTTGCCGTGCACGTTGATCTCGACCCAGAGCACGGACTTCTCGGCCACCTCGATCATCGAGCCGTCCTCGTTACCCGCGTCCGGCACGATGTGGATGTCTTTGGGCGAGAACAGGTCGCCGTGCTCCGTCAGGACGTATTCGAGGCCCAGTTCGCTGCCGGTTTCCTCGTCGGACACGAAGAGGAGCCGGACCGGATGGGGAGGGGAGATGTCGTTCTCGACCAGCGCGCGGGCGGCGAAGACCGAGCTGACGATGCTCTGCTGGTTGTCCGTGACACCGCGGCCGTAGATCGTGTCGCCTTCGCGCCGGAGCCGGAAGGGATCCGAATCCCAGCCTTTCCAGGACCCATCTCCCCTCTGCTCGCCGGGCGGCACCACGTCCAGGTGTGTCAGCACCCAGGTGCAGGGCGCCTCTCGGCGGCCGGGCACGGTGGCGATGAAGTTAGGCCGCGTGCCCTCGGGCGTGCGCTCATCCGGGGAGTCGCAGTGCCGGATGTCCGTGATCCCGCAGTCGGCCAGGTAGCCCTCGAGGAACCGCGCCTTCTCCCACTCGCCGGGTCCCCCGTTCGTGGGACCGATGGCCGGGCGGCGGGTCAGCTCGGCCTGCAGGTTGATCATCTGGTCGCTGCGGCTTTTCAGCCAGTTGCTGAGCGCGGAGAAGTTCATCGCGGCCTCACACCCCGCTGAAGGCGCTGAATCCGCCGTCCACGGGCACCACGATGCCGTTTACGAACCCCGAGGAGTCGCTGACCAGCCAGAGCAACGTGCCGACCAGGTCCTCCGGGTCGCCGAACCTGCCGGCCGGCGTGTGGTCCACGATGGTGCTGCCCCTGGGGGTGAGTTCGCCGGTGTCGCGGTCCGTCAGCAGGTAGCGGTTCTGCTCGGTCAAAAAGAAGCCGGGAGCGATGGCGTTCACGCGGAAGCCCTCGCCGTAGTTCAGATTCATATGCACGGCCAGCCACTGGGTGAAATTGCTCACCGCGCTCTTGGCCGCGCCGTAGGCCGGCACCTTGGTGAGCGGGCGCAAGGCGGTCATGCTGGAGATGTTGATGATGTGCCCCTCGCCGCGTTCGGCCATCCGCCGGCCGAAGACCTGGGAGCAGAGAAAGGTGCCGAGGAAGTTGAGGTTGAACACCCACTGCACGGCGTCCTCGGGCAGGTCGAAGAAGGACTGTTCGTCGGAGGTGGTAGCCTGTGCTTTGTTGCCGCCCGCGCCGTTGACCAACACGTCCACCGGCCCCAGTTCGGCCTCGATCTTCTCGGCGGCGTCGCCGATTTGCTCTTTGTCCAGCACGTTGCAGACGACGGCGAGTGCGCGACCCCCTTCCTGCCGTATGTCCTCCGCCACGGTCTCCGCGGCGTCTTCCGCCACGTCCAGCACCGCCACCGAGGCCCCCCGTGCGCCGAGCGCCCGTGCCATCGCGCCGCACAGCACGCCGCCGCCTCCGGTCAGGGTCACCACCAGGCCTTCCAGATCTACGTCCAGTTCTTGCGCCATCTGTCTCACTCCGTGTCCGTTGATTGCACGTATCTTGAGAGTATATTCCGCCACTTGTCCTGTGCCTTCAGGATGAACTCCGCCAGCTCGCGCACCGCGCCGCTTCCGCCGGCCGTGTCGGTGACCATGTGGGCGACATCGAACACTTCCTCGGATGCGCCCGGCACGGTCGCCGCCAGCCGCACGCGGGCCATCACGGGTATATCGGTCAGGTCGTCGCCGATGTAGGCCACGCCGGCGTCCTCCAGCCCGGTGCGCTCCAGGATGTCGGCGTAGGCGTCCAGCTTGACCTTGGCGCCCTGTATCACGTGTTCGATCCCCAGGGACGCGGCCCGCGCGCGGACGCCCGGCATGTCCCGACCGGTGATGATGGCGGTGCGGAGGCCGGCGCGGTGGAGGTATTTGATGCCGGTGCCGTCGTGGACGTTGAAGAACACGGCCTCGAAATCCTCGCCGTAGAGGACCGTGCCGTCCGTCAGCACGCCGTCCACGTCCATGATCAGCAGGCGCACGTCGCGCGCGCGCTCGACGGTCTGGTCCTGTCGGTCCGCCATGGGGGGATCACCTTTCGGAGGGCGTGTCCATGCCGCGTTCCACGTCCAGCCAGTCCTGCACGTCCAGTATGCCGACCGGCCGCCCGTCCTCGTCCACGACCGGCACCTGGTCTATGCGGAAATCGCGAAGCATCTGGTACGCTTCCGCCGCCAGGCTTTCCAGGCCGATGGTCTTGGGATCGCGGGTCATCACCTCGCTGACGGGCCGGTCGAGCGCCTCGGGGTCACCGTCCTGCATGAGACGACGGAAATCGCCGTCGGTGAAGAAGCCCACCAGTTTCCCGTTTTCGTCCACCAGGCTTATCGCGCCGTAGCTGCCGCGGCCGCCCATCACGCGCAGCGCCTCGCGCAGGGGGATGTCGCCGGGCGCCGTGGGATTGCCGTCGTTCTTCCTGATGATCTCGGCCACGGTGATGAGCTTGCGTCCCAGCTCGCCTCCGGGGTGGTAGAAGGCGTAATCCTCGGGCTGCCAGTTGCGCATCCGGAAGATGGTAAGCGACAGGGCGTCGCCTATGACCACCATGGCCGTTGTGCTGCAGGAGGGCGCCAGTCCCAGCGGGCATGCCTCCTGGATCTGCCCGATGTTCAGCACGATGTCGCTCCATTGGGCCAGGGTGGAACCGGGGTCGCCGGTAATGGCGATGACGGGGACATTCAGCTTCTTCAGCGACGGCAGTAGTTGGACGACCTCGGTCTCGCCGCTGTTGCTGAGTGCCAGCACGACGTCGCCGGTCTGCACGCGCCCCAGGTCCCCGTGGCGCGCCTCGACGGCGTGCATCCAGTAGGAGGGCGTGCCCGTGCTGGCCAGGGTGGCGGAAATCTTCCGCCCGATCAGCCCCGCCTTGCCCACGCCGGAGACGATGACCCGCCCCTCACAGTGGTAGATCAACTCTACCGCGCGGCCGAATTCCGGCCCCAGGCGGTCCTTCATGGCCACCAGGGAGTCTATCTCCTGCTCTACGATCTGTCGCGCTTCTTCCAGGTAGTCCATGTGATCTGTCGCGCAAACAAAAGGGGTGTGCTCGAACCACTGCCCCGATTATACGGAGGGGCGGGGCGGCATTGCAACACTTAGGGGACGTTACCAGGGTCATTCAAAAGTCCCACGCAGCGTATAGCCATTGATGTGTTCCGCCTTC
>CAYVBE010000002.1:0-68671 GCA_964448935.1 uncultured candidatus Brocadiaceae bacterium
AACTGCTGCCCGACGAAGGCCGCGCGGCGGCCCGGAGCATAGCCGAAGGCGACGGGACGCGGCCGAACCGGGAGCGGCTGCTGGCAGCCCTGAACCGCACGGCCATTCAGAACCCCGACTTCTATCGCCCCGAGGACTTCCGGGCCGTGGAGCTCAGGGATGAGATTGTCGCGCTGCTGGGCCGCGAGGATGAGCAGTTGCCGCCGGACGAGGTAGAGCGGGTGAACCGCCGCCTGATCGAGGCCGCCCTGCCGCAGTCCGTGGCGCAACTGGCCTCCGACAGCGGGCATTTCACATTTAAATTCTTCAAGTATTTCTGGACCGACACGCTCACGCGGCGCTCCATCCTCAACAGCCTGGCCCTGGGCTGCGTGGTGACGCTCCTGACGGCGGCCATCGCCCTGCCCCTGTCCATTTTCGTCGTCAAATACCGCTTCCCGGCCAAGTCCCTGCTGACCGGACTGTTGCTCCTGCCCATGATCATGCCGCCCTTCGTGGGGGCGATCGGCATGAGGCAGGTGCTGGCCAGGTTCGGCTCGGTCAACCTCCTGCTGCTCCGCGCCGGGCTTATCGCTCACCCCATAGACTGGCTCGGCGGCGCCCAGTTCTGGGGCGTCGTGATCCTGGAGGTGCTGCACCTCTACCCCATCATGTACCTGAACTTCAGCGCGGCGCTGGCCAACATTGACCCCGCACTGGAGGAGGCGGGTCGGAACATGGGATCGAACGGGCTGAGCCTGTTCCGCCGCGTGACGCTTCCCCTGATGATGCCAGGGCTGTTCGCGGGGTCGGTCATCGTCTTCATCTGGGCGTTCACCGACCTGGGAACGCCGCTGGTGTTCGGCTTTGACCGGGTGGTGCCGGTCGTGATCTTCAACCAGGTGACAGACCTGTCCGGCAACCCGCAGGGCTACGCGCTGGTGGTGGGCGTGCTGGCGATGACGGTGCTGATCTTCCTGGCCGCGAAGCGGCTGTTCGGCCTCCACTCGCACGCCGGCATGAGCCGCGGCTCCATCGGACGCACGGAAAAGCCCGCCGGCCGCACGGGCGGCTTCCTGATCGCCGCGTTCATCCTCCTGGTGGTGGGACTGGCCTGCCTGCCGCACGCGGCGGTCGTGCTGACCTCGCTGCAGGAGCAGTGGTTCATGAGCGTGCTGCCCACCGATTACACATTGGCGCACTTCGGCGAGGCCTTTCGCGACCCGCTCACGCTGAACAGCATCCGAAACAGCCTGCTCTACAGCGGCCTGAGCACCGTCATTGATCTGGGGCTGGGCATCATGATCGCCTACCTGCTGGTGCGGCATTCGTTCCGCGGCGCGTCGCTGCTGGACGCGGTGGTCATGCTGCCGCTGGCTATACCGGGGCTCGTGCTTGCCTTCGGATACGTGGCGGCGTTCAGCCGGGTACCCGTTCCCCCGGACGCCAATGCGGTGACGCGTCTGCTGCTGTCGGCCCGCAACGCCCTCGACCCCAGGCACAACCCCGTCGCACTACTGGTGATCGCCTACGCTGTGCGGCGGCTGCCCTACATGGTGCGCGCCGCCTATGCCGGTTTCCAGCAGGTCCACGTACAGTTCGAGGAAGCGGCCGTCAACCTGGGGTCGCACCCGTTCAAGGCCATGACGCGCATAACGGTTCCCCTGCTGAGCGCCAATCTGGTGGCCGGCGGCATACTGGTATTTTCCTTCGCCATGCTGGAGGTCAGCGACAGCTTGATCCTGGCCATGCAGGAGCGCTTCTACCCCATCACCAAGGCCATTTACACCCACATCCAGCACATCCCCGACGGGCCATATACCGCCAGCGCACTGGGCGTGTGGGCGATGGCCTTCCTGGGGCTGTCCCTGGTCGCAGCCGGTCTTCTCATGGGCCGTCGCATGGGGCAGATCTTCCGTGCGTGACGGCTTTCTCGCCCTTGACCGCCGCAGCCGCACACGGTACGCTGTCTGCTACTATTTCCTAACTTTTGCTCCCTTGTCCGCGACATGGTCAGGCTCAAAGCCAAGACGCGTTACGCCGTGCTGGCCGCCCTGGTGCTGGCGGAGCACTACGACGGCGGTGGGACCCGCATCAAGCTGAAGGAGATCGCCGCCCGATCCGACGTGCCGTCCAAATACCTGGTCCATATCCTGATCAGCCTCAAGGAGCGCGCGCTGGTCAACAGCGCACGCGGGGCGAAGGGGGGCTACTGGCTGGTACGGCCGCCGGACCGGGTTTCCATCGCCGAGGTGATGGCCGCCGTCGAGCCGCGCGAGGAGCCCCGGCCGGAGGGCGACAGCCCCTACGAAAAGGCGGTGAACGAGATATGGCTGGCGGCCCAGAACAAGAAGCGCAGCCACCTGGCGCGCATCACACTGGCCGACGTCCTCCGAGAGGCCCGGGGATCAGAGGGTCCCGCCGATTGAACGCCAGCACGCCCTCCTTCACCCGCCGTGGCTCCACGAACCCGGCATTCTGCAGCCGCTGCATCACCCCGTGGGCGTAGTCCCGTCCCCGCCGCCTGCCCGGCCGTCCCACGTAGTGATACAACACCCCGCGCGGCACCAGAATGCGGCGGAATTCCCGATACAGGTCCTCGCTGTAAAGCTCGCCGGACATCTGGATGGTGGGGGGATCGTGGAAAACGCAGTCGAACTCGGCATCCTCGCACTCTTTCGCGTAATCGCGCAGGTCTGCCCGGACTACCTCGACCGCGGGCAGCCGGAAAAGGCCACGGGACCAGGGGTTGATCGCCGCCACCTCCAGCACGTGGTGGTCCAGCTCACAGGTGGTCACCAGATCGAAACGTCCGTCCACCAGCATCTGCGCGCTGTAGCCCAGTCCGCAGCAGGTGTCAAAGCACCGTCCCCCGCGCGCGGGAACCTGCTCGACCATCTGCTCGACGCCCTCCCACGGCTCAGGACCCACGATCGAGTGCATTGTGGCGCCGTTGATGATGATGGTGGGCGGCCGGTCCTCGAAGGGCTGGTAGAGTTTGTAGTACTTCCGGAGCACGCCATCGTAGCGATAGACCTTCCGAGGCCCGTCCTCAGGCAGTTCGATGCAGTCTTCGGGGTCCGAGAAGGCATCGGCAAGGTCTTCCCGGCCGATGAAGCGGCCGTTCGGCAGGATGGCGGCATCTTCCCGGACACGGACGGTGGACCGGCTGCGCCCGAGGTCCAGGCTGACCGTTAGCTCTCCCGGCTCCGCCTCGATCAACCGGCGGGCGGTGCGCCCGGAGATGATGCGGACTTCTTGCCATTCGGGAATGGGCATGGCTCTGTCGTCATAGTTGCAGGCGGTCTCCGAGGGCCTCTTGCTGGCATTCCTTCACCTTCTCGATACCCCGGCGGGCGAGTTCCAGCATGGCTTCGTGCTGAGCGGTGTCGAAGGGCTGTTTCTCGGCGGTTCCCTGGATCTCGACGAACCGTCCGTCGTGGGTCATAACCACGTTCATGTCCACGGCCGCCGCGCGGTCCTCCTCAGCCGACAGGTCCACCACCACCTGATTGTCCACCACGCCCGTGCTGAGGGCGGCTACCCCCCTGACCAGGGGCAGCGTCTCGAACACCTCGTCCTCGCGCATCTTAACCAGCGCGTCCACCAGCGCCACGAAAGCGCCGCTGATGGAGGCCGTGCGCGTGCCTCCGTCCGCCTGGATGACGTTACAGTCTATCCAGATCGTCTTGCCCTTGAACTGGTTCAGGTCCACGGTGGAGCGCAGCACCCGGCCGATCAGACGTTGTATCTCCTGCTCTCGCCCACCGGGGTAGCGCCGCAGGCTGCGCCGTTCCGGGTTGGCGCCGGGCAACATGCAGTATTCGGCGCTCAGCCAGCCGATGTTCTCACCCAGGCAGTGCCTCGGCACGCGGTTCTGCACCATGGCGGTGCAGATGACGCGAGTTCTGCCCATCTCCATCAGGACCGACCCGCCGGCGTAGCAGGTATAGTCGCGCTGGATGCGCACGGGCCGAGTCTCGTCAACGGCTCTTCCATCGGTTCTCAAGGCAGTCCCCCGGTCCAGAGGCGGGTAAAGGCGTGAACCTTTATGGTAGCAGACCCGGCGCGGTAAGTAAAAACGCCCGTTCAAACCATCCGAGGCGGATCGGTGCCGTCCCCAAACATCGCGCCGGCAAATGCGACGGCATTGACGTACATGCCGGGCAGGCAGTATAACGAGGCTGATCCAGGGCATGGATCGGCGGAGAACCGGACTCCCGGTGCCGTCACGGATGATGTTCTTTGAGAGGTGGCGCAATGATTCCGCGCGGCAGGACGAGTGTTGCGATAGTTGCGGTGCTCCTGTCCCTTCTACCCGGTTTGGGGTTCTGCGCCGGGTGGCCGGCTTACAGGGCGGACGCCGCTCGGACCGGCGCAACGGAGGAGCGACTGACCTTTCCCCTGAGGCTGGCCTGGAAGTACGTTCCGCCCCGTCCTCCGGCGCCGGCGTGGCCTGAGGCGGCAAACAACCCGTGGGATATCAGCCGCCTGTATGGCCCGGGCCGCATTGGCGAGAGCGATGTGCAGTTTTGGGGACAGAGGGCCACTTATGCCCGTTCCCTCAACCCCGATCCCGACTGGGGGGGAGCCGATTGGCAGGCGGAACGCGTGGACTTCGACTACGCTCCCCAGCCCGTGGTCGCGGGGGAACTCGCCTGTTTCGGCTCGACTACGGACGACACGGTTCGTGCCATAGATCTGTCGAGCGGCAAGCTCGCCTGGCGATTCACTACCGGGGGACCGATCCGGTTTGCGCCGGCTATCGCCCGGGGGAAAGCGTATGTGGCGTCCGATGACGGGTGGCTTTACTGCCTGAACGCGGCAAACGGAGAGTTGGTGTGGAAGTCCCGGGCGGCTCTGGCGGACGACCAGATACTGGGTAACGGCCGTATGATCTCCCGGTGGCCGCTGCGCAGCGGCGTTCTGGTAAGTGACGGTGTCGCTTACGTCACAGCCGGCATGTGGCCGGCCGAGGGGGTCTTTGTGTATGCGTTGGACGCCGAAACCGGCCGGATTCTCTGGTGCAACGACACCGGCAACGCCATGTGGATGGCCCAACCGCACGGGGGCTCGTACGCGATGACAGGGGTGGTGCCTCAGGGATACCTGCTTGCCTCAGAAGACCTGCTGCTCGTTCCCACGGGCAGGTCTGTGCCGGCGGCGTACGAGCGGAGCACGGGGCGGTTGCTCTATTACCGGCAGTCGGCTCAGAGAGCGGGTGGCAGCACATGGGCGTGCATTGACGAGGCGCGGGGGTGGTTCTTCAACCGCAACGTCGGCTGGCCGCTAATGGGTGCATATTCCCTGGCATCGGGCGAGTGGACGCGCAAGCAGTGGTCGGTGGACGAACTGGTGGTCGGCCCCGATGGGGAGTACACGGCGGATTCTAACTCCGTGCGCGGTGAGGGATTGCAGGCCTCTCATCCCGGTTCCACATACTCGCTGGCTCTGGCAGGCCGGACGTTGCTGGCGGGCGGCGCCGACAGCATCACCGCTTACGACGTGCCGGAAAACAAGCAGGTCTGGCAGGCTGAAGTGGAAGGCGAGACGCGGGGCATAGCCGCTGCGAACGGGCGCCTGGTCGTCTCAACGAGCGAAGGTATCATCTACTGCTTCAAACCCGGCCGGGAGAGCGGCAAGCACCCCGTTCAGATCGCAAGCCCCACTGAGAACACGTCAACCGACACGGTTTCCCCGGCAGTTCAACGGGTTCTGGCGATAGTCGCAGAGCGCGGCCTGACAAAAGGATATGCCCTCGTTGTCGGCTCGGCGAATGCCCGTCTGGGACAGGAGATCGCCGCGCATACTTCCCTCCACGTCATTACGGTTCTAAAGGACGAGGCCAAAGTCGCCGCCGAAAGGCAACGGCTCCTTTCCGAGACCGATCTGTACGGAGCCCGCATCGCCGTGCAGTATCTGGCGAACCCATCGGACCTGCCCTACGCACCGTATTTCGCCAATCTCGTGGTTATCTGCGAAGAGCCCGAAGGGCTATCGGGAGAGGAACTCTACCGCGTCCTGCGGCCGTGCGGCGGAATCATGTGCTTTGTGGGGGCCGGCCGTGCGACTCAAGCACAACTCCTCAAAGAGGCGGACGTGCCCCAGGACGAGATCGAGTCCCGGCAAGACACTCAGGTCGTTGTCAGAGGGAAACTGCCGGGTGCGCTCGACTGGGATTCCGAGGTGACCTGCGACCAGCGGGTCAAGTGGCCGCTCGAGCTTCTGTGGCATGGCGGCCCGGGCCCGGCCAGGATGACCGACCGGCACTGGGGAGCCCCGCTTCCGGTGGCGGCCGAGGGGCGGTACTTTGTGATCGGGGAACACGATGTCATGGCCGTGGACGCGTATAACGGCTGCGAGCTCTGGTCGCGCCCGGTTGCCAACGCGTTCAGCCGGCCGCTCCGACTGCTCACCGCCCTGGCCGCCGACGATCAGAGCGTGTACCTGACGTTCGGGCACATAACCTACCAACTCGACGCGCAGACGGGTGAGCAGTTGAAGGTCTACGGCGATTTCGCGGCTCCGGAACGCCATTCGCTCGAAAAACCCCATGGGTTCGACTTTGAGTTGGACGAGCAGCACCGTGCCGCCATCGCGTTCAAGAACTCCTCCGACGGCCTGCTCGTGGCTCTGAAGACCGTGGACCCGGTGTTGACCCGTTGGGATGGCTGGGAGTTGTTTTTCGACTTCCGCCCGCCATCCAGGCGCACGGAACTCTACGGGCCGGGCGTTTTCCATCTGCTGGTCGAGACGAAGTCCGGCAAATGCAGGCCCGGCATCGGGCCGGTGCATCCGCACGTGAGAGTAACGCAATCAGAGTCGGGCGACGGCAGCGATATCGCCCTGCTAATCCCATGGGAGGAGATCGTCAAGATAATCGGGGATAAGCCGGCGGACTTCGGTTTCGCAGCCGTGCTGACCTCCGACGACGGCCGGGGCAGGCGCAAGACTAATCTCCTGGGGAGCAGATACGCCTACGTCTTCAACGACGGCTGGCCGACCTTTGTGCTGGACTCGGGGGAAGCTACTCCGCCGGCAGGCGGTTCGGCCGTGCCCGTTGTGCCCTGGAGCGAGTTGCCGGCCGTGGCGCGTCAAACGGGCGGACGACTGCCCTCCCGGCCCGGCGCGGAGGATTCCGCCGGCTGGAGAGGGTTCTGGCAGAAACAACTGGCAGGGCCCCTGCCCGGTCGGGCCCGGGACGAGACGCCGCTGTACGATCCGTCCCGCGTTCAGCCGTTCACGGGTGAGGAGCAGCCGAAGTCCTACCGGAAAGCCTACGGGTGCGCCGGAATCATCACTTCTGCCACGATGGACTTTTTCCGGTCGGGCACACTGGGGTTCTTTGACTTCGAGGACGACAGCGGCTTACGGAACTTCGGCGGGATGAAGCCCGGTTGCGGATTCTCCGGCGGCCTTCTTCCGGCGTTGGGGCTGCTCATCTCCAACGAAGCCAGCAGTGGCTGCACGTGTTCCTACAACCTGCAGTGCTCGCTGGCGCTGGCCCCGGCCGCAGAGCGCAGCAACGAGGACTGGGCGGTTCACTACAGTGAGGCCCGGCCGGGAGCGTCTCTGGAGGGAACGGCTCTCAACCTGGGCGCGCCAGGAGACCGGCGCGATGGCCGGGGCGCTTTGTGGCTCGGCATCCCGAGGCCGTGGACCGGGGAGGCGGGTCGGCGCGAAGGCTTAAGCCTGACCGTGCCTCTGCACACGGAAGGCTACCGGGGGGGCGGTGCTTACCGGGTGAACGCGGACCGGGTGCCTATCGAGGGAACGGAGCGCCCATGGATCTACGCTTCCGGCTATCGAGGTCTGAAGAGCGCGGTTCTTGACCTGTCATTCTATGAGCCGGTCCTTGGCGTACCGTCCTTCCAGTGCGAACGTGCTCCTGGCATAGACGGCCTTCTGGACGACGCGTGCTGGGACGGCAGCGGCCGCGTTTGCTTTCCCCTGCAGGAGCAGTATGTCTACTGTTGGGAACCGGATCCACCGGAGCCTTCGGGGCATCCCGGAACCAGAGTTTACATGCGTCACGATGAGCAGAACCTTTACGTCGCGGGCGTGCGCACGGCGAGAGTTAACGAGCGGGGGCGTGCCCTGCCCTGGAAGGCGCAGACGCAGGGACAGGATGCGCCTGTCTGGCAGGACGATTCGTTTGAAATGTACATCACGGGCAATGGAGTCCCGAAATTCGTTCACCTGGGTCTGTCCCCTTCCGGCGCCCGGTATGATGGGCTATGGAGCGCAGTTTGCGAGATCCCTCTTCTTGATGACATCGTGTTAGACGGCGAGGGAAGCGACTGGGCCGAGAAGGGTTTCCACATCAGTATGTTCGGCAAGGGAGAATGCCGCATCGGCTGGACCGACCGCGGACTTCTCCTGCTGGGGGAATTCGAAGATGGTTTCTTCCCCGGCGACAGGCGTTATCCGGACGTGGTGTTCGTGGCCGTTGACCTCGCAACGGGAGACTCACTTCAGCTCGCCGTCCGCCCCGGTGAAGGGATGTCGGTGATGGAGCACTACGCCGACCAGAGCGTCGAGAAGGCGCACGTCCAGCCGGCCACCGGCCGGACAGACGGCGCTTACGTCGTCGAGGCGCTGTTCCCCTGGGCGACCCTGAACCTTGGACCTGCAACGCGCAAGGAGATCGGATTCGCCGTCGCCTGCGCCTCGCGCGACAGTCGGTGGTTTGCACGCGGGATGCGAGGGGTCGCCAGGGACTTCAATCACATGGCCCGTCTCCGCCTGGCCGACCGGGCAGGTGCGCCGGCCGCACTGACTGGGCCGGGTGCGCCCGCTCTACTTCGCGTTGAGGAAGACGCCGGCTGGAACGGCACCTGGTCCGGCGCGGTCAAGATGGACGGTGATACGGTGACCGCTGAAATGGCCATCCCGTGGACTACCCTGGCCGCCGTCGGGCTGGACAGGGATGCACTGACGGTGAAGTTCGATGAATCCGGGAAAGTAACGCCCTCCATGATAGAGGCAAAGGCACATGCAGGATACTTGCTGCCCGTGCATCCCATGGTGCCCCGGGCGACTGCAAATCCCTATACCGTCCGGTTGCACTTCGCCGAACCGGACGACGCAGCGCCCGGACAGCGCGTCTTCGACGTCAAACTGCAGGGCCGCACCGTTCTGGAGCACCTGGACGTCGTGAAGGAAGCCGGAGGGCGTTTCCGGGCGCTGGTGAAGGAATTCAAGGGCGTTGAGGCCGAAAACGTCCTGACCGTCGAACTCGTCCCCCGAGCCGACGATCTGACGCCTTCTACGGCCCCTGTACTCTCCGGCCTGGAAGTGATGCTTGAACGCGAAGGCGAGTAGGTGTCACCGATCCATCAGGCGTTTGAGGTGGGCGCGGTCGGGGCGGACGGCCATGGTGGAGGCGTCGGCGTAGCTGACCTGCCCCTTTGAGGCCCCCTTCAGGCGGCGGACGTTTTTACAGCGGGTGTAGGTGACCTCGGCGTAGTCGGTGCCGCGTATCTTGGAGAAGTGGACCGCCAGTTGAGCGCCGTCCTGCAGGGCGGTCTGTGACACCTGCCCGTCCGGCCCCTGCCGCACCACCACGTGCGGTCCCGGCCAGCCGCGCACGTGCATCCAGTAATCGTTGCCGTTGGCGATGGTGAAGGTCAGCCGCTCGTTCTCCCGCGCGTTGCGTGCCACCAGTATCCGGTGACCGTCCCGTGATTCGAACTCGCGCGGCCCCGCCTTGCGTTTCCGCCGCTCCGTCACCGTCTCTTTCGAGGGCAGAAGGCCGGCCGCTTGCCACTGCTCGCGAAGTTCCCGCAGCTCCTCGGCGGCGTCGGCCGCCTCCGCCCTTTCGAGCGCGGACTGCAGCCGATCGAGTTCCCGCCGGGTGGCCTCCAGGCGTCGCTGCAGTTCCTCCCGACTGTCCATAGCTTTTCGATACCGGCGAAACAGCCGCTCCATGTTCTGCGTCGGGCTTAGCGCCGGGTCCAGCTCGATCCTCACCTGCGGCCGGTCGGGGTCGAAGACATCCTCCAGCATCACTTCCTCCTGCCCCTTGCGCAGCTTGTGCAGTGCCAGCTTGAGCAGCTCGCCCTTCCGCCGCCACGACTCGGCCTTCTCGGCGCGTTCCAATTCTTTGCGGATGTTATGCAATCGGCGCCGGACCCGCTTGATGCTCGTCTGCAGGGCCCCGGTTACTTCCGCGCGGAGGTCCGCCACCCGCTGCTCGGACTCAAGCCCGGCGTAATGGGCCTGTATGGCACCGCTGAGGGCCAGCGCATCATCCGGATCCCTGCGGTCGGCGAAGCGGTCACGGTAGGCCTCCTCAGGCAGGTCGCCGGGCGGCTCCGGCATCCGGTAGGGTTCCCCCGGCCAGAGCTTCCGGCGGGCTGAATTCTCCCGGCGCAGGCACGCCAGCACCCGGTCCGATTCGTCCACCAGCACCAGGTTCGAGGCCACGCCCATCAGCTCCGCCACCAGTTTGACCGGATGTGGGCGCATCAGTTGGTCCCGCTCGGTGAACTTCAACACCACGATGCGGTCATTGGGAACCTGGCGCATGTCGCGCAGCGGCGCGTCCGTTATGTGCTGGCGAACCACGTTGCAGAAGCCCGTCGCGGGCTTTCCGTGCTCCGGTCGGGTGGTGAGCAAGTGGATGCGGCTGAAACGCTGGTGCGCGCACAGCAGCAGCCAGTAAACCAGTGCCCCGTCCCGCACCGTGAGCACGAGGCGGTCGGGCCGGGGCTGATCAATGCGCTCCAGGCGCCCGCCGCGCAGTCGGGGCGCCAGGTCGCGCACCACGGTTTTGATTTCAGCCATCGAAAGCGCCATCTGATCACCCGCCCGAGGGATAGGGAATTCAGGTTAGCCGGTCGCGGCCGGGCAGTCAAATCGGCAGGCCGGTAGAAGCTTCGGTTTTTGCATTGCTGGCCGCCAGGGCGTATAATCCGAAGGTGACAGGCGCATACAGATGATACGGATACAAGGAGCACACGATGTTAGGTTTTGTCAGCGGTCTGCCCGGCGGTGTCGAGTGGCTGATCATCCTTGTCGTAGCCCTGCTCATTTTCGGTTCTCGCCTGCCCTCCGTGATGCGGTCCATGGGCAGAAGCATCAACGAGTTCAAGCGAGGTCTGAACGAGAGCACGGATGAAGTGATCTCCGGTGACGACCAGCCCGATGAGCCGGAAAGCGACGAAGCTGAAGCGGAACCCTCCGACACCGCCGATTGAGCCGTTTCCCGGACGGCGGCCTTCCTCCACGCACATACCGAGGTGCGCCCGATGTCCCTGCCTTTGTGGAATACCGACGAGCCGGATTTCGCCCCGCGATGGTCTGCCCTTACGGGCAAGCTGGGCCTCGAGGAAGGTCTGACGGCCGGCCCCGCCGCGCGTGAACCCGCCATCAAGATAGTACGCCGGATCATAGACGATGTGCGGACGCGCGGCGACGAGGCGCTGGTGGATTACGCGGAGCAGTTCGACGGTTGCCGGCTCACGCCTGACCGGCTGCGAGTGCCGCCGGAGCAGATCGAGGAGGCCGTCGGGCGTTGTCCGGATGAACTGCTTGCCGCCCTGCGCAAGGCGGCGGACAGGATACGCCGGTTCCAGGAACATATACTCTGCCCTCAGCCTGAGCCATTGCGCGAGGGCGGACGGACGCTCAGGCTGCGCTATCGGGCGGTTGATTCGGCGGGCATCTACGTGCCGGGCGGCACGGCCTCCCTGGCCTCAACCGTGCTGATGACCGCCCTGCCGGCGAAGGTGGCCGGCGTCGAGCGCATCGTGATGGTCTCCCCTCCCCGGCCGGACGGCGGCATCTCCGACGACAGGCTGGCGGCCGCGCACGTTGCAGGTGTGGACGAGATTTACCGCATCGGCGGCGCGGGCGCCGTCGCTGCCCTGGCCTACGGCACGGAGTCTGTGGAGCCGGTGGACTTCATCGCCGGACCGGGCAACATCTACGTGACATTGGCCAAGAAGGAGGTCTTCGGGCAGGTGGGCATCGAGGCGCTGCCCGGGCCGAGCGAGGTGGTCATCATCACCGATGAGTCGGTCCCGCCCGAGTGGCTGGCGGCGGACCTGATATCCCAGGCCGAGCACAACCCCGGCTCCGCCGTCCTTCTGACGCCTTCGGAGGAAACCGCCCAGGCCGCAGTGGCGGCCGTCGAGGAGCAACTGGCCGACCTGCCGCGCGCCCACCGGACCCGGCGCTGCCTGGGCGACTATGGCGCCGCGCTCGTCACGAAGTCCCTGGAGGAATGCGTGAGCCTGTGCAACGATCTGGCGCCGGAGCACCTGCAGATTATGACCGAGCAGCCGGAAGAGGTGCTGCGGGACATCCGGCATGCGGGGGCCGTTTTCCTGGGGCGTTGGACCCCCGTGCCCATAGGAGACTACCTGGCCGGCCCGTCGCACGTGCTGCCCACAGGCAGCACGGCCCGGTATGCGAGCGGCCTGAGCGCCAACGACTTCCGCAAACGGACGAGCCTCATCCAGTACGGCCGGGAAGCCCTGAAGGAAGACGCCGGCCCGCTGAGCCGGCTTGCCCGGGCCGAGGGCCTGGAAGGACACGCCCGGACGGTCGAGTTGCGCACGGAACAGGAGGCCTGACGCCCGCCTCTCACGATTCTTCTTCCTCGTCCTCCATCGGCGGGTAGCCGGGTGGCGGCTCTTCCTCTATCGGACGGAATTCCCGATGCCAGGACGCCCCGCCGCCGTGGGTCTCCATGTTCTTTCGCATCCATCTCCTGATGAAATTCCGAATGGGCACGCGGGTGAAGGGGATGACCAGCAGGAAGCCGGCGGCGTCTGTCAGGACTCCGGGGGTGATCAGCAGAGCGCCGGCGATCAGTATCATCACGCCGTCCATCAGACCGTCCGCCGGCAACTCCCCGCGCTCCATCGAGTGCTGGATGTTGCGCAGGACTCTGAGCCCTTCCAAACGGGTCAGTGTAGCGCCCACGATGCCGGTGACGATAACCAGCAATATCGTCAGCAGCAGGCTGTCCCACAACTGGGTGAGCCGGACCAGCAGGTAGAGTTCCACCAGCGGCACGGCCGTCAGGAGCACTATGAGTTTCCAGAGCATCGCGTGGCCCAAACCGTTTGACACAAGTTGCCGGGCGCAATTAGACTTACCGTCCCCATTTTAACCGATCAGTTCTGCCCTGTCAGAGCCGTGTATGGCCTGGATAGCTTATACTGTGGGAGTCGGTGCAATCGGAGCCGCTCTGCTTCTCGGGCGGGGCCTCCGGGAGGCCCGCAGCTACACCGTGCGCCGCGTCAAACTGCCCGCGGCCGTCACCCGGCTGCCGCCGCTCAAACTGCTTCACATCACCGACACGCACTTCAACGGTCGCGACGACCGGCTGCTGCAATTCCTGGAGGGTCTGACAGAGGAGGAGTTCGACCTGGTCGCTTACACGGGTGATCTCATCCACCATAAGGGCGGGGTGGCCAGCTTGCGGCGGATGGTGAGCATGTTCCGGCCGCGCCTGGGGAGTTTTGCCGTGCTCGCCGGTCACGACTACGTTCATGTGGGAACCGTTGAGTCGTACCTGAAACTTCTGCTGCCGAGAAGGCCGCACCAGCGCCGGCCCACGAACCCCGTGGGGAAGATCAAGGGCGCGCTGAGAGACGCGGACGTCCATCTGCTGCAGGATACGCACCACGTGCTGGAGACCGGAAAGGGACGTCCGCTGGCCGTCGTAGGTCTGAAGGATGCCTATCTATACCGCCCCTCCGTGCGACATGCATGGAAGAAGCTGCCCCCGGACATGCCGGTGCTGGCCCTGGCCCACTCGCCGGACGTGCTGCCGGCGCTGGCGCAGCGCGGGGCGGACGTGGCCCTGTTCGGGCACACGCACGGCGGGCAGATACGGCTGCCCTTCCTGGGCGCATTGGTAACACGCACAGACCTGCCGAGGCGCGCCGCGCGCGGGGTTTTCCACATGGGGCGGACCATCGCCTCCGTCAGCGCCGGCCTGGGGACGGCCCCCGCGTATCCCGTGCGGCTGCTCTGCCCTCCTGAGGCAGTGATCGTCGAGATAGCTTGCCCGCCGGAGGACGCCACCTCAATCCGGGAACTTGACCTTGGCTGAGAACACGCAAGTGGCCGATCTGGTCCGCCGCGCCAGGCGGCTCCGGCTGCGGGTGCTCAGGCAGGTGCGCACACACCTTGCCGGCTGCTACGCCAGTGCGTTTCGGGGAGCGGGCATTGAGTTCGAGAGCGTGCGGCCGTATGAGCCCGGCGACGACGTGCGGCGCATTGACTGGCGCGTGACCGCGCGGCGCCCGACCGTTTACGTGCGGCAGTATCAGCAGGAACGGGAACTGCGGGTTCTGCTGGCGCTGGACGTGAGCGATTCCATGCACATCGGGCCGGCGGAGGACGCGCCCGTCCGGCGCGCCCTGCTCGTGGCGGCTGCGCTGGGTCTGGCGGCCGCTGAGAACGGCGACCGCGTGGGCGCCCTGCTGTTCGGGCGGGAGGTGCTGGACGCCGTGCCGACGCGCGGCGGGGAGCGGCACGTCCTCAGCATTCTGAGGCGGGCGCTGGAGGCCCGTCCGGCCGGACCGGCCACCGATCTGATGCCGCTGCTCTCTCAACTGCGCAACTGCCGGGGGCACGTGGTGTGCGTGCTGCTGAGCGACTTTCTGACCACGCCTCCCGTATGGCGGCCGGACGTCCGGCGCGCGCTGGCGGGCGTGGCACGCAAGCACCACCTGATGGCCGTGCAGTTTCCCGCCTGCGCCAACCTGCCGGCGGGCGTGGTGTGGGACGGCGCGGACCCGGAATCGGGCCAACGCATCCGGCTGGACGCTTCACGCGGCGAGGATGCCCCCATGCGGCGCCACCGAAGGCGCGTGCGGGAGACGGTGCTCCGGTGCGGCGCGCCGTTCGCGGAGATCGCCCCCGGAACGGCGCCCATCCCGGCGCTGCACCGTCTGCTGGCAACCCGTTGAGGGGGACTTCAGCCCTCGATTCCCAACCGCTCTTTGCACTCGTCCAGCATCGTGACCGTGCGGCTGGCGCCCACGCGGGTGACGCCCAGCTCGCGGACCTCCAGCAGCGCGTCCAGGGAGCGCACGCCGCCGGCCGCCTTGACCTGGATGTGGTCGGGCGAGTATTCGCGCATGAGCTTCAGGTCGTGGTGCGTCGCCCCGCCCGTGCCGTAGCCGGTCGAGGTCTTGACGAAGTCGGGCCCGACCTCGCCGCAGATCTCGCAGAGCTTCTTTTTGTGATCGTCCTCGAGGTAGCAGTTCTCGAAGATCACCTTGACCAGGGCCTCCTCGGCGTGTCCGCGCTCGACAACGGCAGCGATGTCGGCCTGCACGTAGTCCCAATCGCCGGAGAGCACCTTGCCGATGTTCACCACCATGTCCAGCTCTTGGGCGCCGTCCCCCAGCGCGGTCTCCGCCTCGGCGACCTTGATGGACGTGGCGTGGCCCCCGTGGGGAAAGCCGACCGTTGTGGTCGGCTTGACGCAGGTTCCTTCGAGCATCTCGGCCGCCCGCGACAGGTAATAGGGTTTGATGCAGACGGTGATCACCTCATACTCCATGGCGATGCGGCAGCCCTCCTCCAACTCCTCGTCCGTCATGACCGGATTGAGGAGCGAGTGGTCAATCATCTTCGCGATGGCGTCATACGTGTAATCCATCTCTGTCTCCACAGGCAAAGTAACAGGACTTCCGTCGAATCAGACCACGAACTGACGCAGGAACCCGGCGCTCTGGCGCAGTGCCCGCTTCCTGGACTCGATGTCCACCTCATAGGCGCGGTCCTCGACCTCCACGCAGACCGGACCGTCATAGCCGACGTCCGTCAGCACGGAGAAGAACCGCCCCCAGTCCACGTCGCCCAGCCCCGGCAGTTTCGGGGAGTGGAATTCCAGCGGTGTGGCCAGAATGCCCACGTCGTTCAGCCGCTCCGGATCAACGCGCACGTCCTTGGCATGGACGTGGAAGATACGGTCGGCGAACTCCCGCAGCGGCCGGACGGGGTCTATCTGCTGCCATACCAGGTGGGAGGGGTCGTAGTTGAGCCCGAAATTCTCGGCCGGTATCTCCTCGAACATCCGGCGCCAGACGGACGGCGAATGCGCCAGGTTCTTGCCGCCCGGCCATTCGTCTTCGGTGAACAGCATGGGGCAGTTCTCGATGCCGATCCGCACGTCCTTCTCGGCGGCGAACTCGACCAGCGGCGGCCAGACCTGCAGGAACCGCGGCCAGTTCTCCTCGACGGACCGCATCGGGTCCCGGCCGATGAAGGTGTTGACCACGCCCACGTCCAGCAGCCGCGCTGCCTCGATCACCCTCTTCAGATGCTCGGCGTACGTGGCCGATGCCTCGGCGTCCGGCACGAGCGGGTTGGGATAGTAGCCGAGACCGCTGATGGTGACGCCGCTGGATTCCGCCACCGCCAGCACGCGGTCGGCGTCCGATCCGTCGAAACCCACCACGTCCACGTGCGTGACTCCGGCGTAGCGGCGCTCCGCCTTGCCGGTGGGCCAGCACATCAGTTCCACGCAGTCGAAGCCCTCTTGAGAAGCGATCTGCATCACTTCTTCCAGCGACAGGTCCGGCAGTATAGCGCTGACAAAACCAAGCTTCATTCCGCACCTCCTTCCACGTCAACCCAGCCGCCTTCGCGGTGGCTCTTCAGGATGGCCTCGCAGAGCACCACCTCGCGGTGGCCGTCCTCGAAGGTGGCAAAAGGCATCGCCCCGGTCTGTTGCCGCCCGGCGATGTGGTCGTAGAACGCCCGGAACGACTGCTTGAACGTGTCCGGGAAGCCCTCATTGTGGCCGCCGGGGAAGTTGGCAAACGGCGCCGCCGGCTCCGAGAGCAGCGCCGGGTCGCGCAGCAGGACTTCGTTCGCCTCGTCCCGGTGCCCTATCCACAACTCGTTGGGCGATTCACTCTCCCAGGACAGCGCGCGTTCCGACCCTGCTATCTCGTAGCGCAGGCAGTTCTTGCGCCCGGCCGTGACCTGGGAGACCCACAGAACGCCGCGCGCCCCGCCGCTGAACCGGAGCATTATGCCGCCGTAGTCCTCGGTGTCAATCTCCACCGGCTCGGTCTCCACGGCCATCTTGTCCACTTTGCCCTTGAAGGTCTCCACCTCGCCGGTAGGCCGCTGGCGGATGTCGAAGACGGTGTGCAGGTCCGCGCAGAGCGCCTCCACCTCCAGGTCGGTGATGGCGTGGATCAGGTCCAGCCAGTGCGTGCCGATGTCGGCCACCGCGCGCAGGTCCCCGCCTTCCTTCTTCAGAACGCGCCAGTTGTAATCGGTCTCGTAGAACAGCCAGTCCTGCACGTAACTGCCGCAGACCGAATGGACCTCGCCCAGGCGGCCGTCGCGCATCATCGCCGCCGCCTCCAGGCAGAGCGGATAGAAGCGCATGTTGTAATTGACCGCTCCCACCAGGCCCTTCTCCTCGGCGAGTTCTACGAGCCGGCCCGTCTCGTCGGAGTTCATGGCCAGCGGCTTTTCGCACAGCACGTGTTTGCCGGCGTTCAGGGCGTCACGTGCCATGGAAAAGTGCAGGCGGTTTGGCGCCGCCACGTGGACCACGTCCACCTCCTCGTCGGCCAGAAGCTCATCGAGCCCCGTGTAGGCGGTCTCCAGGCCCATCGCCTCCGCGCCGCTCCGCGACTCCTCCTCGGAGACGCCCAGTATACCCTTGACGCGAACACCGAGGCGCCCCAGCGCCTCCACGTGCACCGGGCCGATGAATCCCGCACCGATCACAGCACTGGTAAGGTCGTATCGCATGTTGCTCCTCCAAAACGCAGATTCCGAGGCAAAGCAGGCTTTCGCGCCGCAGCCGGCGAGAGCCGGCCAGGGATCCCCCCACCTCACGTTGGGACTATATGCCGGGCGCCCTCCGCTGTCAAGCGCGTAAATGCCGAGGGCGCCGGAGCGCCCCGCAAGTCGGTTGTTCCATTGACAAAAGCGCCCCGTCGCTATACCATGTTCTGTGTATCGGGCAGCCTTTGAAGATGCTATTCTGCCCGGCGACGCCCACCGTCGTGCCGCGGGGTCCATTTCGTCGATTCCGTCGGCGTACCCTTTTGCGCCGGGAGCACCGGCTGAGAGACCTCAACAGAGAGTCCAGGGAGCCCCCAAAAGTGGCTGCACGAAGAAGAAGAAGAAGTAGTAGTAGACGCACCTCCGGCAAACGCTGCCGATTCTGCCGCGACCAGGTTGAGAAAGTGGATTACAAAGATGTGGACAGTCTGAAACGGCTTATGTCGGGCGAGGCTGCCATGTTTGGCAAGAAGCGGTCCGGCAATTGCTCGCGCCACCAGCGCATGGTCAAAGGCGCTATCAAGCGCGCGCGCTACCTTGCCCTGCTGCCCTACGAGTAAAGGCGCACCCCGCCGGGCCGCCGTGCCGTTGACAATCCGCCGCGTCCAACCCATAATAAGGCCCGGTCGCCGGGCAGAGCGGCAAAGTGGGCGGGCCTTGCAGTCGCGCGCCGTGGTTGACGCCGCAGCAGTGCCCGGTGGCTTGCGCAGTTGCCCCGTCTTTCTGCTCAAATCGGGAGTGTAGGCGCCGTGGTTGATAATCTTGAAGGTTGCTATACGGCCCTCGCCACGCCTATGAGCGCGGGGCAGCCGGACGAAGTTGACTACGAGGCCATGCGGCGCCTGGTCGAGTTCCAGGTGGCCGGCGGCGTCAGCGGCATACTGGCCGTCGGCACCACCGGCGAAAGCCCCGCCCTGAACTGGGAAGAGCACGCCCGCGTCATCATTAAAGTCCATCAATACGTCGCGGACCGTTGCCTGGTGATCGGCGGCACCGGCTCCAACTGCACCCGCGAGTCCCTCAGCAGCACCCACCACGTCTGCGAGAACGGCATCGAGGCCGTCCTGCTGGTCGAGCCCTACTACAACGGGCCCAGCTCCATCGAGATCCGCAAGGAATACATGGAGCCGGTGGCCCGCGAGTTCCCCGACGTGGAGGTCATCCCCTACGTCATTCCCGGCCGTTCCGGCACGCAGATGCTCCCCGAGGACCTCGCCCTGCTCGCGCAGGACTGCCCCAACGTCAACTCCGTCAAGGAAGCCAGCGCCGACATCGAGAACATGCGGCGCACGCGCGAGTGCTGCGGCGCAGACTTCAGCATTCTGAGCGGCGACGACGGCATGACCGCCCGGATGATGACGGACGAAGCCGTGGGAGCATGCGGCGTCGTCAGCGTGGTCTCCAACGTGGTGCCGGCGGCGGTGCAGCAGATGACGGAGGCGTTCCTCAACGGGGACGAGGAGGAGGGACGGCGGCTGGCCGAGGCGCTGCAGCCGCTGTTCGATATTGTGACCGTGAAGACGCAGGAGCCCAGCCCCTGGGGGGAGCGCCTGTGCAAGGCCCGCAATCCCCTGCCGATCAAGACGTTGATGTGCCTGCTGGGAATGCCGGTCGGCGGCGTGCGGCGGCCCCTGGGCAAGATGACACCCGCCGGGCTGGAGGTCGTGGCTCAGGCGGCCAAGAACGTCTGGCAGAAAAACCCGGAAATCCTCGAACCGATTGCAGCGGCGTTCGAGGTGGACATCGGGCAGCGCCTGACCGATCCCGATTGCCGCCGGGGTCTGGCCTATGACAGAGGGCAGTTCTGACCCACCCCCAGACGGGAATAAAAGGGACATGGCAAAGCAGAAGCAAAAAGAGAACATACGGCTGGACGCGTTCTTCAACCAGATGCCCGACCTGGGCGCCAGCGACCTGCACCTGAAGGCCGACAATCCGCCGTTGTTCCGCGTGGACGGCTCCCTGCACCGCGCCAAATCGGAGGCGCTCTCGGGGGACCAGATAGAGTCGCTGGTCGGTGAGTTGCTGGGCAGCGAGATGATGGCGGAGCTGTTCGAGAAAGGCAGCGTGGACCTGGGTCGGGACGTGGCCGGCGGTCGGGTGCGCATCAACGTCTTTCTGCAGAAGGGCCGCGTGGGTCTGGTGGCCCGCATGCTGGAGGACTACATACCCACGCTGGAAGAGCTGCACCTGCCGGATGCCCTGGAGCGTGTGGTAGACATAAAGCAGGGCCTTTTCCTGGTTTGCGGCATTACTGGGTCCGGCAAGTCCACCAGCCTGGCATCGCTCATCAACCTGATCAACAAGAGACACCGCTACCACATCCTGACCATCGAAGACCCGATCGAATACCTGCACCACGACGAAAAGAGCATCGTGAACCAGCGAGAGATCGGGCTGGACTGTCAGAGCTGGGAGGACGGGCTGCGCGCGGGTGTGCGGGAGGATCCTGACGTGATTCTGGTGGGCGAGATGCGGGACCAGGAGACCTTTCACGCCGGGCTTGTGGCGGCGGAGACCGGCCACCTGGTGTTCGGCACGCTCCACACCTCCAGTGCCGCCGGCACCATCGGGCGGATCCTGGACCTGTTCCCCACCGAGCGCCACTCGCTGATCCGCCAGAGCCTGGCCTTCAACGTCCAGGGAATCCTGTGCCAGAAACTCGTCCCCTCTTTCCGCGAGGACATCAGCGTGGTGCCCGCAGTGGAACTGATGTTCACCAACGCCTCCATCCGGCAGGCCATCGAGGAAGGCGAGGACGAACGCATCAACGACCTCATCGGCGTCGGCACCCAGGAGGACATGAAAACCTGGACCGACTCGTTCGTCGAGATCATCCAGGCCGGCTACGTCGAGAAGAAAGTGGCCATGCAGTACGCCCCCAATAAGGACGCCCTGGCCATGGCCCTGCGCGGCATAGACGTCGCCAAGCCGTCCATCGGATAACTTGTTAACGGACCCCCACGAAACATGGAAAAGCGACCCGGGCGGAAGGCGGTCTTGCTCGTAGCAGCACTTTTCACCTTGCTGGTCGTAGGCGCGGACCTGGCGGCCGCCCAGACGGAAGGGACGGAAGCCGCTGCCGCCTCCGAAGCCCCGGCGGAGCCCGGGCCCGAACCGGCCGCGCCCCCCGCCACGGCTTCCCCGCCCTCAGTACCTCTCTACATGACCCCGGTCTGGCTGCTGCTTTTTGTCGGCGGCGTCGCCTTCTGGGTCTACGCCACCTCCTGGGTCAGCTTCGACGCCAAAGGCGTCGGTATGGCGGACCGCTGGTGGGCCGGCATCATGCTGGGCGCCGGGCTGGGGGGAGTCGTCCTCACACTGCTGATCCACGGAGCGGTCTCCCTGCTGCTGATCGCCATCGTGGCCGGCACGGCGATGGCCTACATCAAGAAGCGCAACCAGAAAGTGCCGGAACAGCACAGAATCTTCGGCGCGGGGCACCGGGCCTCTTTTCTGGACAAGATACCGCTGCTGGGCAAGGTGACCGGAGAATCTTCCGGCCCGGCCGTCGCGCTCTCCAGCTCGCAGGCCACGCTCGTGAACGAGCAGGGCCAGTCGCTCGACGATTTTCTGCAGGAGCACCCACAGCTTGCCGAAGCAGCCGCGCGGTTGCAGGATTTCCTTAGCCGGTGCGCCAACGCGCACGGGCAGCAAGCCAGTGTGGTGCCCTATGAGGACGGCTACGTCCTGCGGGTGCTGCTGGATGGCGTGCCCCAGAATCTGGAAGCTCTGGACCCCGATACGGCCCGGCAGATGCTCTCCTGCGTCACGGCCTTCCTGGGGCTCAAGCGCCGCGCCGGCGCAAGCGCGCGGCTGAACGTCGAGTTCGGCGCCGGCAGCGGGGTGGAAGTCGGCGCGCGGCTGCGCTCCGGCGACGCCAGCCCCGCCGTGGTGTTCGACTTCCCCGAGTGGATGCCCAACCTCTACCAGGAGGGTCTGGAAGCGCTGGGTATGCACACGGCGCTGATCAAGCGGGTGAAGTCAGCCCTCCAGCAGGAGCGCGCCGCCGTGGTCATTTCCGGCGGACCGCGGTCCGGCAAGACCACCACGCTGCACGCCGCGGTGGACGAGATAGACATCTTCACCCACGAGGTGCTGTGGCTGGCGGAGGAGCCGGAGCACGATCTGGGCCAGGTCCGGCAGTTCCCGTTCTCCCGCGATGAGGATTTCAAAGACGTCTTCCCGGCCGTCATGCGTGAAGCGCCGCACGTTATCCTGATGGACGATCTGCAGAAGCCCGCGGAGGCCACGCTGCTGCTGGACTTCGCCGCCCGGGAAGGCAAGGTCCTCTGCGACATCGAAGCGCACGGAGCCTGCACCGCTCTGGCCCGGCTGGCCAAAATGGTGGACCCGCCGGATACCGTTGGCAAGTCGGTCACGTGCGTCACCTCCCAGGTGCTCGTGCGCAGGCTCTGCGTGCAGTGCCGGGAGCCCTTCGAGGCGGACCCCGAATCCGTCCAGAAACTCGGCCTCAGCGGCGAGAATCCCACCCTTTACAGGCCGGTCGGCTGCGAGGCGTGCCTCAACTCCGGGTACCACGGGCGCATCGCCCTGTTCAGCATGCTCATCCTCACCGATCCGGTCAGGAGCGTGATGCGGGAGCCTTCCGTCACGCCGGCCGCCATACGCAAAGCCGCCGGCAAAAAAGCCTTCAGGACGCTCTACGAAGACGGAATCGGCAAGGTGGCGGGGGGCATCACCACGCTGGACGAAGTGCGGCGAGTGCTGAGGACCAAATCCCCCAACCGCAAATCAAGGAAAAACGCGAGACAATGACAAGCTACTTCGCTATCCTGTTGGTGTTGGTTCTTCTGGGCGTCATGACGCACGCCGGCCTGCGCGACGGCGCCTTCTTTTCCGTGTACTCGTTGATGCGCAACGGGATCGCCTTCCTCGGCGCCCTGACCTTCTGCCGACCGCTGGGAGGGTTTGCTGCCAACCTCGCGGGCGGCGCGCCCCCTACGCGGAACTACTTTATCGCCCTCTCGTTCGCCTTTCTTGTGGGCGGTCTCATCATCTTCCTACGCTGGCTGAAGATCAAATTTGCCTTTCCCCAGGTGGAGTGTCCGAAGGCCATGGACTGGACCGTGGGGCCGGTAGCCGGCCTGCTGAACGGTATCGTCATAACGGGTGTCCTTCTTGTCGGCTGGTCCATGATGCCCTTCGTGAAATACATCCCCCGCGACCTGGGCCACGTAGAGGTCCGGCCCGCCGTGCTGGACACCGGAGAGCATATGTTGAAGACCTACGGGTTCATTGAACGGCGGATGGGCGGCAATGTGCCGTTTCTGCTCGAAGACGAGCCGATCGTTACCGACGCAGACGGGAACGGGCGCGTGGACCGCGGGGACAGCTATAAGGACCTGAATCGCAATGGCCGGTGGGACCGCGGATGGCTGTGGAAATACCACCATGCCGCCGACATACTGGTGCGAGACCTGGAGGCGCTAGACCTGTCCACCACGCCGGGATCCTGACCCTTTCCGCCACTGCGGTATCCGGGAGGCGATGCTGTTCACAATACCCAATGCCATTGCGTTTGTGCGGCTCGCCCTCATACCTTTCATTCTTCATCTTTCCCATGCAACGGATGCCGCACACGTGGCGGTCGCAGCCGCCCTGTTCGGTCTGGCCGCCATCAGCGACTGAGTTGACGGCATGTTGGCCCGCCGGTTGGGAGCGCACAGCACCTTCGGCGTCATCTTTGACCCCCTGGTGGACAAGGTGATGGTGCTGGCGGTGCTGTTCGTCTTTGCCGACCTCGGCCTGGTGCCCACGTGGCTCGTCCTGCTCAACATGTTCCGGGAATTCCTGGTCTCCGCGGTGCGCTACGCCGCCAGCCGCGGCGGGCAGGTCGTCGGCGCCAACTGGATGGGCAAGACGAAGTTCGTGCTGCAGGTCCTCTTCATCCTGGCCGTCTACGCGCACATCCTGCTCACTTCTACGGAAACTGGCCTGCCCGGCGGCCGGGCCCTGCTCTTCTGGCTTCTGCTGGGCATAACGCTCCTGTCCTTCGCCTTCCTGGCCAACTTCATCCGAATGAACCGCAGGGAAGTCTTGCACGAACCACAACAGGCCTGAATTACCCGCCGACGGCCCGCAAGCCGCCGATTTGCTTGACACTCACCCCCGGCAAATTACAATAAAGAGCAGTGCGGATGTGGCGGAACAGGCAGACGCGCTAGGTTCAGGACCTAGTGGGCGAGTAGCCCATGGGGGTTCGAATCCCCCCATCCGCACCATTTTTGTCCGGGACCGGACAAAAATGGTAGAGCAGGAGAGAGGAGCAAGTAGAGAACGACAACGAAACCTCCCGAGTACCCTTTTCCACACGCCCCACCGAGTTGCCTCTCCTGCGGTCCCCTTTCGACTATCTGCTCGTTTCCTCCCCCCTTCCCCTCTCTGGTTTGCGTCACTGTCCCCCCCGTGGTAGTCTGGCGCCTCTACTGACAAGCCGCGATGCCGATGAGGGGGAACATACTGATGCTGAACGTTACGACGCCGGACCGGACCTGTGCGCCCCTGGATATCGTGCGGATCGCGCCGGAAGCCGAGGGCACTTTCAGCGTTCGCGACGGGCTGAACCGTGAATACTCCAACCTGCCTGCCGACCAACCGGCAGAAGTCGTCGTCGCGGGTGCCCTGGGTGTCCACCGTGTTTTGCACCTCGATCCCGAGGGGAGACTCTTGGACGAGGCCGTCTTCCGGGTGGACTGCGAGACCGAGATAGATGACGAAGGCGGCCGGTTCGCCCGTCTGCTCGATATGCTGACGGATACGATGCTCAAATGGGTCAGCACCGGCCATATCAGCTACCTCCGCATCCACTGCAAGCGCTACAAGCACTACGTTTCGTGGCTGCGCGACCACGTCCATGCCTTGAAGGGGATGAAGTACTGGGACGATGACCTGAAGACGGGTATCGAGCTGTATGCCGACTCCCAGCGCGAGGACGGCATGATATGGGACAAGTGCAAGCAGATGCTTCACTCCTCCCTGCAAACCTGGCGCGACTGGGAGTTTGATTACGGCGATTTCATCCGCAAGATTCCCGGCAATCCGAAGCGCCGCTGGCAGCGCATACCCGTGGAGAACGATGTGGAGTTCCTTTTCCTCGAAGGCCTCTATTACACCTGGAAGGCGTGCGGCGACAATGAATGGATGAATGGATTGCTGGACAACGCCATACGGGCGGTGCGCTACGCCACCACCGACACCGACTATCGCTGGAGCGAGAAGTTCCAGCTTCTCAAGCGCGGCTACACCATAGACACGTGGGACTTCCAGTCCGAGGATGACGCCCGGCGCAGCGGGTCCATCATGCGCGTGCTGCCCGGCGTGACCGAGTTCAACGTCTTCCACGGGGACAACACCGGCATGGCGGCCGGCTGCCGCTACCTGGCGGAGATGCTGACGGTCGCGGGGCGGGAGGAGGAAGCCGCGGAATTCGAGCAGCTTGCCGACGACCTGCTGCGCCGCCTGGATGAGGTCTCGTGGAACGGCGAGTTCTACACCCACATGGTCCCCGAGAATCCCGACGCCGACCGCGACCTGGGCGACACACCCACCGACCGCCAGGTCACCATCTCCAACGCCTATGCCGTGAACCGCGGCATCGGCCATGAGAAGTGCGCCAACATCATCAAATCCTACCAGCGGATTCGGCGGGAGATGCCGTCCACCTCACCGGGCGAGTGGTATAACTGCTATCCGCCGTTCGAGAAAGGGTTCGCCACCATCTGGGACTACATGAACGCCGGCGTCAGCCCGATATGTGCCGGCGAACTGGCGCGCGGTGCCTTCGAACACGGCTTCGATGACTACGGTGTGGACATTCTGCGGCGTGTCGGGCTGCTGGGAGAAGAATTCGGCGGGTTCCTGCCCGGCTGCCTCAGGGGCAAGCTACCCGACCGACCCGAGGACATGGCCCTCCAGACGATGTCGCTCCGGGAGGTAGCGAACGTGGACTTCCACGGTGGCGGCGCCGAGGGCGTGCCCGGCTGGACCGGCGGCGGGGAGAACGACATGAGCGGCCTGCCCACCGGACGGAAGGCATTCGCCGGGATCCCCTTCGACGTCATTGATCCGGCCGAGAACGGCCGCCGCGGCGCTCTGGGTATCTCTTCGCGGCCGGAACACAAGCAGGAGGAGACGCTGGCCGTCAACGCGAAGGCACGGACCATCTACTTGCTCCACAGCGCCCGCCCCGCCTCCGTCGTCGGGCGGCTGGAAGTCCATTACGCGGACGGGAGCCACGAGACCGAGTACATCCAGCCCGGCCAACAGCTCGAAAGCTGGTTTCTGCCGGCGCCCGACGTCGTCCAGGGCCGGCCCACCCGGCGGGGCGACTACCGCATCGGCTGGCAGGGGCCCAACCGGAAGTTCCAGAACGTGGGCGTGTTCACCTGGGCCTGGGCCAACCCGCACGCGGACAAGGAGATAAGCCATCTGGAGTTCGCGGCTGCCGAGACCGACGCCATATGGTTAATAGTCGGCGTTACCCTATCCGGCGCGGAGCCACACCTGCCCATGGCGCGTATGGATCACAACATCCCGGACGTATGGGGCGCGGCCGCGATGGTCTACGCCCTCATCGAGGGGTTGGCGGGCATCGTGGACGCCGGCGTCACCTACGATACCGTGCGGCTGGCGCCCCGCTGGCCCGCTGCCGGGGTCAAGAGGGCCACCGCTTGTGCCCACTATCCGGCCTCCGACGGCTACTGCCGCTATCGCTACCAGCACGACCGGGAAGCGGGCACGCTGGACGTGTTCGCGGCGGGCAGCGGCGACCGCATAGAGGTGGATCTGCTCCTGCCCGACGGCGCCGAACCGTCCCGCCTGCTGGTCAACGGTGAGGAGGAACCGGTCAAAACGCGGACCCTTGAAGACTCGCTCTACCTGCTGGTCTCATTCACGGGGCCCGGCGCCCATCGGCTGGAAGTGGAGATCGGCTGACTGACGCATCTCCGCCCTCCCCTTCATTGCGCGGCTTGGTCCGTTATACTGACCGTGTACGCAACCGGCGTCATTCTGGGGGAAAAGTATCATGGCCGACACATGCAGGCACGTTGTGCTGGATTCGCGGCCGAAGGGGGAGCCGGAGCTGTCCGATTTCCGCGTTGAGGAAACCGATATCCCCGAGCCGGGGCCGAAGGAGTTCCTGGTTCGCGTGGTCTACCTGTCGGTTGATCCCTACATGCGGGGCCTGATCGGCGGGGGTAGCGGCTACACGGAGGGCGTCGAGCCCGGCCAGACTATGCCCGGCGGCGCGGTGGGGTTGGTGGAAGCGTCGAACCGGGAGGGATTCGCCGAGGGCGACATCGTCCAGGGACCCTTTGGGTGGCGGGAATACGCGGTCTCCGACGGCGAAGAGGTGCGCCGGGTAGACCCCGACATGGCGCCCATCAGCACCGCGCTGGGCGTGCTGGGCATGCCCGGCATGACGGCCTACTTCGGCCTGCTGGACGTAGGGCGGCCGCGGCCGGGGGACTCGGTCTTCGTCAGCGGGGCCGCGGGGGCGGTCGGCTCCCTGGTGGGCCAGATCGCCCGCATCGCCGGCTGCCGCGTGGCCGGGTCGGCGGGGACGGATGAAAAGGTCCGGTGGCTCACCGAAGAACTCGGCTTCGACGAGGCGTTCAACTACAAAGAGGTCAACAACTACCGCCGCAAGGTCCGTCTGGTCTGCCCGGACGGGGTGGACGTGTATTTCGACAACGTCGGCGGGCGGCTCACGGACTCGGTGTTCCAGAACCTGAACGTCGGCGCGCGCGTCGCCGTCTGCGGCCAGATATCGCAATACAACGCCACCCGCGTGCCGGAAGGCCCGCGCAAGCTCTGGCATTTGATCATGAACCGCGCCCGCGCCGAGGGTTTCCTGGTATTCGAGTACGAGGACCGCTACGAGGAAGCCCGGCGGCGCATCGCGCGCTGGATTGACGAGGGACGGGTGAAATACCGCGAGACCTTCGTGGACGGCATCGAGAAGGCGCCCGAGGCGTTCATCGGCCTGTTCCACGGCGACAACATCGGCAAGATGATCGTGCGCGTCTCCGATGCCCCGACCGGTTAATCCACCCGCACTTCGCACTCGGCCGCGTCGAGTTCCTCGGAGGTCACACGCACCGCAATCCGGCCCGTCCCGCGTCGTGCGCGGACCACTGCCAGGCAGCGCCCAAAGTGCGTTTTGCGCCGGGGCACAAAGTAGGGCTGCTTGCTGACCTGGTCGCCATTGTCCATGCCCAGGAACTCGCCCTGTCCGCGCACATTGACGTTCACATGCGTGTCGTAGTCCGGCACGCGACGCACCTCGGCATCAACGGCGTGTATCTCCAGATGCACCACGTCGTGCCCGTCTCCTGAGACGATCCGGCGGTCCGGGTTCACCGCCAGGGCGACGGCAGGACCGGTTGTCTCCAGCTTCCAGCGGGCAACCTCGTCTCCGGCATTCCTGCCGACCGCTTCCAGAACGCCCTCTTCGTAAGGGACATACCACTCGACCGTTTGGTTGGCGAAATCGGCCGCTTCGCGGACGCCGCAAGTCGTGCCGTTCAGCAGAAGCTCCACGGTCTCGCAATTGGTCGGCGTCTCGACATGCACGATATCGCCGGCCTTCTCCGGCCAGTTCCAGTGGCAGGCAACCCGGGGAGCGTCCCAGGAGAGTTTGCCGCGCGCGATGGGCAGCGAGTCGTCCCGCACCTGAATGCGCACCTCGGGCGCCTCCGACCACGCGCACTGGAAGAAGTTGCTGCGCGCCTTCGGCCAGCCGCAGGTATCCATCAGGCCGACGCACCAACCGTTCCTCGGCCAGCCTGCCTCTCCCAGGTAGTCAACGATCGTCCAGACAAGACCGCCGATGACGTAATCGTTCTCCACCACGTCGAGCCACGGATTGCGATCCGGGATGTAGTGGGTCTTCCTCGACTCCCGGGTCACGTTGAAGAAGGGTCGCGTCTCGGTGCCGAGAATCAGCCGGTCCGGCCGGCGCTCCCGGTCGGAGCCGTAGAAGCTCTCCTGGTAGTTCAGGCTGATGATGTCGAGCTCACGGGCCAGTCCGCTCTCGTTCAGCGCTGCCTCGCGGTTTTCCACATATTGCAGCGCGAGTGTAACGGGCCTGGTGGGGTCCACCTCGCGGACGCGCTCGGCCAGTTTGCGATATGTGGGCAGGCACTTCTCCGGCTCGGGGTATTCGACCACCTCGTTGCCGACGCTCCAGATGATCACGCAGGGGTGGTTGCGGTCGCGCAGGAGCATAGCATCCAGGTCCCGCCGCCAGTCCTGCTCGAACGTGGCGTGGGTGCGCTGCAGCCACGGGAGCCAGTCGGCGTGCGCGTTCCATTTGTCGAACGCCTCGTCGAGGACGAACAACCCCAGTTCGTCACAGAGGTCGAGCACCTCCGGAGCAGGCGGATTGTGGGACATACGGACCGTGTTAGCACCTATGGCCTTGATGGTCTCCAGCCGCCGGCGCCAGACGGCTTTCGGCACCGCCGCCCCAACACAGCCGCCATCGTGATGGATATTGCCGCCCTTCAGCGTAGTCAGCTCGCCGTTCAGCAGGAAGCCGCGGTCGGGGTCGAACTCGATTTCCCGGATGCCAAAGCGCGTCTGCACGCTGTCAACCGTGCTCCCGTCCGGGCCAGTCACACTGCAGACCGCCCGGTAGAGTTCGGGCGATGCGGGTGACCACAGTCTCGGGTTGCGCACGGCCAGCCGCTGGTCGGTCCGGGCTTCCCCGGCGGCCGGCGCGGTCAGCTCGCTGGACGTGGCAGCTACCTGCTCCCCGTCCGGGTCCAGGATCATCGTCTGCAGTCGGGCGGCGACGCCGTCCGACCCCGCATTTGCGATCGTAGTGCGCACCCGTACGGTGGCGGCCTCCGTCAGTGCGTTCTCCGTTGTAATGTGGACGCCCCACGGCTCCATGGCCACCCTGTCCGTGATCACCAGCCGGACGTGCCGATAGATGCCGGACCCGGAGTACCACCGGCAGTTGGGCTGATCGGAGTTATCCGCCCGCACGGCGATCAGGTTCACCTCACCCGGCTTCAGATGGTCGGTCAGCTCGTAGCGGAAGGTGGCGTAGCCGTAGTGGCGATGCCCGAGATGGGCGCCGTTACACCAGACGTCGCTGTTGCGGTAAACCCCGTCGAACTCAATGTATACGCGCCTGTCCCGCAGGTCCGGTGCAACGGAGAAGCGCTTTCGATACCACCCCACCCCGCCGGGCAGGTAGCCTCCCGTGCTCCCGGCAGGTGCGTCGCGGTCGAACGGCTGCAGAATGCTGTAGTCATGCGGGGTCTGGATCACCTGCCACCCCCGGTCATCGAAGCCGGGCTGTTCGGCGTGGATAGATTCGCCATCGCTTTCCAGGAAGAACCGCCAATCGAAGTCGAAGCAGATGCTCCGCCTTTCCTCGTCTTGTCCAACACGCGTCATGCCTTGTTCAGGGATCATCTGGTTCTCGGGTTCTGATTGCCGGTTTTGAATGCGTCGGGTCTGAGTTGACCAGATAACGTGCCGCCTGTCAAGGCGGACCCCGCATCGTGGGCTTTGCGCCTGTTGCGGCGGGGACTTAGAATGGGCCGTTGCTGTCACCAAGGGTATTTAACGGAAGGTGCTGGCTGATGGGCAAAGTCACTCGCAGGGGTTTCTTGAAAGCCGGTTCGGCTCTGGGCGCGGGTGCCCTGCTTTCCTCTCTGGCTCGAACTACGCACGCTCAGGCGGCAGAGAGGCCGAATGTAGTTCTCATCTACACCGACGACCAGGCGATGAGCCAGTTCGGCTGCTACGGCGGCCAGCCGACGCCCAACATAGACCGGCTGGCGGAGAACGGGGTCCGACTCGACCGCTACTACGCCTCCACCGCCCTCTGCGCGCCCAGCCGCTACGGGCTGCACACGGGTCGCTACGCCAGTTCCGCGCCGGGCACGCTGCGCAATTTCCCCGCCGGAACGTCGGTGTGTCTGATGCAGGAAATCGGCGACGAGCACAACCGCCCGCCGGAGTGCTGGAACATGCCCGCGGCCCTGCAGAACGCCGGCTACCGCACCGGTTTCGTCGGCAAATACCACCTGGGCTTCATGGACGAACGCGCCCGCACGGTCGGGGACACGTGTCTGGACGACCCGGAGAAACTCGAGAAGCTGCGCTACAACTTCGAGCTGGCTCAGAAGGGCTGCTACACCGGCGGCTACGACTACGCCGAGGGCCTCTACCACGACAACCCGCAGCCGGACAACTTCTACCGCGACGTCATGTATCACAACCAGGACTGGATAACATGGAACGCGCTGGAGTTCCTGGACGACTGCGGCGGGGATCCGTTCCTGCTGGTGATGAACCCCACGCTGGTCCACTGGCCCCCGGAGGAGGACTCTTTGAAGGCCGACCGCCGCATCACGCCCGTCGGCCGTGTTGACTTCCCGGAGGTCCAACCCTCTCGCGAGAGCGTGCTCAAACGCGCCAAAGAAGTGAACGCCGACGGCATCGGCTGGTACGGCGACAAGCACAAAGCGGGCGTGATCTGGCTGGACGACGCGGTCGGTGTCATCGTGCGGCGCCTGGAGGAACTGGGCATCGCGGAGAACACCATGGTCCTCCTGATGTCCGACCACGGCCGCGACGCGAAGTGGACCTGCAAAGAGGGTGGAATCCGGGCCGGCGCCCTGGCCTACTGGCCCGGCAAAATCCAGCCGGGCTGCGTCAGCGAGGGGTTGGTGCAGAACGTGGACATCGCGCCGACCGTTCTGGACATCTGCGGCGTGGACCCGCTGCCCGGCACCGCCATGCACGGCGTCTCGGTGGCGGAGCACCTGCTGACCGGCGCGCCGAGCCCGCGCCAATATGCCTACGCGGAGATCGGCTACCAACGCACCGTGGTGGACGACAGTGGCCTGAAGTACGTGGCGCTCAGGTACCCGGAGCCCATCGAGGAGCAGCGGCGCGAGGGCGTCAAGTTCGACCTGCGGGGCCGGAGGGTGAAGGACCAGAGCAAGTCCGCCGCGCCCGTTGACGCCCTCTACAACATTGCCGAGGAACTGCCGCGCGAGGTGCCCCTGGCACAGTCCATCAAGAAGCCCGAGAGCGCGATGAGGAACCTGGCAGATGACCCGGCCCACGCGCGGGATATGGCCCGCCTGCAGGAGGCCCTCGGCGAGATCAGCCGCAAGCTACCCCACAGCTTTGGCGGGTTCAGCGACAAGTAATATGTGCAGGCTCTGGAGGTGCAACAGAGGTGATGAAAGCAGTCCGACTGGAAGCGCACGAAGCAGTCCGGCCGCCGCGGGACCTGAGCGGCAAGTGGTGGAAGATCCGGCACAAATACGGCCTGACGGAGACCGCCAGCTACGGCGAAACGATCGGTCGGCTGATGTTCGCCCTGAAGGTGACGACCGGCGACGGGCTGGAGGGTTTCAGCTACGGCGGCGGGGGCGTGCACTCCGGATCGTTCGGCATGGGCGGGCTGACCGGCAGCAGCCTGAACAACGAGCAGGACATCGAGGACGGCAGCGCGTTCGAGGCGCGGGCCGAACGCCTGCGTGCGGCCTGGGAGCGCCTGCGGGGGGAGAACCTGTTGAACACGGAGAAGGTGCTCGCCCTGGCGGGCGGGCCGATGAGCACCTGCCTCTGGGACCTGAAAGCAAAATGGGCCGGCCTGCCCGTCCATCAGTTGGCCGCCGGCTCCGGGCGGGAGCGCATCAAGGCATACGCCAGCTCCTACACCGATGTGGGCTCGCCCGAGGAGTACGCCGACCACGCGCAGGAATGCCTGGAGATGGGCTACCCGGCATACAAGCTCCATACGTACCGTTGCCTCGATCCGCGCACGATGACGCTCGCCGGGCGTAATCTGGCGTCGCCCGACTATGATATCGAGGCGTGCCGTGCGGTCCGTGACCGCGTGGGCGACCGGATGGAGCTGATGCTGGACCCCGACACGGCCTATACGCTGGAGGAAGCGGTGCGGGTGGGCCGCGAACTGGAGGAGCTCGACTTCAAGTGGTTCGAGGCTCCCATGAATGAGCGCGACCATCCCGAGCGCTACGCGGAACTGCGCGGGCGGGTGAACGTGCCGATCTGCGGGCCGGAGAGCGTGCCCGGGTCGTTCTACGCGCGGGCCGAGTGGCTGCACAACGGCTGGACCGATATTGTGCGACCCGGCGGCGGCATTTCGCCCATGCTCAAGTGCATGGCCCTGGCGCAGGCGCACCACACGCAGTGCGAGACACACGGGGGCGGCTTCACGCGGGTCCACGCGATTGCCGCCTATCCCGAGACGGTGAGCGAGTATTACGAGATGTTTCTTGTGACGCCGGGAGTCGAGCACCTCGGTTTCGGCTTTGTGCCCGGCGGCGCTCCGGCGTTCGAGAACGGAGAGATAATCGTCCCGCAGACGCCGGGGCTCGGATTCAGCGACGAACTGTGGGAATACGCAGTGGAGAACAGCGTGCGATCGTTTGAACTGGACGATTCTTAGAGACTGCCATTCAGGAGAAAGCCGATGGAACAGATAACGGGGGCCGTGCCGGTTCTGGAGACGCCGTTCACCGCGGACGGATCGCGGGTGGATGAGGAGGACCTGCGGGCAGTTGTGGAAGCCGTGATCAACGACGGCGCAGCGGGCCTGATGGTCTTCGGCTTCGCAACGGAGTTCACGAAGCTTTCGGAAGCCGAGCGGGAGAGGATGCTGGAAGTCGTGCTGGAGACCGCCGCGGGTCGCATTCCCGTGATACCATCGGTGACGGAGACGACGGCCGCCGGGGCGATCGCGGCCGCCGGGAAATACGCCGCCATGGGGGCAGACGCCGTGATGGCGCTGCCGCGTTTTGAGGACGACTTTGTGCCCGCAATGCAAGCAGTGGCGGAGGAAATCAGCGAAGACCTGCCGCTGTACGTGCAGGTGACTTCCGACGGCGCGGGGGGGCCGGTGACCGTCGAGGACCTCGTGAAGCTGAGCGATTCGATCCCCAACACGCTGGCGGTCAAGGCGGAACCGGTGCCGCTGGGACCGTTCATCACCACCGTGCACCGGGAGTCGCAGGGCCGCATTGCCCTCTACACGGGCAATCAGGGAATCGACCTGTATGAAGCTCTTGACCGCGGCGCCGTGGGCGTTATGCCGGGCTGCTCGATGGTCGGCGTCTACGAGAGAATCGTGCGGGAGTTCCTGCAGGGGTCAAAGGACACGGCCTTCGATCTCTACAACCGCCTTGTGCCCTACCTGAACGCCTTCCACGGGCCGCACGAGCTGGCTTTCGAGAAGCGCATCCTGGTGAAGCGCGGCATCTTCAAGACGCCCTTCTGCCGAAGCCACAAAGGTGGCGGCAACATGGACGCCTACACCGAGGCATACCTCTGGAAGTACTACGATTACCTGAGGGAGCAGTTCCCGCGGGAAATCGCGTGATCCGACCGCCACGATTGCAGCGGAATGTGGGCGTGGTACAATCACCTGTAGTCGCCGTTCGGCGACGTCTGTTCTCGTGGGGCTTTTTCGGAAGGAGACGGAACGATGGTCGAGACAGCATCCACCATGCTGCCGCTCGGGACCGAGGCGCCGGACTTCGAGCTGCCCGACACCGCGGGCAACACGGTACGCCCGGGCGACTTCGACGACGCGCCCGGGCTGCTGGTCGTGTTCATGTGCAACCACTGCCCTTATGTGAAACACGTGCGCGAGGGTCTGGTCGAGCTGGCCCGGGAATACATGGACAAGGGCGTCGCCGTAGTTGCGATCAACTCCAACGATGTGGACGCCTACCCGCAGGACAGCCCGGAGCGGATGAAGGAGGAGGCGGAGGATTACGGCTATCCCTTCCCCTACCTCTACGACGAGACGCAGGAAGTGGCAAAGGCGTATCGCGCCGCCTGCACGCCGGACTTCTACGTCTTCGACGAGGACCGGAAGCTCGTCTATCGTGGTCAGATGGACGACAGCCGACCGGGCAGCGACGTCCCGGTCACCGGCAAGGACCTGCGGGCGGCGCTGGACGCCGTGCTGGAGGGCCGCCCCGTTCCGGGCGACCAGAAACCCAGCGCGGGCTGCAACATCAAGTGGACACCCGGACAGGAGCCGGACTACTTCGGCTGATGGCCGGCGCGGTTCGCAGCGAGGGAAGTCAGTCCGCGGTCGCCTGCTCGCGGAACTCCGTCGGTGTCATGCCAGTGGCCTGCCGGAAGGCCGTCGCGAAATAGCGCGGGTCGGGGTACCCCACGCGCCGGGCCACCTGTCCGACGGAAAGATACCGCGAGGCGAGCAGCAGCCTTTGCGCCTCCTGCATGCGGAGGCGGATGACATATTGCCACGGGCTGAGTTCGAAGCGCCGGTTCCACCACCGCCGGAACGTGGCCGGGCTGAACCCGAAGCGTTCGGCGATCTCTGCCACCTCGAACGCCTCGGCCAGGTGCTCGCGCATCCACTGTTCGGCGGCGTAGATGCCCCGCAGGGGCTCCCGCCCTACCCTTTCCCCGCTGCCGTAGCGGGCGGCCAGCAACATCACCGGTGCCAGCGCGTCGAGTTGATCCACTACGCCGGGCACAGCCGGGTTCTCCAGCAGCCGGAGCGCCCGGTTCAGGTGGGCGCGGACCGCCGCGGGGTCTTCCATCGGCAGCGGCCCCTCGGGCCATCCCGAGAGATGCAGGCTGACCGGCGGCGTGTCGAACACCATGTGGCACTCGTCCCACGTCTCATCCGGACCGTATCGGTAGCGCTGCCCCGCCCGCGCCAGCAGCAGGAACGGCGCCTCCAGCCGCTCGCTCCGCCCGGCCTGCTCCAGACGCCCGTCACCGCGGAAGACGAACATGGCCGCCCAGCGGGCAAACCGGTGGTCCACCTGGCCCCGCAGGCCGGGCCTCCAGCCCATCAGGTAGAGCCGTAGCCCGTCGGTCTCGCGCGGATAGCCTTCCAGAAAGGTGATCATTATTTCAACATATTTGACGCTGAATCGAACATGCTTCCGTTACACCCGGCATGGCCTCTCCCCTACAATATAGAGCATGAGGTTGTGAGACTGCAACTGCCTATACGCCGCAGAAGATGCGTTCAGCGCGAGGAATCCCGGAATGATGTCGTTCCAATCCGACCATAAAGGGGTTACGAAACGCACCCTCCGTCTGCTCACAGTCGCCGCACTGGCTCTGAGCGTTTTCTGCACCACCGGCGCGCTGGCGGGGCAGCAGGAAGGCGTGATCGAACAGGCGCTGGCCGGCCCCCTCTCGGACGTGGAGGAGATCATCTTCGCGGTGCGGGGGCACGTGAAGAACCTGCATTACTACGAGAATTACGGGCGGCTGTACGGGGACAATTTCCACATCGCACAAGGCGGCGGGCGGCTCTGCCGTATGAAGCTGCGCACGCGCGAGGTCACCGACGTCCTGAACGACCCGGCGGGCGCGGTGCGCGATCCGCAGGTGCACTACAGCGGGCAGAAGATACTGTTCAGCTACCGCCCGGGGGGCGAAACGCGCTACCACCTGTATGAGATCGGCGTGGACGGCACGGGCCTGACGCAGCTCACCGACGGCGATGAGGACGACGTCGAGCCCACCTACATGCCGGACGGGCGCATCATGTTCATCAGCACCCGCGGCCACCGCCGTGTGCCCTGCTGGAGCAGCCAGGCGGGGATCCTCTACCGTTGCGACGCCGACGGATCGAACATCGTCTGCCTGTCCGCCAGCGTGGAACACGAAAACACCCCCTGGATGCTGCCGGACGGCCGCGTGCTCTATACGCGCTGGGAATACGTGGACCGCGACGAGGTGGCATTCCACCACCTATGGGTCATCAACCCGGATGGCACCCGCCAGATGACCTTCTATGGCAACATGCACAAACACGGCAACTGCGTTGCCATGCTGGACGCCAAGCCGGTGCCCGGCACGGGCAAAGTAGTCTGCACCTACGCCTTCCACAACACGGCCGAGCACGGCGGCGAGGTGCGCGTGATAGATCCGGACAGGGGCCCCGACCATCTGAACTCGGCTAAACTCGTAAGTGACGAATACCCCGAATCCATCGGCCGCCTGGGCCACACCAGCAACGGCTGGCGCGACCGGTATCCCGTCAGCGAGGACTGCTTCCTGGTGGCCAGCCAGAAGAGCCTCTACGTGATGGACGGCGCAGGCAACTGGGAGCGGCTCTACGAGCACAATGAGGGAACCGAGAAGCTTTGGGTACACGAACCCCGTCCCCTGCTGCCCCGTCCTCGCGAGGACGTCATCGTTGACACCACCGACTGGAGCAAAGGCCACGGCACTCTCGCGCTCTACGAGGCGCACACGGGGCGGAAAATGGACGGCGTCGAGCCCGGCACGATCAAAGAGCTTCTGATCATGGAGGAGCTGCCCAAGTCGGTCAGCTACAGCGTGGACATGGACGCCACCAGCCTGGACGGCACCTTCCTGCTGCACCGCATCGTCGGCAAGGTCCCGGTTGAGGAGGACGGCTCGGCGTATTTCGACCTGCCGGCCAATCGGGGGTTCTTCTTCGTGGCGCTGGACGATGAGGGCCGCGCCGTGAAGCGCATGATGAGTTTCACCAGCGTGGCCCCCGGCGAGACGACGAGTTGTGTCGGCTGTCATGAGCCCCGCACCATGGCTCCCCCGCCCGACCCGCATCGCAGGATGCCTGCCGCCATGCGGCGCGCGCCCAGCGCTGTGCAGCCGTTGGAAGGCGTGCCGCAGATCATTGACTACAACCGCGACATCCAGCCTATCTGGGACAGGAACTGCGTCAGTTGCCATAACTACGACGAGTACGCGGGTGAACTCAGCCTGACGGGGGCCTCCAGTCCGAGCTTCGTCCACAGCTATCTGAACCTGCACTATGAGGGCCTCATAAGCCACGGCCGTCAGGGCCTGGGCAACCGCGCTCCCTACAGCATTGGCGCCCACGCCAGCCGCCTGTGGGACGTGCTGGAGGAGGAGCACAAAGACGTGAAGCTCAATCCCACCGAACTGAAGATGGTGCGGTACTGGATCGAGTCCAGCGCTGCATACGCCGGCACTCTGGCGGGCCTGGGTATGCGCTACCGCAAAATCCGCGTCAAGATTGACGACGAAAAATACGAGAACAGGTGCGGAACCTGCCACTCCCCCGGCGACATCAAGGGGCGCTGGCTCACCGGTTGGTCTCGGGTGCGAGACCGCAGATACAACCTGAGTCATCCGGAAAAGTCGCTGGTTCTGCTGGCGCCGTTGGCGAAGGAGGCCGGCGGGCTGGGCCTCTGCGAGCAGCGGGAACCTCAGCCCCATCCGCTGGCACCCGATGAGAAAGAAGCCGAGGCGCCGCCTGCGGAGGTCTTCACAAGCAAGGAAGACCCGTTCTACCGAGAGATACTGGCCGCCCTGCGGGACGCCGCCGAGCAGCGGCGGAGGATGCCGGAGTACTTCAAGCCGGGCTTTGAGCCCTGGCGCGCCTACCCTGAGGTCATGAAGCGGTTCGGCATATTGCCAGAGGACTGGCACGCCGGTGGCGCCGGCCTGGAGGATTACTGCCGCATAGACCAGAAGTACTGGGAACACCTCTGGCACATGCCGGAGTCCGAGTAAGCCAGCCCCGGCTTTCAACCAAGCGTAGAGAGGCAGAACATCCGAAAATGAGACGATACGCAATTTTGGCGGTACTTGCCCTGGCGGGCGTGGTTTGCGGCGCTCAGCCGTTGCAATGGCCCGTGGACCACAGCCGCAACCCTGCCATGGAGGTTCGGGACCTGCCCTCTGAACTCTCGGAAGAGAATCTGGTCTGGGAGTTCGATGTCAGGGGCGGCTCGCAGTTCGCCATGCCCGTCATCGCGGGGGAGCGACTGCTTCTCGGCAGCACGCAGCGCAGCCTGCTTCACGATGAGCTGGCCCGCCTGAACCGTGAGCAGTCCGGCGGGTCCCTGATATGTCTGGACCGCCTGACCGGGGACCTCGAATGGGAACTGCTGGCTCCCGGCCTGGGCAGTATCGGAAGCTACGGGATGTACGGCATCTGCAACACGCCCCTGGTGGACGGCGAACGCGCCTATGTCGTTGACCCGCTGGGCAGCCTGCTGTGCCTGGACATGAACGGCCAGGCCGACGGTAACGACGGGCCCTTCACCGACGAAGTGGCCTACATGGCCAACACGGGCCGCCACATCCTGAAAGACCGCGTGCTGGAGGATCCACCCCCGGCCAAGATGAAGCCGAAATACGGCGACATCATCTGGAAGTTCGAGTTCCTGGAACGCTTCCAGCTTGCCTGGAAGCACGCGTTCAGCGGCACCATGATCATGGACGGCAACATGATCTACCTGCCGACCAGCAACAGCCAGACCGTGCTGGTGAAGCATGAGGGAAAGGCCGTGAACATCGGCTACTCGCGCAGAGGCAAGCCCGAGGAGCACGCCGGCGGCAAGGAGCGGCCCAACATCCTGGTGGTGGACAAAAACAGCGGGCGGCTGGTAGCGCACGACACCGCCTACTTGCGCCGCGTGGACCACGGCCAGTGGGGCACGCCGAGCATGGGCGTCATGAGCGGAGAGAAGGTGCTGCTGTTCGGCGACGGCTGGGGCATCCTGCACGCCTTCCGCGCGCTGGAGCCCGAGGACGTGCAGCAGGACCGAGTGGTTGAGCTGGAGGAGGTCTGGAGTTTCGACTGCGTCCCCCCCGAGAACCGCGCCGGAGGCCACGGCAAACTCGAATACACCCACCGCCACGGCCGAGGCGACGCCCCGACCAGCGACGAACCCATGATGGCCAACATCATGGCAGCCCCCTGCGTGGCCGACGGACGCATCTACATCGCCATCAGCCGCGATCACAACTACGGCATCTCGCCCGGCGCGCTCTGGTGCCTGGAGCCTAAAGGTCAGGGCCGACTGGGCGAGGAGTCCGTGGTATGGAGCAGCCGCTATGTGCAGACGGGCATGGCCACGCCGGCCGTGGCCGACGGGCTGTGCTACTACAACGACTCGCTGGGACAACTCCACTGCTTCGACGCGGTCACGGGCGAGAAGCTCTGGACGCACAGGTTCCCGGCCGGCACCTATTATTGCGACCCCTTCGTGGCCGACGGCAAGGTCTACCTGGGATCCGACCGCGGGCATGCCGTCCTGGGGCACGGCCGCACGAAGAAGGTCCTCTGGGAAGGCCGCCTGAGCGGCGCCGAGCCGCGCACGCCCGTGGCCGTGGACGGCCTCCTCTACGTGCCCACGAACCGCCGCCTCTACCTGTTCGCCGGACCCGAGTGGCAAAAGGCCCACCCGAACCTGATGAACCAGGGCGAGATCGAGCCGCTCGGGGAGTAGAACTCCGCGCGCTTAACAGCCCGTCAAAGGGCCGGCAGGGAGACCAGGTGCATCTCTTTGGGCTCGATGGCCTGCCGGATGCTGTCCATGGTCTGCTCGGGAACGGGGTCGTCGAGTGTGAGCGCCACGACCGCGTCGGCGCCCTTCTCCACACGGCCGACGTCCATGCTGGCGATGTTGATGTTCGCGTCGCCTAATATCGTGCCGAACTTGCCCACCATTCCGGGGCGGTCGTCGTAGCGCATGATCAGGATGCTGCGCGCCGGCCGGAGGTCAATGGCAAGGCCGTCTATCTCCACCACGCGCGGGTTTTTGCCGTCGAAGCACGTGCCGCAGACCCGGCGGGTCCTGCCCCCGGCCTCGGCCTCGACGCAGAGCAGGCTCTCGTAGCTGCGCACCTGCTGCGAACTCTCTTCCACCAGCTCTATGCCCCGCTCCTCGGCGATGCCGGAGGCGTTGACCAGGTTGACATTGCTCTCCGTGGTGGGCCGCAGCACCCCCGCCAGTGCGCTGACCGCCAGCGCCCGCGTGTTGCTCTGCGCGATGCGGCCCTGGCAGGAGACCCGGACTCGCGTGACGGCCTGCCGTTCGTGCAACTGCACCGTCAGCAGCCCCAGCGCCTCGGCCAGCTCGCCGTAGGGCGCCAGCTCCGGCTCCAGGTGGACCGCCAGGTTCACGGCGTTCTGGATAACCCCGTCCTTGAAGAAGGCGACGAGCTGCTTCGCGATGGTCTCGGCCACCTTGGACTGCGCCTCCTTCGTGCTGGCCCCCAGGTGCGGCGTCAGCACGATGTTGGGCGCTTCCAGGAGCGGGTTGTCCGGCGCGACGGGCTCCTCGGTGTATACATCCACGGCGGCGCCGGCGATGCGGCCCTCTTCCAGGGCGTCCGCCAGGGCCTGCTCGTCCACGATCCCACCGCGCGCCACGTTGACTATCCGCGCATCCGGCTTCATGCGGGCAAGCTCGTCGGCACCTATCATGCCCAGCGTGTCAGGCGTGGCTGGCGTGTGGACCGTAAGGAAATCGGACTCACTCAGGATTTCCCCGAAGTCCGCCAGCTTCGCACGTAGCTCCCGCGCCTTTTCCGGGTTGATGTAGGGATCGTGCGCCAGCACCTCCATCCCCAGCGCGCGGCAGACGCGGGCCACGTGCTGGCCGATCTTGCCCAGGCCGATAACGCCCAGCGTCTTGCCCTCCAACTCGACGCCGGTGTGCGCGCTGCGGTTCCATTCGCCCTGCCGGACCTCGGCGTGCGCAACGGGTATATTGCGCGCCAGCGCCAGCAGCATTCCCACGGTGTGCTCCGCCGCGCTGACCACATTGCCGGCGGGCGTGTTCATGACCACCACGCCGTGATCGGTCGCTGCCTCGCAGTCTATAGTGTCCACCCCGACCCCCGCGCGCCCGATGACCTGCAGCCGCTCGGCCGCCTCGATGATGCGGCGGGTCACCTTCGTAGCGGACCGCACCACCATGGCATCGTAACCGGCGATGTCGGTCAGGACCTCTTCCTCGGTCCGGCCCGGCTTGAAGTCGGTCTGGATGCCCGCTTCGCTCAGTATGCGGGAAACGTCCTCGGACACCTTGTCCGCGATGAGCACTCGTATCTGGTTCATCTCTGGCATTCCCGTCCTGATCGGGGTTGTAGAGAGAGCGTCGGAGGGCAACGCAGAAATACTACCGTCTCAGCTCACGTTGGTCAACACACTGCGGAGGTAATTCTCCGCCCTGCCGGCGAAACTACCACACTCATCCGGACAATCAGATATCACATTCCGTTAGTTCTTCGGCGCGCACCTCGCGGCCCAGCTCCGCGGAGCGGTAGATGCCCTCGGCGATCAGTATCATGTTCAGCGCCACCTCGGCGGTCGGCATCAGCGGGACTTTCCCCTGAAGGGCGCGCACCCAGTGGCGCTGGGGGCTGTCGTAGGCGTCGGCGTCGCCCGCAGCATCCCAGCGTTCCCTCGCTGCATCCAGGTCCAGTGGCTCCCGTACCCAGGGATCGGTCACAGCAGAGAAGAAGCGCACCGGAGGCACATCCTGGGCGAAGAACGGGGCGAATACTATGCCTCCTTTGTGCCCGGCGACACAGCATCCGACATCTTCGTCCAGGTTCAAAGCCCACGCCGCCAGAACGTCCAGCGTGGCGCCGTTCTTGAAGTGGACGAAGCCCGCGCCCATCTCTTCCACGTCGTAGCCGCTCTCTTCGCGCAGCCCCTGGTCCATCGGCAGGCGGTCGTAGGTCTGCCCTACGATACGTTCGGGCTCGGGATTGCCCATCTGCCAGAGGACCCGGCAGATCGCGTAGATACCCCAGTCAATCAAAGCCCCGCCACCGGCGGTCTCGCGGCGCACGAAGGCCGGTGTGTTCTTGCCGTCAACGAACGGTCTTTTGCGTTTCAGGTTCACGTAGGCGCGGCCGTGGTAGATGTCCCCGCAACGCCCGGACTCGACAACCTCTTTGGCCGCCCGGGCCGCGGGGCCGAACATGGTCCCGATTTGGATGTGAAGCATCTGCTGCATGGCGCGGGAACACTCCACCATGGCCAGCCCGTCGGCGTAGGTGGCCGCGATGGGCTTTTCGCAGTAAACGTGCTTGCCGGCCCGCATGGCGTCGCAGCTCACGGGGCGGTGGAGCATATTGTGGAGGCAGACGTCCACCGCTTCTATGTCATCGCGGTCCAGCAGCTCATGGTAGTCGGTGTAGACATCGGGGACTTCAAACTCGCGGGCGGCCGTCTCGGCGGCGTCCCGGTCTATGTCCGCCACCGCTACGATGCGCGAACCGGGAATCTCTCGGTATTTCCTCAGATGGCTGTTACCGATCTTACCCGTGCCGATTATGCCGATCTTGATTTCTCTGTCACTCACCGTCTGCTCCTTAAGCAATGCTTGTGGTAAGGGCTATTCTTTCCAACGAAGGGTCGTCAGCGAAAGCGGCTTCAGGCGCATCTCCAGCCGGCCTCCGCTCGTCTCCACGGTCTCCGGGGCGGGGCGTTTCGGGTCGGGAATGCTCACGTGGCTGGCGTTGAGGGCCGTCAGGTTAGCCGGCAGCCCCTCCAGGGCAATCGCCCTTCCGGCGCCCAGGTTGGCGACGTGCAGCGCGTAGGTGGTGCGGTCATCCTCTACACCCCGGAACGCCGTGAAGGTCACGCGGGGATTGTCGCTGTGCGTCCCCAGCGCCACGGCCGGCGTAGGCGTCCGGTTGGCGAACTGGCTCACCATCCAGTATCGGGCCGTCGGCTGCAGCCCGTCTTCCGTCTCGGTCAGCAGCGGGTAGCTGCCGCCGTACTCCCACTCCAGCAGCACCTGCGGCCGCGCGTGTAGCAGCAGGTCCTGGTAGACCTCGAGTTCCTTCAGTGCGTACAGCGCCGTCGAAGATGCCCGCGACTTGTGCGCCAGTGCGTTCCAGCCCAACTCCGCGCAGAACAGCGGCAGGTCGTGCTTTCGGGCCAAGTCCGACCACGCACGGTAGGTCTCCGGCGTCGCTCCGCCCCAGGAGTGGAAAGACAGCCCGCGCACGTATCTGCGGGCCTCCGGGTCTTCGAGCAACGGTTTCGGATATTCGATCTTGTCCCCGCCGGGAGTGTTGACGTCGCCGGCCAGAATGCGTGTCTTGAGCCCAAGCTCTTCCATGCGTTGCCCGAGCATTTTGTTGAAATCGCGGTGGTCCTCCGGGTCGGGGATGCGGCCGAGCTGCGGCTCGTTGAAGCTGAACATCGCCGGCTCGGCGTTGTAGTTCTTCTTGAGGTAGATCAGATAGGCGCAGATGGACTCCACCACCTCCGGCCACTTCGAGCGCGCGATCGGCCGCTTTCCTTCCGGCTTCTCGGACTTCGGAACGCGCATCCAGTCCGGCACCTGCCAGCAGGAGATGATGAAGGGGATGCCGCGTTCGGCCATCCGGCGGGCGGCGTTCATCTCGGTCTGCAGGATCCACATGCCCTTCTCTTTGTCCTCGAAGGCGTCCCAGTTGATGTGGCCGGGGTTGCCGTCGTCATTCTCGGGCTCCCAGAACAGGAGGAACATCTGGGTGCGCGCCCAGGCAGGCTTCAGGCGGTCCAGCGTGTAGTCCACCGCCTCGCCGCGCGGCCAGAAACAGTAGTTGCCCCCAAAACCCTCCAGGCGGTAACGTTCGGTGCCCGTGTCCAGCCGCAGCCGCGCCGGGCTGTGATCGCTCTGCCCTTCTGTGCGGAAGCGATAGACCGTTTCTACCACCTGCTCTGCCCGCATGTCGCCCCCGTGGACGGTGATGAGCACGCGGTAGTGCGGGATCATCCAGCCGGGGTGCGCCTTCACGCTCAGGCGACAGGGCTTATCCGTCTCGAAGAACAGGCGCCGCCCGTCGGGCGCGACGAATTGCAAGTTCGCACTCTGTCCCGAGAAGACGGTCTTCCTGGATTCGGGATTCGGCAGTTCGGCCTGCCCGTCGCCAGTGCCTTCCAGCCGTCCACCCGCGAAGTCGGTCGCGGGAACCTTGATGTCCAGGAATACGCCGTCGAGTCTCGCGTCGCGCAGCGCCCGGACGCGCAGACTCACTTCGACGCCCCCGGCACCTTCCGTGAGGGACTTCTCGTACTGAAACGCCCTCTTCCCGTGCAGGTGCAGGTCACCGGTCCACCGGCGTGGCCCGTCCGAGTGCGAATGCTCCGTTTTCTCCGCGTTGGCCGGAGTCAGCCAGGGCTGCCATCGGGGCGCGGCGACGACGAACTGCGCTCGCACCGCCAGCAGGTCCCCGTCGTGCCGCAACCCCCACATCATGCCCGTCGGGTCCATGTCGGCGCGCCAGTCGGCCGCGCAAAACGTACTCGCTGTGCCAAAAAAGGAGACTGCCAGGCAGAGGACGGCGACGCGCACGCTCATAGCTTTGTCCCGTTCTCGCGGAAGGGTCGGACGCCGGATGGTCTACTGTATCACGGGCGTGTTGTCAAACATGTGCCCGTCCCGCGTTGACGGGCGGGCCCGTCGCCGATAAGCTGGTGCGTCAACATCAGTACCTCTCTGGAGCTACACCATGATGTCCGTCGCCGAATGCTACCGCCGCATTGCGCTTTTTCAGAAAGCCGATTTCATCCCGCACTTTGACGGCATGCCGGGTCCCGTCACTCGCGAAAGATGGCACGAGGAGGGCCTGCCGGAAGGGGTGACCGCGCGGGAGTTCTTCGGGCACGATCGCCGCTCGGCAATGCGCGGGGTGGACTTCGGCCCCATCCCCGGCCTTCCCCCGCCGAACGAGGACGACATGCCCATGACGCAGTGGGGGCGCGCCTGGCGCGACCGCTGGGGCCGTGTGGCCGTCTGGCACCAGGAAGAGGACCCCGAGTACGCCGAGCACGGGCACACCGTGCTGGAGGGCGGACTGCAAAAGCGTGAGGACTGGGAACGGATCAAGGACGACTTCCAGCCCGACGTCGAGGCGCGCTACCCCGACGACTGGGACGAGGTGGTTGAGAAATACCGGGACCCGGACCTGGTGAAGGTCCTGGCAGCCCCCAGCATGGTGGGCGGCCTGCGCATGGAACTGGGCTTCGAGAACTACTGCATCAAGCTCCACGAAGACCGCGCGATGATCGAGGAGATCATGGACGCGCGCGTGGACCTGGCCCTGCAGATTCTGGACAAAGCGGCCGACGAGATTGACTTCGACATGCTGTGGTTCTGGGAGGACTGCGCCTTCCGCAACGGTCCCATCATCACGCCCTCCATCTTCGAGGAGATATGCGTGCCCCGCTACCGGCGGCTGGCCGACTGGTGGCGCGGCCGCGGGGGCGACATCGTGGCCGTGGACTCCGACGGCGACGTGCGCGAGCTGATTCCCGGCTGGCTCGATGGCGGCATCAACCACATCTGGCCGATGGAGGTCTTCGCCGGCATGGACGTGGTGGCGCTGCGGGAGCAATACGGCCAGGCCTTCAGCATGATGGGCGGCGTGGACAAACACGTCATCCCGAAGGGCCACGACGCGATCGTGCGGGAGTTGGAGCGCGTGGCGCCGGTCGTCGAGGACGGCGGCTACATCCCCGCCCTCGACCACCAGGTCCCCGACTGCCGCTTCGAAGATTACTGCTTCTATCAGGAGAAAAAGAAGGAAATCCTGGGCATTCTCCCCCGTCACGAACGCCAACCAGCCGCTCAGCCCAAATAGTCCACCATGCTGCACAACACCCTCCAGAAATACTGGGGCTACGACAGCTTCCTGCCCCTTCAGCGGGAGGCCATGGAGAGCGTGCTGGAGGGCCGCGACTCCCTGGTCGTGCTCCCCACCGGCGGCGGCAAATCGCTCTGCTACCAGGCGCCGGCGGTGGAACTGCCCGGCACAGCGGTGATCGTGAGTCCCCTGATCTCACTGATGAAGGACCAGGTGGATGCGCTGGAGGAGTGCGGCGTGCCGGCGGCGCGGGTGGACAGCAGCCTGCCCTATCCGGACCGGCAGAAGGTCATCGCCCGCTTTCATGCCGGTGACCTGAAGCTCCTCTATGTCTCGCCGGAGCGCCTGATGTCGGAGCGTTTTGCTCACGTGCTGCGCGGGGGCGACGTCTCCTTCATCGCCGTGGACGAGGTGCATTGCGTCAGCATGTGGGGGCACGACTTCCGGCCCGAATACCGCAAGCTGGGCGCTCTCAAGGATCACTTCCCCGGCATCGCGCTGCACGCCTACACGGCCACCGCCACCCACCGTGTGCGGCAGGATATCGTGGAGACGCTGGAACTGGAATCACCGGAGGTCCTGGTGGGTTCGTTCGATCGGCCCAACCTGGTGTACCGCGCCCGGCGGCGCGCGAACGAGCTGGAGCAGGTTTGCGAGGTCATTGACCGACACCCGAGGGAAGCCGGCATCGTCTATTGCATCCGCCGGAATGACGTGGACGAGATGGCCGCCGGCCTCGAGGCCCGCGGATACTCCGTCCTGCCCTACCACGCCGGTATGGAGCCCGAGGAGCGGAAAGGCAACCAGAACGCTTTCTCCATGGGCGAAGTGGACATCATCGTCGCCACCGTGGCCTTCGGCATGGGCATTGACAAACCCGACGTGCGTTACGTCGTCCACGCCGGAATGACCAAGACGCTGGAGCACTACCAGCAGCAGAGCGGCCGCGCGGGCCGGGACGGGCTGGAGGCCGAGTGCTGGATATTCTACTCCGGCAGCGACTACCACACCTGGAAGTTCCTGCTGTCCGACAGCAACCCGGATGTCCAGCTCATCCACCTGCAGAAGCTGAGCGACATGTACGGTTTCTGCTGCGACGTCTCCTGCCGGCACCGCACGCTGGTGGAATACTTCGGGCAGGAATACGAGAAGGATAACTGCGGCGCGTGCGACTTCTGCCTGGGGGAGGTGAACTGCCTGGAGAACTCCCTGGAGACCGCCCAGAAGATACTCTCCTGCGTGGCACGCCTGGACCAGCGGTACGGGGCCGGCTACACCGCCAACGTCCTGATCGGCTCGAATGCCGAACGCGTGGTGCAGAGCCGCCATGACGAACTCAGCACGTGGGGGCTGCTCAGCGAATACCCCGCCCGGCAGGTGCGCAACTGGATCGAGCAGCTCGTGGCGCAGCAATGCCTGTCCCGCACCAAGCAGTACAAGGTGCTCAAGCTCACGGAGCGTGGAATTGAAGTATTGCGGGGGGAGCGGTGGGCACGCCTCTCCAAACCCCGCCAGAAGCGCGTGAAAGCGTCCCGAGTCCAGGGGGAAGTCTGGGAGGAGGTGGACCTGCGGCTGTTCGAGCGCCTGCGCGCCCTGCGCAAGGACCTGGCCGACCGGGGCGGCGTGCCCGCCTACGTGGTCTTCGGCGACGCCACCCTCCGCGGCATCTGCCGCCGCCGCCCGGAGACGCCGGAGGAGTTCCGGGAGGTAAAGGGCGTGGGCGAGAAAAAGTGCCGCCGCTACGCCGATGTCTTCATCGAAGCCATCCAGGAGTTCGAGGCGGACTTCTCGTAGCCCGCCCGTCGGAGCCGGGACTCAGATCGAGAACACCGTGTTGCCCTGGGCGCCGGTTATCAGGTCTATGGCCGCCCAGACGCCGCCTGCCATGAAACCGGCGAGCACCATGCCGATAAACAGCCGCCGCGTGACGCGGTAGCCCCTGTAGCCGCCGAATTTCACGACAAAGCTCTTGATCAGCCACGCCATGAAGATCGAAAACCACAGGTTGTACACCATGTGCGTGTTGCAGACCAGGAAGCCTATGGGGTGAATGGGCCACCAGAAGAACGTCCGCTGCGCGATGGTGAGCAGGCCCATGACGATCGCCCCGACGCCCGTCCATGTCAGCCCTATCGTACTGACGCCCTTCATCTGCGCCGTCACGCTGTTATACCACCACCACGGCACGCGCGCGGAGTTAACCATGAACCACGAGTGCAGGCTGCTGGCGCCGTGCCGATACCCGGTCCGGATGGTTATGTAGGAGGCCGCCGCGTAGGTGATCAGCAGCACCAGCATCATGCCGAGGAAAAGCCCCCGGCGGCGGCGCGGCAGGTACATGCCCTCCGACATGCCCACGGCGGGGGTCTGGCGCAGGTCGGCGTTCCAGAACTGGTGGCCCAGCGCGGCCACCTGCTGCCGCCCGAGATTTGACGAACCGACGATGCTGTTTATGTAGGGTGCGACCCCCACGATCGTGCTCAGCGAGGGCAGCCCCACCTGGGCGATGATCCGTGCCACCGTGTAGTAAAGCGCCACGAAAAAGACGAGGAACAGCAGCGCGATGGGCAGACGAAGCCCGCTCTGCCGCAGCCAGACCACCATGACGGCGGCGCTGATGAGCATCGTGATGAAAGCTCCCCGATAGGAGAGCGGCTCTTGGTCATCGTAGTCGCGCTCACCCAGCCCCAGCGCACACAGCGCCGCCCTTTTCAGGTGGTCGCGCGCGTACCACAGGCTGGCCGCTACGAAAACCACCATCGCGCCCAGCACCATGTGCTGCATCTCGGGCGGGCCACCGTAGCGCATGTCGGTTTGCATGCCCCACCCCCTGGCCTGGATCATCTGTCGCAGCAGCCAGGAACCCAGCGTCAGGCTCCAGACGCTGAAGGCGATGCGGTTGGGAATCATGAACACCAGCCCGATCACCACGGTGTCCAGCATGAACCGAAGCTGGTAGCCCTCCGCGAAAGTTACGGTCTCGCTTATCCGCAATCGGCCGCTTTTGCCGAACAGGTAGAACCGGAGGCCGATGCAGCTATAGAGAAAGAACATGGTGCCCAGGCCAACCCAGAACGCCTTGCTGCGGAAGATGGAGGTCTCGCCGCGTGGGTTGCCCATGGCGGAGCAGAGTTCGGCCGGGATCTGGACGATGGGGTAGCTCAGGTGCTCGCGCTCCATCCACTGCTTGCGCATGACGGCCATGATGGCACCCAGGCAGGCGAAGACGGCCATCAGGTAAACCCCCCACAGCGCCACCGGCTGCAGCCACGGCCGCCATGGAATCGCCTCCCTGGACGGTATGCCGGTCCAGAACTTCTCGATGGCCACCGTGTCGCCGCTCATGTCCAGCGGCGCCAGCCAGGATTCCAGGTGCGGCACCAGATCCGTCTGCCAGTGATTGCCCGAATTGGCAAAGTAGTAGGCAGAGGACATCATGGGCACCGTGTGCACCACGCCGCCCGAGGTGACCACCGAGCCGGCGACGATCATCAGGGCGGCCACGAACAGCATCTCCTGGGTGCTCAGTCCAAAGCGTCGCACTGCCCGGCGGTAATCCGGTCCGCCTAACCAGATGACCACGTGCGCCACGCCCATGGGCAGCGCATTCAGCAACAGGAAGGCTACCGCAATCAGGAAAGATGCCCCGCCGCTGTGATAGTCCGTGAACAGGTAAGACGAGGACAGGTAGATGGTCAGGTAGGGCTCGGCCAGACCGATCACGATGGCCATCAGACAGCCGATGGCAATGCTGCGCAGTGTTACGAATCCACGGTGCCTCTCGACGGTGCCTTCTGCGTCCGGCCGCTCCACGGTGTCTCCCTCAGGGGGCTGAATGCACGGTCCCCATACGATAACGAAGTTGGCTCTCCGTCACAATCGCCGCAGCGATTTCAACGCTCAATGCGGCCGGAAACCCGTTCCAGCGTCCGCTCTTCGCCCGTCGGCAGCGAGGAGGCGTCCTCGCCGTTGACAGCCTTCAACCGCCACTCCCCGCCGGAGGGCTCGAACATCACGGTGTCCTCACCTGCCTCGCCGGATACGGTAAGAGTGCCACGGTGGAAGCTGACCCGTGGCGGCGCGGCGTCGGACGGGGTGGGATAGAGCACGGTTACGATGGCCGTCCGGCGGACGGGCGAATCGGGGCTGATGCGGAGCATTTGCATGCGCGTTCTTCCCCTCTTGAGGGGCACGTCCGCGGATTGCGCTTGGAGCCGGGCGTCCGCCGGGGCGGCGGCTATCACGTGCAGGTCCGCCGCAGAGCCGTGGATAGTGGCCCTCCGGGAGTCGGAGTGCGCCTCGGCCGGTAGCCGGCTCTGCAGCCGCCACTCGAAGCTCCCCGCGTCCTCCGCCTCCAGATCGTCCAGCAGCACCAGATACCTGCCCTCCACCATCAGGACGTGCCGCACAAAGCGGGTCAACCCGGAGTCCGGGTAGCATTCGGAGAGGTCGGAGGCCAGGTAGGCGAAGCCCTCGCCCTGCGCGAACCGCCGGTAGCGGGCGCCCACGCCGCGGGGCTGCCCCTCGCCGTTGGCCAGCACGGTGGAATGGTCCCGGGTCCGGTTGGCTCCGTAGCCGGGGTCGCTGACGAACCGCTCTCCGGCAGCCACCAGCACGAACGTACCGAGGTCACGGTTGTAGTGCGATCGGTTGCTCGTCCAGCCGCCGTTGTAGGCGAACCACAACTGCGGCGACTGGAATATGGCGTGGCCGGCACCACGGAACAGCACGGCCTCCTGCAAGGGCGGCTTCGGCCCCGCCGGGGGAGCGTCGCGGCGCCAGAGGAAGTAGAACGGCGAGGTGCCGCGCCAGTAGAACTTGTCCGCCCCCCTGTCCGCGCCCCACAGCAGCAACGGGTCACCTCCGGGAACCGCCGACTCGAACAGCGCGCACAGACAGCTCCGGGGCCCGCCCTCCAGCGCGCGGTGGTCCTCCCCGTACAGCCCGCTGAAGGTTCGCTCGCTCATGTCATTGAAGTTAGCGTAGCGCAGGTCGGGCGCCTGCATGTAGATGTCCCAGTAGCCGGCCATCTTGCGCCTGTATTCCTCGCGAAGGCCGTCCTCGCCGTAGAACCGCGCGGCGGCGGTGGCCAAGTAATTGCCGAAGGTCACCCCGTAGCGCCAGTACATCACGCCCTCATGCCCTCCCCCGTCGTCCAGGATGACGCTCCGGAGGAAACGGCGCACGTGGTCGCGGCTCAGGTCGGCCGCGCGCGCCGCCTCGGGCGACTCGTGGTAAAGCGCCAGCGCCGCCAGGCCGCAGCCCCCGTGGCAGACGCCGCACCAGTTGGTCACCGGGTTGTCCACCCACCAGTCGTGGACCTCCTCGACCGAGTGCAGGTAGACCCGGACGGATTTTTCCAGAACGCCCTCGCGGATCGTGCGCCGTTGCTGCTCGTCCAGCAGGTCGTGGCACCAGTCATAAACAAGTGCCGCCGCCACGCTGAGTTCCGCAGTATTCAGGTCCGCGCCGCGGTTCCACGACCGGCTGACGTGCCACCCGTCCGACTGCAGCAGGGCCAGAAGCTCCTCCCGCGCGCGCACGCCGAAGCGTCGGTCGCCGGTCACCACGTAGGCAAAGGCCGTCGTGCCCGCGACCCCAAGGGAGTAGCGGGACCGCGAAACCGCCTGGCCGGCCCGGGGAGCGCCCTGCCCAAGGCAACGCTCCGCATGGGCCAGAAAGCCCCGCCAGCGCGTCGCGAACGGCTCCCGCTCCATCCGTGCCCGCAGAGCCGCCACGTCCTGCGCCGAGAAGAACAGATACGGATGCGCCGGCTCCACCGCAGCCACAGCAGCCGGGGACACCGCACACAACACCGCCAGCAGCAGAAGCACAGCGATAGCCGCACGGTGCAAATCACGGGAGAAGGCGCACGAACTCGTGCCTCGAATGATGGGATCGGACATCGTTCACCTCAAGATCGGTATGGTGTCAGTCATCAGTGGGTCCGACGCTCCCAGGGCTGTGCCAGGAGTTCGACCACAGCAGTGTACGCCGACCGCGCGAATCACTCAAGGAGAGGCGTGAGCGGCGCCGCACCCACGGACACTTGACAACACCGCAGGCGTGTTTATCATTGACGTAGAGCCGGAGCGATCGAGCACGGGTCCAGATACCAGGTATGAGACTGAGAAAACCTGGGGCGTCAGGACAACACCTTTAAAAGGTTCTCAATCCGGCAACGCCGGAGCGCCTGTCTCCTTGTGACGTTCGCTCCGGCCTTTTCTCATATGGGCCCCCGTTCGTTACACCGCAAAGGCGCGGAGGGCGGCGGAACCGACAAAGGGCAAGACGGTACGCGACGCGGGACGGCTTGAGCAAGAGCAGCGACGCGCCGGGTGGGCCGGGGACGGCAGAAAGGGAGACCGGATTGATCAAGTGATCAGTTGAGCAAGTGACCGCCGGCAGCGGTGCGGGCAGCTGGTCGGTTGTGCAGGCTTCGGTGCGATACAGCCTAATCGGGCTGCTTCAGCCAGATCTCCGGCTCACCTGCTCTACCACTTTTTCTGCCGAGGCGTACGGGCCGAATCGCACAGGTGAGTATGGATGTGTCGGAAAGGGAAAGGCCAAAACGCCCGCTTTGGTCCTCGACGACAAAGCAGGCCACGTCCAGGATTAATTGCCCCTTCTGCGCGCCGATCATGTAGCGCGGGACCTCTTCCTCGAGGCTCTCATGGCACAGCTCCCAGTAGAGTTCGCGGTCGCTTCATCCACTCGCTCCCGCAGCCGCTCGATGCGGCGCTTCCGCTCCTCGCGCTCCTCGTCCCGATCCTCGTCCGCCACAGGTGTGCCTCCTCACTCCTCGGCCCTGGAATGAAACGCAACCGCCCCACCTAATGCACCCTATGTCCTTCCCTTAAACAGACTTAGGGGGATTTCGTCGGCGATCCGTTACTCTTCCACATGTGCGGTATCATGACCGCGGCTGCGTCTGGCGGCACCGCAGGAGCGCCCTTCTCACCCTGTCACTGCCCTTCGGGATTTCCGCTTCATTCCGTGGGAGCGGGCATGGGGCGAGGCGTTGTGTCGGCCTCGAGATCGCCGAGGGCGAACTGGATTCCGGCGAGCATGTGCGCCAGCACGGGAGGGTTCCAGAAAATGTGCGGGTTGTGGCCAAGAGACGTGTAGAAAACGCGGCCCTGCTCTTCGCGCCGGACCCAACTGATCGCGATATCTGAATCCGCCCGACGCTCGGGCAGAATCCGGCGGTCAGGACCGAACGGTGTCTTGTTTTGATTGATGCGCAGGAGCACACGCAGCCGCTCGCGCGAGTAGTGCTCCTTCATCTGGAAGACCTCGTCCTGGATCTCGAAGTCCTCGCCCTCGAAAGCGGCGTTGAGCGGGTGGTCGGGGTCCTCGGGAGTCAGCACGATGGTTTCATCCGCTCCCCATGGGTGACCGCCGTTCTCGTAGCCGCCGAGCATCTTCCCAAACTCCGGGAACTGATCGTACCGCGGATACTGGCAGAATGTTGCTGCGGCCGCGTGCAGCCCGACGAAACCGCCCCCTTGCCTGACAAACCGGAGCAACGAATCCTGCAGTTCCGGGTCCTCCGTCAGGACGCCCGTCGTGTTGTTGAAACAGACCGCATCGAAAAATGAGAGGTTTTCCTCGGCCAGCATGGACGGGGCGTCGCTGTAGAAGGCCGTATAGACGCCGGTAGCCCGGCCCATCTGCTGGATCGCGAAGTTCCCGGCCTCTATGGACCTGTGGCCGTTGCGCGTTTCTCCGTCGCGAATGTTCAGGTTCGTTACCAGGAGTCTTCGCCGCTGCTCCGGCTTCGCGGGCGCTTGCTGCGGCAGGGCGTCGAGAATCAACCGGCGCTCTTCCGTCTCCAGTCGGTGCATGTCGCTTGACCTTTCTTGCTACGCTTGCTTTGTGCATGTTTGCGCGGAACGGGTGGTTTCGGTGCCGGCAAGGCCCAGTTCTACGGCCAGGGGGTAGTTTTCCTGGGCGACCGGTCGGCGGACGATGGTTCTGGTCCGCGCGGACTCGTATGCTCCCATGAGCAGCTCGAATCCCCGCATGGCGTACGGTGCGCCCATGGGATGCTCGCTGTCGGGCTTTCCTTCATTCACAAGTTCAACCGTGCGGGCATATGCCTCGCGCAAGAGATCCCGGCGTGAGCGCACGCCGGCAACGCTTTCCCAACCGCCGGCCGTTCGCCGGAAGAGGTTATGCTCTCCACGGTCGCCGCTTCGCCAGAAGGAGCCCTCCGTGCCAATCACTTCAATGTCATGGTATGGCCGCCCGGGCTGACTCAGGTCGCCGGTCAGGAGTTCCACGCGGAGTCCGCTCTCCATCTCGACGATAGCCATCATGCCGTCTTCGACGGGGTGCCCGAACCTCCAGCCCGATACCTTGTCGTAGCCGCCGCCGTTCTCTTTGCCGGTTCCGCCCGTCTCGTCACCTCTCGGAGTCCGGTGGTGGGCGGCAAACACCCAGTCCCACTCCGCGTCTCCGGTAAGGTAGAGCACGGAATCAACCAGGTGCGTGCCGTCGCTCAGCATGTCGCCAGCGCAAGTGCCGCGGATCAGGTATACGTCGCCCACTGTGCCCGCCTCGATCTGCTCTCGCATCCAGGCGAAGTCCGGTCCGGTCCTCCGCTGGTGATTGAAAATGAGGGGAACGCCCGCCGCGCGACACTCGTCCACCATCCGCCGCGCTTCCCCCAGATCAACCGCGATGGGTTTCTCGCAGTAGATGGCGCGCGCGCCGGCTTCCAGCGCGGTGAGCGTCATCTCGCAGTGCAATCTGTTTGGTGTTGCAATCCCTACGATTTCCGGTTCGGTCTCACGAAGCATGGCGGCGTAGTCCGTGTACGGGATCGGAGGTCCGCCCGCACCGGCACTCGTAGCGCACTGCACACTCACCTTGTCAGCGAGCGCCTCGTCCAGGTCACAGACCGCAGCCAGGTGAACATTCGGGAGCGACGCGAGGCACTTCGCGTGGTACGCTCCCATCCTCAGTCCGACAACTGCTGCCTTCATGGTGTCTGCCTTGCTCACGCTGCTCGGAATCTCCGATCTGCGGTAAGAGATGGTCGCTGACGACCTCCACTGCTTCATGTAGCTCGCCGGTCACAAGTTCCGACGAAGAATGTCTGGTTCCCTTGTCCCGACAGGATGGCTGCGGGCACTCACCCGGCGGGGCCCGTGCTCTGACGCGGGACGAAACGGGACGGCACCGTTCGGACGGTTTTTCGGGCCTCTTCGGTGGAAAGTTCGTTCCCGGCGATATCCAGTGCCAGCCGGGTGGCGGCGGCCCCCAGGCGCCTGAACTCGAAACTCACCGTGCTCAGAGGCGGCAGCGCGCAGTCTGCCACGTGATTGTCGAAGCCCACAACGCTCAGGTCCTTCGGCACTCTAACCCCCCGCTCTTGCAGCACCCCGTAGAGCCCCAGCGCGAGCGGGTCGTTCCAGCACATCGCCGCCGTTCCCGGCAGCGGGTCGGGCAGCTCCCGCTCCAGCGCTCGCCGCCATCCCTCGATCTCCGCGCTTATGCACCTCTCACCGGATATCTGGTCGGGCCGCACCTTCACCACCTTCATTGTCGCGCCCATTTCCCCGGCGGCTTCCCGGACAATCGGCAGCCGGTCGCCGCCCTTTGACTTCTCGCGCCATCCCGGCCCGATCCACACGATGTCCCGGTGGCCCAGCTCCACCAGGTGAGCCACGGCGTCGCGGAGCCCGGGTGCGGCGTCCAGGTCCACACGGGGCACATCCTCCAGCGGGCAGAAGTGCACCACCACCGGCGGCGCCGGGGCGTCCTGCCATGCCTTCTCGCCCTGGTTTCCCGGCGGCCCGCCCAGCGCGATGAGGGCGTCCACGCGCCCCTGCCGCAGGTAGCGCAGGCCGGCCAGGTCCCGGTCTCGCTCGCCGCTTATCAGCAGCACGTCGTAGCCGGCTTTCAGGGCTTCGGACTCGACCCCCTCGGCCACCAGACTCCAGAAGGGACTGACGTCTGCCGACGGCCCGCCCACGAGCAGTCCCAGCGTCATGGACTTGCCGGACACCAGTGTCCGCGCCGCGTGGCTCGGCGTATAGCCCAGCTCACGGGCGGCTTTCTTCACGCGCCGGACGACCTGGTCGGTGATCTTCAGCTCCTCGGCGCGGCCGTTCAGCACGTAGCTGACCGTCGCCCGCGTCACCCCGGCCTGCTCCGCAACCTCCTGTTGCGTGACTCTCATAAGCACCTGTGCTCCAAAATGATGACACGGGTAAGTTAGCCCTGAACCGTCCGCCTGTCAACCATACGGACACCCGGCATCGCGTGTAGGGGGCACGCAGAGGCACCGGCGAGCGCCACGAAGGCCCTCCTTCAACCCATTCACAACGCCACGGTTCTACGGTCAGGGGCGAGGGAGTTCGGCACCGGGCTTCGGGCAGAGGTCTTCCAGACCCTCCAATCGGCTGCTTTCCCGGCGGGTCACCTCGTCCACGTCTGCGGCGGTGCGCATGACGGTTGGGGTGATGAACGCGATAAGCTCCGTGGTGGTGGCGCTGGTATCCCGTTTGCTGAACAGGGGTTTGATGACGGGGATATGGCCCAGGACGGGCACCCGGTTGATGGTCTCCTGCTCGTCCCGGCGGAAGATGCCGCCGATCACTATGGTCTGGCCGTCGTCCACCGCCAGCTCCGAGTTGAACTGCCGGGTGTCCAGGATGAAGCCGCCGAACAGCACCTCGCCGGGGCGGGTCTGGGACTGCTCGATCTGCATGGTGGTCACCACCTTGTTGTTTTTGTTGATGTGCGGGGTGATGACCAGTTTGGTGCCCACGTCGCGGTATTCAAAGCTGTCGTTGCGCGCCGTGGTGCCAGGCTCCCGCTGGGTCTCGGTGATGAAGGGCACCTCGGCACCGACGAAGATGGTGGCCTCCCGGTTGTTGTTGACCGCCAGCGTGGGCTCGCTGACGATGTCCGCGCCGAATTCCCGCTCCATGAACTGTATGAGATTGGACAGGTCTATGTCGGCGGTGAGCACGCTGTCTCTGGTGACTTCGCTCCACTCGAACCCGAAGTTGGCCAGCAAGCCGCTGTTGAAGTCCTGGGTCTCGAAGATGGTGGAATCCGAGGTCCATCGCACGCCCTTGCGGCTCTCGTCGCTGCGGGTGACTTCGATCAGCCGCACTCGCAACAGCACCTTGGGCGATTCGACGTCCAGTTGCTTGATGAGCTGCTCCAGCACGTTGCGGTGCTGGACGGAGGTGGTGATCAACAGCGCGTTGATGCGCGGGTCGGGCACGACGCGCACCTTGCCGATCAGGTTGCTGATAGGCCGTTCATCCTCCTGGCCCCGGCGGGTGCCCATGAGCCAGGAGACATAGGCGCTCCCGGCGTCTTCCTCCTCGCGGCCGCGCTGCCCGCCGGCGCCGGGTGGGGCGAACAGCGTGTTGAGCTGATCGGCCAGCTCAACCGCGTCGGCGTGTTCCAGCTCATACACCATGGTGTTGGCGTATTCCGGCATGGCGCGGTCCAGCCGCTGCAGCAGGTCCTCGATGATGGAAAAGTTCTCCGCGTTATTGGTGATGACGATGACCGAATTGGTGGAAGGTTCCTGGACGAAGCGGACCTTGCCGTAGAGGCGGCCCACCTGGTCGTCGCCCTGAGCGCGGGAACGATAGAACCAGTAGGGCTGGCGCTGCTGGGTGTCCTCGATGCCGAATATCTGATTGAGCACATCGGTCATCTCCTTGGCGTCCACGTTCTCGATGTGGTAGATGCGGGGGGATATTTCGTCCTGGTCCACCGTCTGGTCGAGCTGCTCGATCAGGGCCTCGATCTGCTCGAAATCCTCGGGTGGGGCGATGACGATGAGGGTGTTGGTGCGGCGCTCGGCGACGAACTGCGTCTGCGGCTCTTGGGAGCGCCGGTAGAAGTAATAGTACCCGGACCGCCCCCCGCCGGAGCCGGCGTAGAGGTCGTTGAGCTGCGAGGCAACATCCTCGGCGTCCGAATACTGCAGGGCGTAGCTGCGGGTCTGCATCTCCTGCGACTCCTCGGTGTCCAACATGCCGATGATGCCCCGGACAAGCTCGTAATTCTCCGGGGTGGACATGATGATGAGCGCGTTAGAGCGGTCGTCGGCGGTGATTTCGACGGTCTCGGAAAGCTGCTTGGTGCGGGGGCGCTTGCGCAACAGATCGCTGAGTGTGCGGGCGAGTTCCGACGCCTCCGCGTTCTGGATATTGACCACGTTCAGCTTCAGGTCCGGCGGTTTTTCCCGGTCCAGGCGCTCGATAAGGCCCCGTGCGGCTTCGAGCTTTTCCTTCGGCGCGCGTACCACCACCCAGTTGGCCGCGGCATACGCGACCACCGCCACGGCGGCGCCCTCCTGCGGTCGCCTCTGTTGCCCGCCGCGCTGGCGTCCCTGGCCCTCGTCCAACAGTATGGCTTCCAAGATCGGCGCCACCTCGGCGGCTTCGGCGTGCTGCAGCTGGAATATCTCCACCTGCGTGCCCTCGATTTCCAGCACGTCGAGCTGACCGATCAACTCCCCTATCTTGGAGAGTGTGTCGGCCGAGCCGGTGATGACCAGCTTGTTGGAACGCGTGTCGGCCAAGACCTTGGTTTTCTCATCTATCAACGGCTTGATGAGTTCCTGGAGCGACTCGACGTCGGCGTATTGTAGGTCGAACATGCGGGTCTCGACGCCCAGCATGGCGGCCTGCTCCGCGGTGACCAGATGGATCACGTCGTCCATCTCGACGATGGAGACGCCTTCCAGCCGCAGTGCGCTGTATATCAGCTGCACAGCACGCTCCGGTGCCATGGGTTCCGGCGCGGCGATGCTGATCTGGGCCTGGACGTCCTTGCTCTTAACGACCACCTTGCCCGTGTGATCGCGCAGGAACTTGATGATCTGGTCAACGTTGGCGTTATTGAGATTGAGCTTGGCGGTGTCAGGCTTCTCCGGCTCCTCCAACTCTCCGGGTTTGTCCGCGTCGCTTTCGTCGGCCGGCTCTTCTTCGGCTTCGTCGTTTTCGGATCTCTGTTCCTCTGCATCGGCGGCTTCATCCTCGGGCTCCTGCGGTTCCACGCCCGCCCCCTCCGCGGCAGCGGGTTCGGACGGGGCTTCTTCGGTAACCTCCTGGGCCAGCGCCAGGCCCGGCGGCGCGGCGGGCGGCGAATGGCCGACTCCCTGGAGGCCGAAGCTGAACAGTGAAAGCAGCACCAACAACAGCATCAAGCGCCCTGCCCTGCTTAGAAGCTTTGTGTTCATCGTTCTGTCTCCCATTTTACTCTGATCGTTGCTCCTGCCACCGCCGGCGGGCTTCTTCCATGCGTTCCCGCATCCTGGCCCGTTCCTCGGGCGGCATGTTCTGCAGTCTGTCCTCGATTCTCTGCCGGAACTGCTCCCAGCGGGCGCCGCGCTGCGGGCGGTTCCGGCGCGACTGGGTCTGCACCTCAACCTGCGGTGGTGCCTCCGTCGGCTTCTCCCGCTCGGCGGGCTCCGCGGTCGGCGCTCTTCGCGCCGTGGGCGGCCCGGGCCGGGGTCCGTGGTTCCCCCTACCTCCACCGCCGGAGCCCATCTTCGGCCATAGGGTCAGGGTCTTCTTGTTCCCCTCTTTCTCGATGACGACCGAGTCCAGGCCGATTTCGGTCAACTTCCAGCCGTCCGACAGCCCGGCACCAACGCCGTGGAACTTCGCGTCATTTGCCGCCCTGCCAATCAGCGCTTCTTGCCCCAGGATGCCGAACAAGTGCAGCTCCCTCTGCTTCTGTTGGCCGAAATGGCCCTTCCGGCCGATCACCATGTATTGCTCGACCTTGTCCCCCGCGTCGCGTTCGGCGTCAAGCCCGGCATGTGTTCCGCCGGATACGTCCGGCGCCAGCTCGTCCAGGCCGGCCCAGGCAATCCCCTGCCAGACAACGCAAAGGCCCAGCAGCACGGCCGCCAGCAGCAGCCAGAAGTCCACACCCGGCCTGCGCACCCTCCCGATAATTCCAGCCATGGTGTCTCCTATCCCTCGGACACGCGCTCGTAGGCCACGATGTCCAGACTGACGCGCACCTGTGTGGGTTTGTTTTCCTCGTGGTGGAGCCGCAGACGGTCCACGCGCATAAAGCGCGGCCCCTTTTCCAGCGCGTGCAGCAGCTTGATCAGCGAATCTATCTTCGTTTCAGTCTCGACCTGGAAGCCGACCGGGCGAAAGTGCTCCGGCTTGAGCCCCAGGCGCGAGATGCGCTTCACGGTGAGCGATTTGATGTTCGCTCCGGCTCCCTGGAACACCTTCTCCAGCCTTGCCTCCAGCTCGGGCAGCTCGGCGGGGTTCTCGGGCGGCTTTTCCTCCGTATCTTTGCCCTCCTCAGCGTCGGGTTTTTGCTCAGCCGGTTCGGTCGGCGGGGGCCCGGCCAACAGCCCGATCTGTCCGGCCAGCCGGTCGCGCCGCACCAGCAGGCTGCCCCGCTGCTGCGTGCGCTCGCGCAGGGCGGAGAGTGTCTCCAGGCGCGGCTCCAGGCGTTGCCCCAGTTCGGACCAGTGCCGGGCCAACGGCACGACGCCCCACGCAATAAGCACGGTCAGGCCGGCCACCACGGCACCGGCTATCAGCGTTATCTTCTCCCGACGGGACATGTGCACGCTAAGAAAGCTCCTTTTCAACGCAACTCACAGTCCACCTGGAACGTCAGCCCGCCCTGGCCCCTGGCCGCCTGCCGAAACTGGGCGGAAGCGAACATGTCCGACCCCGCCAGAGCCGCCTCCGCCTTCGAGACCACCTCGACCGAGGGCGCCTTGCCGCGGATGGTCACGCGGTTCCGGGAGTCCATCTCGATATCCGTGATCTTGACCTGCCCGGGGAACGCCTCGACCACGCTGCGCAGGACGTCCAGCGTTGACCGGTAGGCGGCCTGTTCCTTCTGCATTATCTCGACCTCTTCCTGCAGAACCTGGAAGTCCTGCGTGGACTCGCGGCCGGCCTCAATGGCTGCCGAGACGGCCTCGATGCGTGCCCGCCGCAGCCCGAACGCCATCGCTATCGCGGCGACAAACAGCACCAGGACCAGCGCCGCCAGCGTGCCCGTTCGGCGCGCATCCGTCCGGCGGCCCGCAGTCTTCCATCGCCGCAGGGCCGGCACGCGCACCGGTTCTCCCGCCGACCGCCGGCGCGTCAGCTCCAGTGCCCCCGCGCAGACCGCGCGTCCGGCCGGCACTACCTTCAGGCGGGTTGCCTGTGAAATGCGCTCCACCAGGTCGATGCCCGACGCAAGGATGAGTTTTTCCGGCATCCCATTGTGCAACGCCAGGGAGTAGTGGCGGAGGCTCTGCGCTATCTCGTCGGCCAGCCGGTCGGGTGCGGCCGATCCCGCCGCCGGTATATGGCGTGCATACGTCACGCCCTCGGGCGCCACCACGACCAGGGCTGCCGTGTCCTCGTCCACTTCGGCCACGGCGACGCCGGCTTCGCCCGGAGAGAGGTCAGGCGCGAGTTGCGCCAGGGCGGCCTCGCGCGACTCGATGGCGACGGGGGTCCGTCCTGCCCGGCGCACCGCGTCCTCCATCCGCTCAATCTCATCGGCCGGAAGCGCCAGCACGAGCACCTGCGATGACGATGTCTGCGGGTCCGTGCTCTGTACCGCATATGCCCAGACGGCGCTCTCTACGGCATAGGGAAGCTCGGTTTCCAGCCGCAGTCCGAGTATCTGGCGTATCTCCGGGTCGGATTCGGTGGGCAGGTCCAGCACGCGGCAGAATGAGCGTTCCATGCCGGCTACGATCACGGCCTGGCGGCCCTTCCCGAAGCCCCGGGCGCGCAAGGTCTCTCTGTCCGGATCGCCCTTGAACCGGGCGACGCGCCGCACCGACGGAGGGGATTCCCCCGGGTCGCCCTCGGCCACACGCCAGCCGTCCGGCAGGCGCTCCCAGATGGTCACGGGCCCCGCATCCGCCCCGGCGCCGGGGATTCGCTTGCGAACCCCGTTGACCAGTCCGCACCACGCGTCGGCCACGCCTTTCGGGGAAGCATCGGCTGTGCTCTGTCGGTCTTCGTTCATGTCGTCAATCCAACTCCCGCCACGAGGTGATTCTCACGGTGTCTTCGGTACGGTCAATGACAGCGCGCACACAGCAGAAGCTCTCCGGCTGTGCCTCGATCGGGCCGGGCACGCCGAAGGAGCGCACGCTGAAGACATCCGACCGGACCGTTACCAGCGGGCACAGCTTCTTGAAGGTCGCCTCCTCGATGCCGGCGATGTCCAGAAGCTCGGCCACGCTCTGAAAGTTCGCCTCGGCCCTGCGGTCCACGATGGCGTTGGCCACGGCCTCGTCCACGTCCGGCAGGCAGCGCAGCACGACGACGGGCGCGGTGTTCAGGTTGATCCGCCCTTGCAGGACCTCGTCGTCTGTAGTCGTCACCTGGTCGGCGATACTCTTGAACTGTTCGACGCTGAACGCCTTTCCGCCGGCCTGGGCACGGGTGTCGTTGTCATTTCGGTTCTGCGCCTGCTGGTTGTCCCCTCTGTTCCTGCGGTTGCGGCCGCCCTGGTTTCTCTGCTCCTGCCGGCGGTTGCTGCTCTGGTCCACGCGGTCCTCTCGGCCACCGCCCTGGTTTCTCCTGATCAGATCCACGTCGAGGAGATCGGCGATGGTGGAGAACTGGTTGTTCTTTCGGTGCTCCACGATGGACTCCGCCTGGTCTTCGGAGATGCCGCTCAGCCGGCTGCTCAGCTCGGAGGCGTCGGCCTCGTTCAGATTGACCCGCTCCTTGCCGTCCACCGTCACGTTGCGCGCCGCCGAGACGCAGGTCAGATGCGCGGCCAGGCCGCGGTCCAGATAGCCGTCCTGGTTGTCCGGCGGCCAGCCGGCGTCGCCGTCGTCCTCCCACGGGTCCAGAATGCCGTTCCAGTTGGCATCCTCGCCGAAGAGAAGCACCTCGTCCATCCCTTCCGCCAGCAGGAGCTCCCGCAGATCGCGCACCGGCTCGGACTCTCCCCCCAACCCCGCGATGGCGGCCGCGATGGCCGGGTCCATGCCGGGCAGATTCTGGAGCTGCTCGGCGGTGGCGGTGTTGACGTTCAGCCGCGCCGCCTCGTCGCAAATCCCGAACTCCGGCTCGGCCTGCGGCAGGTCGTGCGCGGGGTCCACCAGCAGCGTGTAGCTGCCCTGCCCCAGCTCGACGTCACTGTAGAGGCGGTCCGACGTCTCGCGCAGTTCCGCCAGGCCCTGGGAGGCGTCGCGTGTCTGCTTCAGCTCCGCGATCGCCCGCGCCACCCCGGCCCGCGCCAGGAAGAGCGCCCGGGTGGCGTCCACCGTGCTGCGCGTTCCGCGCAGATTCAGCCGGGAGGTGAAGCTGAGGTTCAGCGCCACGCCGCCGATCACGGTCATCAGCCACAGGACCATGACCAGGGCCACGCCGCGCCGCGGTTTGTGAAACCGTCTGCTCACGTTTTGCTCGCTATTCAGCGGGTATGGAGACCGTGGTCTCCAGGTAAAGGGGAGGCTCCTGCTCCGCCTCGTCGGCGACCGTAATACCGATCAGGATCGCCCGGGGCAGCTCGCCATCGGGCTGCCAGTCCGGAAGCCATTCCACGCCGTCGTAGAACTCCAGGTTCAGAGCCGCCACGCAGGTCCCGGCCGGCAGGATGGGGCCGCCTTCGTGGATATCGTCGTCCACCGTGGGGTCCTCGCGGCGGATGAGCCACTCGTCCTCGGTGTTCGGATCATTGTCTATGTAGTAGCCGATTTCGCAGAGCCCGCCGGCTTCGGGATCGTCGCTCGCTCGACTCCGGTGGGCGATGAACTCCAGTGTGTCCGCATCCAGGCCCTCGTACTGCACGTCGAGCGCGATCATGCCCATCTGCTCGTGGCGGATCGCCGACCGGACGTCCCGCGCCATGGCCGCGAGTGCCCGCCTGCCGCGGCTCACCATGGTGTCAATCGTCCGTGCCCGCCGCGCCGACCGGACCGAGGCCGAGAACACGGCGTATCCCGCCGTCGCCAGCGTGGCCAGCATCATGCTCGCCACCAGCAGCTCCACCAGTGTGAATGCGCGTCTGCTTCGCACCGTTATCGGTCCGCTTGAAGTGTCATGAGTTCGCAGCTCCGCGGCCTGCCGCGGTCCGTCCAGCTTACCTTAACCCAGACCGTATACAGACCTGCCGTATCCGTCTCGGCCACCTCGCGCGTCCACTCGAACGCGCCGAAGGGCTCCTCAAAGCCGCCGCTCTCCTCGCCGGGAATCGGCGCCGTCTCCGCCAGCGCCTCCTCCATAAGGCCCTGCGCCAGAAACGTCGCCTGCGTGTGGCTGCGGGCGTTGTCCGTCGAGCGCAGGCACGCGGTAATGGCCTCCAGACCCGCGACCACGCTGATGCCGAAGATGACCACCGCGGCCATCATCTCGACCAGCGTGAATGCTTTCCGCATCGGCGTCATTGCCCGCTCACTCTCGCTCTATCGAAACCCGGCCGGTCGCGCCGACCACCTCGACCAGCAGCACCTCACCGTCCGGATCGGTCACCTCGATGAGGGCGTCCTCGGACGTCCCGTCGGCGCGGAACCAGATCGTGTTCCACTCCTCCCCGGCCGCTTCACCGTCCTCCGTTGCCTTTTCCACAAACAGCGTCACCCGGCCCGGCAACTGCGCCTCCATCAGGCCCTGCGGGCCTTCCCGCTCCTCCGCCTGCCTCCAGGGAAGGCCCGGCCGGTAGGCCGACACCCGGCATCGGGCGGTCTCCGGATCGAGTGAGACCGCCACGGACTGCCGCCGGCCCGTGGCCGCCGCGCAGGCAAAGTCCAGCGCCTGTTTGAGCCGCGCGGCCGCGGTTCCTATGCCATCGCGGTCGGCGGCCGATACCAGCGACGGCACGATGGCGCCCGCCAGGACCGACATCACTACCAGCACCACCATCAGCTCGAGCAATGTCAGCCCACGCCGCCCGCACGCCACCGTGCTACAGCGACTCTTCGGTCTCGATGTAGCTGGTGACGTCGGCGTTGTCATCCTCGCCTCCTTCCTCGCCGTCGGCACCGTACGAGATGATCTCGTACGGCATCTCGGTGTTCGTGGCCGGCGACCGATAGACGTATTCGTTGCCCCACGGGTCGGTGAACTGGGGCTTTTTCATGTAGGGTCCGCCCCACTGCTCGGCGCCCTCTTCCGGGGCGTAGTAAAGCACCCGCAGGCCCTCCTCAGTAGTGGGATACCGGCCGACGTCCAGGTAGAAGTTGTCCAGCAGGCTCTCCAGCATGGCGATGTCGGATTTGGCGCGGGACGTTCGGGCTTTCTCGGCCCGGCCCACCACGTTGGGCACGATGGCAGCCGCCAGGATGGCCAGCACCACGGCCACGATCATCAGTTCGATCAGGGTGAAAGCCAGCCGTGCCGTCCGGCGCGAGGCAGTCTTTTGATTCACGTTCATCTCCTCCTATGGGTTATCCGATACCTGCGCTGAGCTTGAAGATGGGCAGCACGAGGGAAAGGATCAGGAAGGCCACGAGCGCCGCGACGATCAGGATGAGCACCGGTGCCAGCAGCGACGTCAACATGCGCGCCGAGGCCGCCGCCTGCCGGTCGTAGGCGTCCGCCACGTGCAGCAGCATCTCGTCCAGATGCCCGGTCTCCTCGCCGACCGCCACCATCTGCACGGTCAGGGGCGAGAAGGCGCCCGATTCGGTCATCAGCTTCGCCAGGGAATCGCCGGACTGCACATCCCGTGCCATCCGGCCGATCTCCGCGGCGATGGCCCGGTTTCCCACTGCGGCCTGCGCCACCTTCAGGGCCTCGACGATCGAGACATCCGCGTGCACCATGGTGCCCAGGGCCCGGGCGAAGCGGGCGATGGCGGCGTTACGCACCAGCGTCGAGGCCCAGGGAATGCGGAGTTTGAACCGATCCCAGGCCACCTGAACGCGCTCGCTCCGCCGGGCGAAGTACCCGGCCACCCCCAGCGCCACAACCGCAAGCCCTATAGCCCACCATGCCGCCCGGAAGACGCCCGAAATCCCCAATAAAACCCTGGTCGGCAGCGGTAGAGACTCCCCCACGGCGTCGAACATCAACCGCAGCCGCGGGATGACGAAGGTAATCAGGACGAACGCCGATCCGATCCCCAGCAGCAGCACCAGCAGCGGGTAAGCCAGCGCCGCGCGCACCTCGCTGCGTATCTGCTCCTGCTTCTCGAACAGGTCGGCCAGCCGGGTCAGCACCTCGTCCAGCGTGCCGCTCACCTCGCCGGTGCGCACCATGCTGATCATGACCTGCGGGAACACTTCCCGGTGCCGCGCCAGCGCGTCGCTCAGGCTCTGGCCGGCCTTGACCGCTTCCAGGATATCGCTCAGCAGCTCCTGCGCGTCGGGATCGTCGTTCTGCTCGATCAGCACGTTGATGCTGCGGGCCAGGGGCACGCCGGAGCGCTGCAGGGTGGCAAGCTGTCGGGTGAACTCCGTCAGTCCCAGGCGTCGGCGCCGGAGCCACCCCCCGGCGGCCGGCGGGGCGGAGGCCCGGTCTCCCCGGCCGATCTCCAGCACGTGCCAGCCGCGCACGCGCAGCCGCTGCAGCGCATCCTGCCGGTCCGCGGCCACCAGCTCGCCTCGGGTATGCTCGCCGGCATCATTCAGTGCTTTGTAGGTGTATGATTCCATCCGTCTCTCCGGCAGGCCGCGGGGCTCAGGACGTCTCGTCCAGTTGTGTGACGCGCAGGACCTCCTCGGCCGTGGTGATGCCGCGCAGGACCTTTCGGCAGCCGGCCTCGCGCATGGACAGCATCTCCTCGCCGGCCTCGCGCCGTATGGCGGCCGCCGAGTTGCGGTTCAGGATCATGTCTTGCACGCGTTCGTCGGTCACCAGCAACTCACCGATAGCCGTTCTGCCACTGTATCCCGTACTGTGGCACTCCCGGCAGCCGGCACCGCGGTAAAGCTCGGCGTCGTCCGGTGCCGACTCCTGCAGTCCCAGCCGCCGCAGTTGCTGCGCCCCGCGGGGGTCGCGCTCCTTGCAGAACGGGCATATCTTCCGCACCAGCCTCTGTGCCACGATGCCGCGCATGGCGCTGGCGGCCAGGTAGGGCTCCACGCCCATGTCCAGCAGCCGGGGGATGGCCTCGCAGGCATCGTTGGTGTGCAGCGTGCTGAACACCAGGTGCCCGGTCAGAGCGGCCCGGACGGCGATGTCGGCAGTCTCCTTATCCCGCACCTCGCCCACCATGATGATGTCCGGGTCCTGCCGCACCATGGCCCGCAACCCGTTGGCGAAGGTGAGACCCCGCTTCGGACGCACGGGTATCTGGTTCACCCCGGGAAGCTCGTACTCCACCGGGTCCTCGATTGTCACGAACTTGCGCTCGGGCGTGTAAATGGCGCTCAGCGAGGCGTAAAGCGTGGTGGTCTTGCCGCTGCCGGTGGGGCCGCAGACCAGCACGATGCCGTGCGGATGCTCCAGCAACCGCCGGTAGCGCACGAGGGTCTGGTCCTCGAAACCCAATTCGTCGAGGCTCAGCAGGAAGGACGACTTGTCCAGCAGCCGTAGCGCCACGCACTCCCCGTGCATCGTGGGTATGGTGGCAACGCGGACGTCCACCTCGTGGCCCTCGACCTTCAGCTCGATATGCCCGTCCTGGGGCAAATAGCGCTCGGCGATGTTCATGTCGGCCATGATCTTCACGCGCGATACAATGGCCGGATGGAGGTGTTTGGGGGGCGCCGGCATCTCGTGCAGCACGCCGTCAATGCGGTATTTAACTTTCAGCTCGTGCTCGAACGGCTCGATGTGGATGTCGCTGGCGCGGTCCCGCACGGCGCGCAGGATGATGAGGTTGACCAGGTTGACCACGGTCGGCTCGCCCGCCATCTCGCGCAGGTGGCCAATCTCGGCCGAGGCGTCCTCCTCCTGCCCCAGGCCAGTGAAGTGCTCGATCATGCTCTGCACCGTCAGGCCGTGCAGGCTCTGCATGGCGGCTTCCAGTTCGCTTTCCGTGCAAACGGCACGTTCGATCTTCCGGCCGGTGAGGATGCGGATGTAGTCCACCGCTTCGAAGTCCAGCGGGTTCTCCATGGCCAGCACCAGCACGCCGTCCTCCGAGGTAACCGGAACCATGCGCGAGCGGTGCAGTACCTCGCCCGGTATCAGGCGGGCCGCCTCGGGGTCCACGCCGGCCTGCGAAGGGTCCAGGAAGCGGATATTCAGCGCACGGGCCAGGGCCTTCAGGCCTTCCTCCTCCGTCGGCCATCCCATGGCCAGCAGGCACCGCCCCAGGCTCTCGCCGCTTGCCTCGTGCCGCTCCAGCAGGCGGTCCAGGTCTTCGTCGGCCAGGCGGGCCTCCCGCCCGTCCTTTTGTGGTGGTTCGGTCAACGTATTCTCCATTCCATCGCCCAATGGCGCACCGTGCCAGACCTTAGACGCATTGTGCCCCGGAAAGTTCGCGGGAAAGCCATCCAGGGCAGAGGCCGACAACCGCCGAATTCAATACCCGCTGCGAGCGCAAAGATACTGTATGGTTCCCGTGAGGTCAACCTCTGTGCGGCCGTCTGCCGGCCGTTTTGCCGCGTAGC
>CAYVBE010000003.1:0-55423 GCA_964448935.1 uncultured candidatus Brocadiaceae bacterium
AGTCTGGTGGAGCGACTGAAGATAGCTGCGGACCATGCCCTTCTTCGCCACGGGTGCCTGCCTCCTGCCTGCGATGCCGGAACGGACGGGTAGATTCTACAACATGCGCGGCATCGGGACAAATGTTCTGTGGTGACCTGGCCGCCGTTCCGACGACCGGAAAACTGCCCCCCGGCGATTCTCTCGGTCTGTGCGGTCTACGCGGACACAGGGCTTTGGGGGAACGATTATAATGGCTGGCCGGCCGGGGGTCGGCTGGGAGAATGCGGGGCATTCTCCATCGTTGGGTTGCCGGTCGGGAAAGGGGCTGGAGGGCGAAGTGGCCAAAGGACGAAGGAACGGCGAACGGCGACGACCAACGGCGAAACGACCGCAGGCGAGGGCGCCTGCGCCACACCGGCTACGGCGACGGCAGACGCAGCGCGGCGTATGTTTGTCGTTGAACCTGCACGACGTTGTCGTTCTCTGTGGTAAGGCATCGAAGTGGTGTGACCGTGGCGGATACACTTTTGCGAGGCGGCGATGCGTGTTCGACGGGCCTCAGAGGACATACGGGGGGGTCGGAATGGACAGAAAAGCGGGAAAACGGACAGGCTTGGGTCTGCGGGCGGGATTTGTGTCCGGTTTCCGGGACGCATTGTCCGGGTCTGCGAGCGGTTTGTCGGGTTTCGGAGTGGCGGGCAGCAAGACGGCGGAGAACCCCCGACTGCGAAACGAACCAAAATCGTCATAACGTATTGTGTAAGCATATTCTACAATGCATTCTCTCTGCCGACGACGCGACGCGGCTTTCGAAGTCGGGAGATGCGCAGATTCAGCCACCGTCGCGGCGTAGACCGCCGCCGGTGCGGGTGCGATCTCCGCGCCTCTACGGTGAAGATGGACCTTTACATGCGCGCGCGCTGCTGGTAGCATCGGGCGCCGACGCCTTTTTGCCACCGTAAGGAGAGCTTCACATGCCGAGGATAGCGATTATCGGGGCGGGCGGCTACGTGTTCCCGCTCACCATGATCCGCGACGTCTGCGCGTTTACGGAACTGCGCGACAGCACATTTGCCCTCATGGACATTGACGCCACGCGCCTGGACCGAACCGCCGAGACGGCTCGCAAACTGGTGGACGAGTTCAACCTGCCGGCGGCGATCGAGTCCACCACGAATCGCCGCGAGGCACTGCGCGGGGCGGATTTCGTCATACTCACCTTCCAGGTCGGCGGCCTGGACGCGTATCGGCTGGACGTCGAGATACCGCGCGGCTACGGCGTGGATCAACCGGTGGGCGACACGCTGGGTCCGGGCGGCATCTTCCGGGGGCTGCGCACCATCGAGGTGCTGAAGGGCCTGTGCGCGGACGTGCGGGAGTTCTGCCCCCACGCGCTCGTGCTGAACTACGCCAATCCGATGGCCATCAACACGTGGGCCGCCTACGAACTGGAGGTGGACGTGGTGGGTCTGTGCCACAGCGTGCAGGGAACCAGCCGGCTGCTGGCACGCGAGCTGGACGTGCCGATCGAGGAGTGTACCTATCGCGCGGCCGGCCTGAATCACCAGGCCTGGTTCATCCAGTTCCAGCACAACGGACACGACCTCATTCCGGTCATCCGCCGGCAGATGGTGGCGCGCCACGTGAAGGGCGGCGCCGAAGGGGAGGAGAGCGACGAGTTGAGCGGCGGCGGGCCGGAGCGGGTGCGCAGCGAACTGGCCCGGCTGACGGGCTACTTCCAGACCGAGTCCAGCCACCACGCCTCCGAATACGTTCCGTGGTTCCGCAAGGACGCCGACACGGTGCTGGAGTATCTGCCGGAGCGGTGGGATTACTTCGAGATATGCGTCAACCACGACGAGGACGGGCACGGGGAGTGGTTCCTGGAGCGCGCCCGGGAGCAGGGGCTGGAAGCGGGGCACGAGTACGGCGCCTACATCATCCACGCCGCCACGACCGGGCGGCCGCGCGTGATCCACGGCTCGGTGCGCAACGACGGGCTGATCACCAATCTGCCGGAGGGCTGCGCGGTGGAGGTGCCCTGCCTGGTGGACGGGAACGGGCTGCAACCGACCGTCATCGGCAACCTGCCGCCGGCCTGCGCCGCCGTCAACCGGGCCTGCGTAAATGTGCAGGACCTGGCCGTCCGCGGAGGGCTGGCCGGCGACCGGGAACTGGTACACGCAGCGGTTGCCATGGACCCGCTGACGGGGGCCCTTTGCACGCTGCCGGAGATACGGCAGATGGTGGACGAGATGTTCGAGGCCCAGCCGCAGTGGCTCCCGTCGTTCGGCGCAGGCGCATAGCCCGGCGACCGGGCCTCGCCAGCATTGCAGGACCGCAGCCGCTGTGTTACCATCAGCTCAGGCATCCGAAGGGGGGTTATGCTGATGCGGAGATACACGGCGACGGGGTGCATTGTGGGGATTGTGCTTTTTGCGCTCATTCTGGGGGCGGTATTTCTGCTTTTCACGTCCGTGATACCGGCGGAGGAGGCCCGGCCGCCGGCGGAGACCGCTCCCCGGGAACACGAACCGGAAACATCCGCCCCGCCCGAGGAGCAAGAGCCTGAGGTGGAGGGTGCCTGGCCACCGCCCCGGTTTGAGGAACGCGCCGAGGAACGCACCCGCATGGTGCGTCGCCAGATTGAGGACCGGGGCGTCCGCGACGAAGACGTCCTGGAGGCCATGCACAACGCCCCGCGTCACCTTTTCGTGCCCGAAGGCCGCCGCGCGAACGCCTATGCCGACCATCCCCTGCCCATCGGCTACGGACAGACCATCTCCCAGCCCTATATCGTGGCCTACATGACCGAGAAGCTGGAGTTGGAGGAGGGGGACAGGGTCCTGGAGGTGGGCACCGGCAGCGGCTACCAGGCGGCGGTGCTGGCGGAGATCACCCCGCACGTTTACACCATCGAGATCATCGGCGAGCTGGCCCGGCAGGCCCGCCGGCAACTGCACCGGCTGGGCTACGAGACGGTGCGGGTAAAGCACGCGGACGGCTACTTCGGGTGGGAGGAACACGGGCCGTTCGACGGCATCATCGTGACCGCGGCCGCGGGACATCCGCCCCCGCCGCTCGTTAACCAGCTCAAGCCCGGCGGCAGGATGATCATCCCGGTCGGCGGTCCGTACACGACGCAGCAACTGGTGCTGCTGACCAAAGACGCGCAGGGCGAGGCCAGTACCAGGTCGCTCATGCCGGTGCGCTTCGTGCCGTTCACCCGTGACGTGCGGGCCGAATAATGCCGGTCCGACATTATTCGGCCCGGGCGAAGATTCCCGCCCGTGTCGGGTGGGAATCTTCGTCGGTTACTGGCCCTCTTAACCCTTAAGGAACGCTCAATTGCCTGAAGAGGGAACAGTCCGTGGTAGCGTGGCGCCGGCCTGTGCGGCGGTGTTCCTGGTCTCGGCCGGCATCATTGCGCTGGAGCTGGCGCTAATGCGCTGCCTGTCGGTGGCGCGGTGGCACCACTTCTCCTACCTGGTGGTCAGCACGGCGCTTCTGGGCTTCGGCGCCAGCGGCACGCTGCTGACCTTCGTCGGCGACCGGTTGCGGCGGCATTTCTGGGAGTGGGCGTGCGGCCTTACGGTGCTTTTTGCGGTCTCCGTCACGCTTGCGTTGCGGGCAGCGGAGGCGTTGCCGCTGGATGTCCAGTACGTGCTCTACAGCGCGCGGCAGGCGGGGCTGATGCTGGCCCACGACCTGCTGCTCTTTGTTCCCTTCTTCATCGGCGCCACGGTGGTCGGGCTGACCCTGATGGAGTTCGGAAAGCGGGTGCATCTGGTCTACGGGGCCAACCTGGCCGGCAGCGGGGCCGGGGGAGCCGCCGTGACGGGTCTGATGTTCCTGATGGCGCCGCAGAACCTGCTCTATCCGGTGGCGGCGCTCGGCTTCGCCGCAGCAGCATGCTGGGCGCTCGGCGCAAGACGCCGGCGCGGGCTGCTGATCGGTGGAATCGCGGCGGGCGCGGTCCTGCTGGGCCTGCTGGGGGCTATCAGCCCGCTGCGCCTGCACATGGACCAGTACAAGTTCCTGGCGACGATGCGCCGGTGGCAGGCCGAGGGACGAGCGGAGCACCTGCTGACCCGCTACGGTCCCCGCGCGCGGCTGGATGTGTTCGACTCCCCGGCCCTGCACCGGATCATGTTCGCCGGGCTGACCGCCACGGAGGCCCCGCCTCCGCAGCTTGCCGTGCTGGCGGACGGCCACCACGCGGCGACCGTGCTGAAGATAGACTCGCCCGGGCCGGCCGAGATACTCGATCACACCCCGATGTCCCTGCCCTACCGGCTGCTGGACCGGCCGCGGGTGCTGCTGCTGGGCGAGGCCGGAGGCATCAACATATGGCTCGCCAGGCGGATGGGCGCGCGGGAGATCACGGTGGTGCAGTCCAACCCCCGGCTGGTGGAGCTGATGAAGGGTCCGCTGGAGAACCGGGGCGGCGGAGTCTTCACCGGACCCGACGTCACCGTCCATGTTACCGGGCCGCGCGCCTTTGTGGAAAAAGCGGACCGGCGCTTCGACATCATCCAGATCGTCACCACAGAGGGCCAGGCGGCGGGGGCGAGTTCCCTGCGCTCGCTGCACGAGGACTTTCTGCTGACCGTGCAGGGCTTCCGGCGGTGCCTCGGCTTGCTGAGCGATCGGGGGATACTGTCGGTCACTCGCGGCGTGCAGGCGCCGCCGCGGGACAGCGTCAAGCTGTTCGCCACGCTCCGCGCCGCCCTGCCCGACGAGGCCGAGGCCGGGCAACGGCTGGTCCAGGCGCGCAACCTGCTGGCTGCCACGAACCTGGCGTTCGCCTCCCCGCTGGACGAGCCGCGCTGCACGACCCTGAAGTCAGCCGCGGAAGACCTCCGCCTGGACATCGAATGGGCGCCTTGCGGGAGCATTGACTACGCCGACCAGACCAACCGGGTGGAAGGCCCGGAGGGGAAACCCTACTCCTACTTCCACCATGCCGCGCGCCGGGTGCTGTCGGAGGACCGGGAGCGGTTCTTCGAGAACTGGGTCTACAACGTGCGCCCCGCGACGGACGACCGCCCGTATTTCTTCAACTTCTTCAAGTGGGAGTCCCTGCCGCGATTCTGGCGGACCTACGGGCGGCTGTGGCTCACGCGGCTGGAGCTGGGCTACGTGGTGCTGGTCATCGCACTGGTCCAGGTGGTCGCAGCCGGGGCGGCGCTTATCCTGCTGCCGCTGCTCAAGCTGCGCAAAGCGCGTCGGGCGGGCGGCAAGCTGCCCGTGCTGGCCTACTTCGCCTGCCTGGGGCTGGGCTTCATGATGATCGAGATGACCTGCCTGCTGAAGTTCACACACTTCCTGGGGGACCCCATCTACTCGGCGGCGGGCATGCTCACTTCCTTCCTGGTTTTCAGCGGACTGGGGAGCGTGTTGAGCGGGTACCTGTTCAGGTCGCGTCGGCGGGCCATCGCGGTGGCCGCCGGGGGGATCGCTGCACTGGCGGTTGCCTATGCCGCGGGCCTGGACACCCTGTTCGAGACGTGCGCCGGACTGCCGCTGGGTGCACGGATTGGCGTTTCGGTCCTGGTGATCGCCCCGGCAGCGTTCTTGATGGGCTTCCCTTTCCCCGGCGGGCTCAGCCTGCTGGAGCGGGACCGGCCGCCCCTGGTACCGTGGGCGTGGGGCGCGAACGGCTTCGCCTCGGTGGCCGCCTCGTCGCTGGCGGTGATGATCGCCATCGCGGCGGGCTTCCGCACGGTGCTGTGCCTGGCGGCAGGCCTGTACCTGGCCGCCGGCGCGGTCTCTCGGACACTGCCGGGGGAGACGGAAGAGCCCGAATGAATCGCTTTTTCACCCCTTCAGAGAGGCGGGCGAAACGTCTGAATTTTGCACTTGTTTTCGCTCTCAGATATGGTAATATTAGCATGAAAGATGCGCTCCGAGACGCTCGGTTAGCAGCGCGGTTCAGGCCGCGTGGAGTGATCTGGGGGTCGTTTCGCAACTAGTACCCATCCGCCGGAGGTCCCACGAGAGATTGTCCGCGCAGGTGGTACAGCATCTGTGGGCAATGCTGCCGTTCCCGAGGTACCCTCACCCGGGACAGGCGCGTGCCTCTCGGTGCTTTCATAGTTCCGGACGACGTTCCTTCCAGGTCGCCGGCCAGAAGCGTATATGGTTGCGCGACTTTCAAGCGATTGAGGCGGGCAAAGGTGCGCCGCCTCGCAAGAAAGCACTGTTAGTAAAGAGGTTTCGCAATGCCTAAGGGTACCGTAAAGTGGTTCAGTGATCAGAAGGGCTACGGCTTCATCGAACCGGATGAAGGCGCCGAGGACATTTTCGTGCACCACAGCGCGATTCAGGGAATGGGTTTCAAGACCCTCGCTGAAAACGAGCGGGTTGAATACGACGTGGAAGACAGCCCCAAAGGGCCCAGAGCGACCAACGTGGTGAAGCTCTGACGAGCTGAACCCCAGACGTACACACGAGGCGCCGCCGTGCGGAGGGACACGGCGGTGCTTCTTCATTGCCTGCCACAGCCGATTCAGCCGCCGGACCCGGTCAGCCAGGGCAGCCGGCGGCTCGCCTGCTGGACGTTCCACAGCAGTGTTCCGCCGGACGGCGTGATCGCCAGGCGGACCCCCACATCGGCGAACATAGACTTCTCCGATTCCAGCGGCTCCGGACCGCCCCCGATCTCCGGCGAGGACAGCGCGCTGGGGCCGCCGGCGTAGAACCGGCCGGTCTCGTCGCAGAGGAATTCCGCCACGTTGCCGATCACGTGCAGGAATGGCCCGGGACTGCCCTCGCGCACGCTTTGGAACCACAGCAGACCGTCGTCCGCGTCCTGGGTCTCCGGCGCTCCGGCGTCGTCGTAACCACCCACGTCAAAAGAACCGTCCAGCGGCAGGCGCCGCGAGAGCATGTGCTCCCCTACCATCCGGTTGACGTATTCCCACTGCCGCAGCCACGTCCGGTCGCGCAGGTTCCATGCGGGCTCAGCGCCGGGAGCGGCTTCACACGCCGCCCGCGCCGCCTTCCACTCGTCCGGACGGGGCAGGCGACAGCGGAGAATCTGTTCCGCAAACAGACGGGCACCGACCCCGGAAAGGTAGCTCATGGGTGAATCCGCGTTGGGCAGCGGTCCACCGCCCTCCCCGGGCCGCACGCCCTCGGCATACCGCGAAATATCGCTCCAGACGGGGTCCTCGCAGACCCATCGGTCGGCGATCACGATGCGCTCGCGGTCCGAGACCCAGCACCGCGGTCCCTGGCGCATCAGCCCCCTGCGCGCGTCCAGGTGGGGGCGCATCTCGTCCCACAGGCCGGCGGCCTCCACCGCATCCATGAACAGGCCGACGGGGACCTCCGTGACGCACAGATACGCGGGCGATGCACCGGAGCCCGTCGGCTCGACGCGCTCAAAGACCAGCTCGTGTCCCTTCCCCGCCCACCGGTAGGCGAACCGGCGCGGAAATCCGTCCGCCTCCACGTGCCATTTCGCCCATTCAACCGCGGCGGGGCCCGGCGGCACCTGCTCCGGCTGCTGCTCGGAATCCAGCAGTTCTTCCAGCCCGGCCAGCGCTTCGGACACGGCCGGGACGTCGCTCACGCCGTCCGGCAATGCGCGGACCGCCGCCGCGAAGTCCTCCACCCGCCGTCGCACCTGCCCCTCCGAGGGCGCGCCGCTCAGCGAGTCCTCCAGCTCCATCCGCAGCACGTTGTAACGCACACGGGGCGGCAGCGCCTCATCCCCCTCCTCCGTGAACTCATCGCACATCCGCACCGCTTCGGCCACGCTGTTCTGCTCGGCAAGACCCTGCACGCAGTCCAGCCATCGCCGCTTCTGCTCTGCCCGGTATTCCTCATGCAGAACCCCACGCCGCTGCTCCGACGGGATGCCCTCAATGGCCGCGCGCACCGCCGCCCTGAGGTCCAGCTCGGCGCGCAACGGCGCCGTGCCCGCCGGCTGCTCGATGCGCCCCAGCCTGCGCCAGGCCGTCAGCACCAGTTCCGGGCGGTCCGACGTCTCGACCAGGCTGAGCAGCTCGGCCCGGGATGCCCGGCTGTCCGCGGCGACCAGGGCGTCCAAGCGCTCCATCGCCGGCGCCATGGCCCCGGCCACCCGGGAGCGGGCCATGACGTCGTGCCGCTTCCAGCGATCGAGTATCCGCGCGATCGTCTCCTGCTCATCGGCCGGCGCCTCGTCGGGCCGGTACGCCAGATCCACCATCTGCTCCAGGCGCTCGAAGTCCGCCACAAGCCGCGCCAGGTCCTGCTGTAGCTTCTCAAAAGCAGCCGCCTCGCGGCGGGCGGCATCGGTCCCGGCAGGCGTGCCCCCTTCCCATTCGGTCTGCTCCAGCGCGCGTCGGATCGCCTCCTCCCGCTCGTCGGGCAGCGCCTCGCGCAACGCGTCCTTCCAACCCCGTCCGGCCGGCAGTTCGACGACCGCGGGGAAGAGCTTTTCGATGTCTTTCAGCGACTTCTCGAGGTCCTCGATCCGAGTGCGCCGGTCAACGTAGAGGGACCTGTCGGCCTGCAGCCCCGCCGCCGTCACGTCTCCCAGAAACCGGTCCCGCCGACGCTCCCATTCGGCGTTGATCGCACCCGAGTCGGAGATGCGCCACCGGCCGCGCATGGCGTCCAGCCACTCGCGCGGCGGCATGCAGGAGGGAACATCTTCCCGCAGGCCAAGGACCGCGGCGGCGGCCTCCTCTTTTTCCGCCCGGACCTGCGCCCGATTCATGGCCACGGGGGCCACGGAAGGGTAGGCAGCGACCTTCTCTTTCAGAGCGTCGAGCCTGCCCCTCAGCGCCGGACGCCGGGCCTCCGGCTGACAGCCGATATCCTTCTCCACCATGGTCAGGGTCTGGCGCCACTCCTCGGCGTCCCGCTCGAAATCTCCGGTCAGACGGAAGTAGTCCGGGGCATCGGCCAGCCATGCTTCCAGGTCCTCGGCCCCTACCGGCTCCCCGAACAGTTCCTCCTCGCGGGGCTGAAAAGAAGGCCAGGCCACCCTTTGACCGTTGTTTCCCAGGAAGTCCTTCAGCTTCCGGCCGACCTCCTCCACACTCGCCAGCCGGTCCGCGAGGGCCCGCAGGCCCTGCCCCTTGAATTCCATCCGGCCGGTCGCATACCCGGAGAACGCGTCCACCACCATCGAGTCCGACCCGGCCGCCGCAATGCCCCGCTGCAGTTCCTCGACACGCCTCCAGCGCCCGGCCACCTGCAGCACGAACTCGACGTCCGCCGCCAGCTTCCGGAGCCTGCTCGCCAGCGCCTCGACGTCCCCGGCCCCGCCGGGCTGCAGAGAATCCCTCAGATACGCGTAGAACGAACCGGAGTCACCCTTACCGTCCATCCCGGCCAGGCCGGTCTCCAGCGTCTGCGCGGCGGAATCCACGGCCGAAAGGTGCCCGCGCGCGTTCTCCAGCCGCGTGACCAGGGCCTCCCCGCCGGCGGCGTCGGCCTCCGCCGCCCAGGCGGCAACAGTGGCCACCATCGGCGGCAAAAAAGCATGTTCCCTCGCGTCAATCCCGCCCGCGACTTCCTCCGTGGCCCGCCACTGCTGCAGTATCTTCGCGTGAGCCAGGACCTCCTCGACGCCGTCGGCCAGGCGGGGGGCGGGCCTGACCCTGTCCGCCGAAGCGCGCAGCCGAGCCGCCGTCTGCGGCCAGCCCAACTGCTCGGCCCGCTGCGCGAACCGGCGCACCTGCTCAAGCAACGGCCAGTCCGCCAACTCAAAAGCGGCCTCGATCGCACGCGCGGTCGAGACCGCTCTTTCCTCCGGCTGCCCGTCCGGGCTCTTGCCGGGGTCGAACTCGGTGCCCGTGGCACGCGCATCGGCCAGGGCCTGCACCACGTTGCGGTTCAGCCAGGGGTCCGCAACCCACTGATCGTGGTGCTCGCGCGCCCGCGCGTAGACGTCCCCGAACCACTCTTCGTAGGTCGCCGAATACGCGGACCCGGCGGCATCGTCGGCAGTGGGAGCCTGGCCGGGCGCTTCGGCCTCCGGCTCGGGCGGCCCGCCGCCGCCCCCGAAAAGGAGGGCGGCCAGCACGATAAGCAGTATGACGACGACCGTGATGATGATCCAGAGCGGTTTGGGCAGGCCCCGGCCGGGGGGCGAAGGGATCGGCTGCCGCTCGCCTCCCCCGTCCGCTCCGTCAGCCCTGGCAGGCGTGAAGGATTCCCCGCCGGATCGCGCGTCCTCCACCGCACGATCCACATCTTCCACAAACTCGTCGTCCAGCGTGAAGGGGATGTCGGTGGCCAGCGGCAGTTCGTCCTGCCCGACCGCCAGGCAGAAAAGCTCGTCGGCCGTGGGCGCGCCGGCGATCACGTCCAGCCAGTCATAGTCCAGCGGCCGCAGCAGCAGCAGGGGCGCATCCGGGTGAAGCTGTGTGCGCATGAAGTCCGTCCATAGCTGCAGGGCTTCCTCCGGCGATTCGGTGCAGCGCGGGACGCGCATCCTGGCGGGTGGCCTGCCCTCGGCGGCTGCGCCGGGCCGGAAGCTGTCCGGCAGATAGCCGCCCATCTGGCGCTGGATCTCGTAGAACACCCGGTGGATGTGCTGCTCGCCCTCCGGCAGGTGTTCGGCCAGCCTGGCCAGCGCCGGGCCGCCGGCCTCGGTCACGGGGGCGGAGTCCGGCACGTCCGCGGCCTGCAGCCGCAACTCCCGGCGCGTGACGTCCAGTATGGAGACGACGTCGTCGGCCGACCCGGCCGCGCTGCACCGCTGCTCGACGTCTTCCAGGCGGGGCAACACCTCTCTGAGCAGCCAGTCCACCGGCAGGCGCCGGCACTGGGCGCAGACGAGCATGGGGTAGCGACGCCCCTTGGCATCCTGAGAGGGCCACATGCGGCCGACCACCACGTCCTGGGGCAGGTGCCACAGCAGGACCTGCCGGAACCGGTTCTGGAGGTCCGGGTCCTGAGGATCCCCCCATGCGCCGGACTGCAAATTGCCTCCGATGCCCTGCACCAGCAGTCTGTCGCGCACACCGATCAGGCGGTGTGTATCGAGTCCCTCGCTCAGAAAATCGCCCCACCCCGGGTGCTTGCCGAACGCACCCAGGTGGATACGCTCGTCGCCCCCTTCTTCGGTGCGACGCAACAGCTTGCCCACCACGGTGGAGATGGTGGAGTCACCCGGGTGCGCCGTCATCAAGGACTCCTTCGCGGCCACTTGTCCGGATCGGGAAACGGCCTCTCAAACTCCAGTTTCAGCTTCAGCGGAAGGGTCTCCTGCTGGAAGGCCATACGCTGAACTTCGAGTTCAACCGTCCACACCTTGCCCCCCTGGTGCGGGCTGGCTGACCAGACGTGCCGCTGCCCGCCCCGGCCGGGCTCATCTGCCGCCCCTTCGTGCAACAGGCGCACGGCCCCCCACTGTGAGCCGGGCATGATTCGCTTGTCCGGCTGGTCCGGAGCGTCGGCCGGGTACCGGAACAGCTCCAACTGGAAAGTGCCCGGCACCTCGACTGTGCCGAGTTCCTGCGCCTCGGGCATCGAGGTGGCGTATGGCTTCTCATTGTTCAGGGCAATGACGCGCCAGAACCCGACCGTGGTCGTCTCCTGCTCGCTCGGCAGGATGACCACGCACTTCAGCGGTTCGTCCTCGGGCAGTGCGCTCAGCACTGCCGAGACCCTGTCGAGCAACTCCCGGTCCTCCCGGTCGAACACCTCCGGCCAGCGCAGGTTGTCCAGGCGCCGGTCAATCTCGTCGGAGCCCACCCGCAAGCCGGCGCCGATGGTCTCCGGCACGGGGGCCGGCAGAATGCGCTCCACGGCCTGGCGCACGAGTGCGATCTCGGCCGTGGTCAGGTCATCGTCGGGATCGCCGGGCGGCACGGCCAGCGGGAACCGCAGGTTGGCCTTGATCCTCAGCAGGTCAGGTCGGACCGCCTGCCCCGCCTCCCGCGCCAGCGAGCTGACGCCCTCCAGGGCGAGGCCCTCCCAATAGTGGAAGGCCAGATCCTCTCCCCTCCCTGACGCCGCCTTCACGGCGTATTCCTCCATAAAACCCGTCGGCCGCAGATTCAAAACGCGTACGCGGGCGCGCGCGGCATCCTGTCCGGTCAGACCCTGCCAGCCCTGCAGCAGGTCCCCGCAGGCGGAGGCGAACTCCGACTCCGCCCGCAGCGGCTCCAGCGCATCCACCGCCATCCGGTGAATGCCGTCGTACTGCCGCCGGAGCGCATCGTCTTTCTCCAGCAGATCGTGGGCGAAACGGCAGCTCTCCGCGTCGCAGTCCAGTGCGCGGATCACCGTCTTGCAGACGCTCATCAGCACGTCGTTCATCACCTTGTGATCCGCCGCCTCCAGCGCGTCGCCGAACTGGCTCCACGAGGCCGCGCGCGGCAGCATGGCGGTGTTGGGCACGGTATCCGTCCAGTACTCCAGGTAGCGTCGGGCGTATTCCTGAGCCGTCGTCGCCACGGAGGCGTACTGCTGCTCCAGCTCGTCCTTGTCCAGAAGCTCCTCCTCGGGATCGCGGATCCGCTGCCCCAGCGCCGACCAGGCCTGCAGAAGCGCCCGCCCGGCGTCCGGATGCAATTCCGGGGCAAACCCGTCTTCCTTCAGTTGGGTCAGCGGCAGTTCGGGCACGTCCAGGGGGGCGATCCCCCCCTCCGCCACAAGGTCCGCGACAGCCTGCTGGAATTCCTCGACCGTGGCCGGGGCGTCTTCCAGCATCCGGCGGGCAAGCTCCGAGCGGCGCATGCGATGGGAGGCCCGCAGCACGAAACGCCCGCAGTCGGTCGCCTCGCCCACCCGGTAGGCATCGGCGGCGACGGACTCCAGCGCTCCCATCGCGGCGACGGCCTCCTTGAAGTCATCCTCCATGGACTTCAGCAGCGCGGGCAGCCTGAGCGGGCTGATGTCCGCCTCCCCGGCGTCTCCCAGACCCCGGTCGGCGCGTGAGTAGATGAACAGCCGCGCGCGGTAGAGCCACGGGGCATCTCCCAGGTCGCCAGCCCCCTCGCCCGACAGGCCGCTGTCCGCCAGGGAAACCGGCGCCAGGAATTCCTGCTGCACCGTCCCCAGGCGTTCCTCGAAGGGGGTGGCAGCAATCGTGCTCACGGCTTCCTCGGGTTCTTCGGCTGCTTCGGATTCTCCGCCTTCCTCGGCGGCCTCGCCCGCCTCGGGCGCGGATACCTGCAGCGCGGCCGTCCGTATCCGCTCGGGCAGCCCCGCCACGTCGCCCTCGGCCCATGCTGTCTCCAGCAGTTCGATGATGGCCGCCTCCATGGCCTGGAGTTCTCCGGCAAACCCCTTGTGGGCCTCCAGGGTCTCCTCCGCCAGGTCTTCGCGCCACGGCTCGCCCGCCCCGCCGGAGCCCGGCAGGCGCCCGAAGAACGCCTGCACCCGGCCCTTCAGGTCGTTGCGCGCACGATGGTAGGCAAGCGTGATGTCCCCGGTCTCGGCCAGGCAGGGGGCGGCGGCGATGAGCTCGTCCAGCGCCTGGCCTTTCTCGCGAAGGGCGCCGTACTTCTCCTCCCATTGGGTCCGCAGGGCCTGGAACGCCGCGGAGTCCTCCGGCAGCCCCCTGTCCTGCGCCGCGGTCAGAGACGTGAGCAGCTCGGCCTCCGAGTCCCCCAGGCCGGAGAACTGAGCGGCGATCTGGATGAGCTGTTCGGCACACTCATAGATGGAGTCCGCGCCGTCCGCACTCTTCAGGGACCGAATAAACGCCGCCAATCCGTTGCGCAGCAGGGAGTTGTCGGAAAACGGTTCCTGCTCGACGACCCGGTCGGGCGTGACGCACGTGGTGTGCTCTGCACCGGTGTACACCCAGTTCAGGTCCTCCTGGAGCGCCGTAACGTCCTCGGCCGCCAGCTCGCGCTGGTTTTCGTTGAACACGTAGAAGAAAAGGGGCTTCAGTTGCGGCACGTCGGGCTCACCCTCGGCGGGCTGCTCGGGGGCGGTTGCCGGCTGGAGCTTCCGGGAGTAGCCCCGCAGGCGCACCAGCTCGACCAGTGCGTCGGTGGCCGCCGGCGACCACGGCCGGTCGGCGGCCCCGGACATCTTCTCGGCCGCCCCCAGCGCCAGTGGTCCCACCACGCTGCGTTCCAGCAGCTCCGCGTAGGTCCGGGCGCGGTTCTTCTGGGAAAGGCTCTCGCTCCGCAGGGCCGCAGCCAGAGCAAAGATGGCCGGCACCTTAATCTCCTGGCCGCAGAGTTCACGCAGGCGGCCCAGCAACTCCACACGGGTCAGGGTATCACGGGGAGCGGGCGCCTCCTTCTGCCCGTAGTAGGGGTAAATGTCGCCGGCTTCCGCCTTTGCGGCGATGATGGGCTGCTTCTCCAGCATCTTTCGGGCGCTCATCCACGCGTCGCGGTGCTCGCCCACGTGCTGCCTGAAGCCGCCGGCGCCGAGGATGGTCAGCCCGATGAGAACGAGGACCGTGACGATGCCGGCCCCCATCACCAGGCCCTTGCGGCGGCGGTGCTGTTTTCGAGCGCTGGAGGCCCAGGTGACCAGCCCCTGCTCCTTGAACACCTTGCGGGTGAAGACATCGTGCAGGAAGAAGGACTTCTCCCGTTCCCACACCCGCCCCTCGGGCAGGGACTCCACCGGCACGTCCAGGGCCTCGGCCAGCTCGGCGTCGAGGGCGGCGCCCTCCCGCATGGACGAGGTGAAATAGATGCCCCGCAGGAACAGCGGTTTGCCGGCCCAGACGCCGGAGGCCGCCACGAAGGTCTTCTCCAGATAGGTCCGCAGCCGGGGCACCAGCCGGTCCAGACTCTCCGGGAAGGCAAAGGAGCTGTCCACCTCGTCGGCGCGCCGCTTCGAGGGGTCCTCCGGCACGGGGTCCAGCAGCATGCCCAGCGTGCGGGAGCGGATGCGGTCCATCAACTGCTCCAGGTGCTCGTCCAGCATGTTCGGGTCGAACCGCTCGTCCAGCGGCTGAGGGTTGGACCAGCCCAGCATCTGGTACTCGATGTTCGGCCCCTGGACCTTTTCGGTGAATTCACGGAACCCGTTGATCAGGTCGCTCTTGGTGATAACGACGAACACAGGGAAACGCAGGTCGCCCAGCGCGCTCTGGATGACGCCGAGCTGGCGGGAAAGCTTGTTGGCCTTCTCGTTGATCTGGTCAATGGAGTCGGTAATCAGGCTATCGGCCGGGATGGCCAGGATCAGGCCGTTGATAGGGCAGTTGCGCCGGTGGCGGCGGATGAGCCGCAAGAACTCCTTCCACTCCCCGGAGCCGCCCGCCTCCACTTCCTCGAAGACCAGACGACCCGCCGTGTCCAGGATGATGGCATGGTTGGTGAACCACCAGTTCATGTTGATGGTGCCGCCCACACCCTGGAATTCGTCGTTCAGGTCCGGCGGAAAGTCCAGGTTGCTGTGTCGTATGGCCTCGGTCTTGCCGGCGCCGGGCTCGCCGATGATCACATACCACGGCAGGAAGTACGGGTCCTTGCCGTGAGACCTGAGGGTCTGGACGCCCTCCTGGAACTTCCTGCGCAGTTCCTCCAGCGAGGCGATGCGCTCGGCTTTCTTCACGCCCTGAGGGGTGCTTTTGGCCTGTTCGCCCAGGTCCTCGTCGAACTGCTTTGCCCGGCGTTTCTGGCGCCATTTGGCCAGGCCCTTGACCAGCCCGACGATGAGGACGACTACCAGACCGGCAATCAGCAGGAACCACAACAGCCGGCCGCTGAGCATATTGCGGGCCATGTAGAGGCCCCCCGCCAGTCCGCCGCCGGCCAGGACGAAGATCCCCATTTTCAGCGGCATGGGCAGATTTGTCAGTGTGGTAAGGCGACGCAGCATTTTCAGTTACCCTCCTCTTCGGGCGACTCTGTCGTGGTCGCGATAGTCGTCTGCCCCTCCGATACGGCCTTGAGGGATTCTTCCAGTTCTTTGCCCGCGCTTTCGTACAGGGCGACGTTGGCCACGAAGAAGACAATGATCAGGGCAACGAAGATCAGAGCGATGGTCAGCAGCTTGCGGCCCGGCGGCTCGGTCAGGTCGCGGGTGTCCACGTGCTCGTATGCCTGCGGACAGATCGGCTTGGTCTCGTCCACGTCTATATCGCGGCGTATGCGGGCGGCAATCTGCTTCATCTTCGCCTGCAGCTTCTCCTCCCGGCGGGCGTACATCCCGGTGAACCCCAGACCGATGCAGGTGTAGAAGACCATCAGCCGCTCGTTGGCCTCCTTGCTGTCATCGGCCAGGGTCTCGTCCAGGAGATGGAAGAACTTCTCGTCTCCCGCGAGTTCCTTCAGCTCGTAGGCGATCCGGTTTTCGTCCCACTGCCGGGCGAATTCCAGATCGCTCTCGGCGATCATGGAGTCCGCGAAGAACACGAGGGGCAGTTTGACGTTTTCGTACTGTTCGGACAGCAGGTGGTCGCCGGCGGCGCGGCCCTTCAACTCATCGAACAGAAGGGACTTCATCCGCGCCCGCACCTCTTCCATCTGCGGCTCCGCCCCTTTGCGCGGAGACCGGTTCAGTGCGCACACGTACTGAAACAGCGGCTCAACCAGCTTCAGCAGTTTCACTTCACCCTCCGGTCTCGGTCAGGGTCATGTACAGGGTAACGTCGAAGTCCGAGGAGGCCATGCCCGGCCAGCGAACGGCCAGGGCCATGTCCTCCTCCACGATCTCCCACAGCTCCCGCTCCCGGGGCTGGTCCACGCGGAAGTACGTGAGCCCCGGCGGCGAGGGCAGCTCCAGCGGCGTGTAGTGCTCCTCCACCAGCTTGAACCCGAAGACGGCCCGGTCCCCCAGGCTCTTCGGCATCAGCTTGAATTTGCTGGCGTCCTGCACGAGCTGAATAACGGTGGCGGGGTCCTCCTTGGAGCGCACGCCCAGGTAGTAGGCATTGGGCTCGGTAAGGTGGCGCTGCTCCAGGTCGGCAACCCAGAACTCCTCCTCCCGTCGGAAGGGCACGCTGAGGAACTTCTCGCCCACGGCACCCTTCAAGAGCGCCCGTATCTTGTTCGAGAGGTCCTGCAGGGACACCAGGGGGTTGTCGTGGTCGTAGGGCTCCGCCACCTGGTCGCCGGCGCCGGGCGTCAGGGAGGCCAGCTCGCCCAGAAGGGCCTTCAACTCCACGTAAAGCTCGAAGGGGGTGACCGCCGGCGCCTCCACCAGGCTGGTCAGCCGGGCGGCGTAGCGGTGCAGCGTGCGCAGCCTCAGCAGCAGCCGCAACTGTGTGCCGCGCACCTCTTCCCGGGTCAGCGTCTCCGGGCTCATCTTGTTGACCAGTTCCTTGCGGCTGGCGTCCACCTGGTCCGCCAGGTCCCGGGCGACGCCGTGTAGCCTGCGCGACCCGCGCAGCACCAGGCAGGGCGGCGCGAAACCGGGATCCTCGCGCGGCAGGCCCACGTCCTCGCCCGTGCCGTGGCGCACCCTCAGCAGGGGTATGACCTCCATGTCCGACTGGTCGTCCGTCTCCAGCAGCAGCCGCGCGTTGACGCGGCGGATCACCACGGGCTGGGCATTCTGGCCGGTGTTCTCATCGAGGCGCTGCGTCTCCTCCAGGCGGTACAGACGCTTGACGCGCCACTGCTCCTCGCCCTCTTCCTCGATGACGTTGGCCCGACCCTCGTACCATAGCGGCACGCCCAGGTAGATGGTGAGTTCGCCCCCGGAGCCCGCGAACGCCTCCTCGATGTTCAGGGCGGGCAGGTCGGCGTTTTCGGGCACGTTCACTTCCAGCCCGCCGGGCATCACCACCTGCAGCTGGTCGAACCGCACCAGCATGTTCTCCAGCGCGTCGGGGGACAGTCTTGCCCGCACCACCCCGTAAGGATAGCTCCAGGCCAGGCGTCTCTCCTGCCGGACCTTCTCCAGCATCCCCCGCTGCATGGACTGAAGGTGGTGAGGTCTGAGGAAAAGCCCCTCGTGCCAGTGGACGTCGCCGCCGCTCGCCATGCTATCTCCTCTCGTTTACCGCTTTTTCCTTCCCGTCTTCAACAGGTCCGCCACAAACTGCCGATAGGCTTCCATGAACTCCTGCTCGATAGTGCCCTGGTTCATGTCGGCGCCCACTTCTGCGTATTTCTCCCAGTACTTCAACTCCCAGCCCTCGTAGATGCGCTTGCCGTCAATGCGGGCCAGCGCCTGAATCTCCGAGGGGGCGAACCGCGCGTGCCTGCTTGCAAACTTCTGCAGCGTGGGCTTCAGGGCGGCCAGCAGGGCCAGCAAAGTGCGCCGCAGGTGCGAGAGCAACGTCTCCAACTGTGTCGCGTCGTCGTCCGTGCCGCGCGCGAGGAAACGCTTCAGGACGGCCATCATGTCGCCCTCGTAGGGCGCACCGCCCGACACCCCCAGGTTACCCCAGACCTTCTTCAGGTGCTGGTCCAGCTTGCTGCTGAACCACGCCAGCAGGACCAGGGACCGCGCCATGCGCTCCGCCGGAACGGCCTCCACCTCCAGCACTTCCGTCATTGCCGAAGAGCCGGAGGAAGCCCGCCTGACCGGCAGGCCGGCCTCCGCCAGACGCCTCGCCAGGTCCTCCCGCGCCTCCGGAGGCAGGGAACCCACCAGCGCGATCAATTCGTGAAGCTGCTCCTCTTCGCTGACGGGGGGGCCAGGGGCCGGGGCAGCGTCCTTGCGGGCCCGGCTGCCGGGGAGCGCGCGCGGAAAGTGCTCGCCCAGCCTGTTCAGGAAACGGCGCCGCTCCTCGTCCGATGCGCCGGCCAGCGCCCGGCGCACCTCCCGTGCCAGGTGCTTCCGCCGTTCCTCCGCCGGAGCGTCGGCAAAATCCACCTGCAGCAGGCGCAGCCTGTTGGCCGCCTGCTGAACCCGCCTGTCCAGTTCGCTCATCGCCTGAGGCATTGCCTTTCTCCCGGCGGACCGACCGGCTCCACAAAGTCGCTAAGTTCGACCCCATATATACTGCCGACGCCGACTTTTTGCAAGCCTATATCCCTCGGCGTTTACTTATTATATCCCTCCCACGTACAACTGTGACTTCCCCGCCGGGGCAACCCGTCACCGCCCGGCGCTCTCGACAGCACTCAGGTCACTGCGCAAGTAGCCGGCATGTTCTCGCAGCGCCTCCCGCAGGCCCCATGCCAGCGACTCTCCCGTCGGGGAAAGCGCCAGCCGAAGCCCGATGTCCGAGTAATGCGTCGAGACGTCCTGCTGCGACAGGGGCTGGGCCTGGAGAGGGGGCACATCCGGGGAGCTGAGCGCCGACCCTCCCACCACGTAGTAGCGGCCGGCATCATCGCTCAGAAACTCCGCCACGTTCCCGATCAGATGGCGGAAGGGATCGCCTCGCGGAGCCTCTACGCTCTCGAACCACAAAACCCCGTCGCTGCCGTCGTAAGCTCCGGCGACGGCGGCGCCCAACTGCTGCCGGAACACGCCTTCGTTCGGCCACCGGGGCCGGACCATCTCCTCCTGCACGCGGCTTTCCACGTAGCGCCACTGGCGCGCGTAGGTCTCGTCGCGCAGGTTCCAGACCGCCGGGCTGATCTCGGCGTTCACCAGTTCGGCGGCCTTTCGCCATTCCGCCGGCGTCGGCAGACGGCAGTTCATGACCTCCCCGGCGAACTGCCGCGCACCCTCGGCGTTGATCCAGTGCATGGGGCAATCGCCCTGCGGGGGCGGCACGTTCAGCCCCTCCGGGTAGTCCGTCGTCCACTCGGGGTCGGGCGTGAGCCATCGGGTCCCCGTCGCGATGCGCTCCCCGTCCCATTCCCAGCCGCGCGGTCCCCTCGGGCTGCCACGGGGGTCGAGGCGGGGCTTGAGGGCGGGCCATTGGCCGGCAGCCTCGACCGCCGCTGCGAAAAGGGATACGGAGACCTCCCGCGTGGACAGATAGCCCGGCGGCGCCCCGTCCGGCTCGACGCGCACAAAGGTCAGCTGGTGGTCCGTGCCCGGCCACGAGTAGGCCACGCGCTCCGGAAAGCCGCTCTCGTCCACCCGCCACGCGCCCCACGCCACCTGCCGCGGACCCGCGGGAGGCGCAACACCGGGCTTCTCGTCATTCAACAGCGCGTTGACCTCACCCACGAGGCCCGCCACCGGTCCGGCCGCCTTCAGCCCGTCCGGCAGGCCTTCCACCGCCGCCAGGAAGCCCTCGGCCAGCGGGCGCGCCTTCTCCTCCGCCGGCAGCTCCGTGCCGGTCACGGCCTCCGACAACTCGTAGAGCAGGGCATCGTAGCGCGCCCAGGCCGGCATCTGCTCCGCCGTCACGCCGAACTGCTCTCTCAGGTCCAGCGCGGCCTCGATCTCGTCGCGGTCCGACAACTGCTCGAAACCGCGCACCCAGCGGCCCGGCCGCGCCGCTTCACGCCCGGCCTGCAGCTTCTCGCTGCGGTCGGCGTCGGTCAGCCCGTTGATGAACCTCTGCGCCCTGCCCCGCAGCTCCAGCGCTTGCCGCAGGTCAGCCAGTCCGCCCGGCCAGGACACCTCGTCCAGCCGGCGCCAGGCCGTCACCACCAGTTCCACCCGGTCGGCGCTCTCGACCAGCCGCACAAGCTCGGCGGGGGACTCCGAAGCATCCGCCTCCATCAGGGCGTGAACGCGCCCGAGAACAGGCTCCAGCGCCTCGGCAACCCAGTCCCTGGTCAGCACGCCGTGGGCCCTCCAGCGCGCGGCTGTCTCGGCGATCGTGCTCTGCCCCTCGCCGGGCGACTCGTCGGGCCGGTAGGCGAGGTTCAGCAGGCGTTCCAGGCGGTCGAAATCGTCAACAAGCTGCCGCAGGTCCTCCTGGAACTGCGCGAACGCATCGGCCTCCTGCCGCAGCGCATCCGTGTTCGTCGGCCTGCCGTCCTGCCATTCCAGACCTGCCAGGGCGTCGCGGAACACCGCCCGTCGCCCCTCGGGCAGGGCCTTCCGCAGGCTGTCTTTCCAGCCCGGCCCCGCCGGCAGTTCTGCGGCCGGGGGAAACATACCCTCGATCTCTTTCAGCGCCTTCTCGATCTCCTCCACCACCGCCCGGAGTTCCACGTAGCGGGTCCTGTCGGCCTCCAGCGTCTCCGCCGTCACGTCGGCGATGAGCCGGGCTCTGCGGCGGCGCCACTCCGCGTTGACCGCCTCCGAGCCGCCGATCTGCTCCTTGGAGCGGACCGTCTGCAGCCAGTCGGCCGGCGGCAGAACGGGCGGCACCTCGGCCAGGAAATCGTCCACGCTCTTCGACAGCTCGTCCCGCCTGTTGCGGATCGTGTCCTCGTTCTTCGCAACGGGCGCCAGCTTTGCGAAGGCGCCGATGTCTTCCCGGAGCCCGGGCAGCTTCTCCTTCAGGTCCCGGGACTCGGCCAGTCCGAGCTGAATCCCGTCCTCTATCTCCTTCTCGGCCGCATCCAGCTTCTCGTTCCACAGCCGCACGGTCTGCCCCGGGTCCACGCTCAGCCGGAAGTAGTTCGGCGCCTGCGCCAGCCAGTTCTCCAGGTCTTCCGCCGCCACCGACTCCGCCGGCAACTGCTCCTCGACCGGCCGGAACAGCTCCTTGTCCACCCTCTTCCAGTCCCCTTCCAGGAATTCCTTCAGGCGCCGTCCGACGGACTCGGCCGCCTCCAGCCTGGCCTTGAGGGCAAGGAGGCCCTCCTGCCGGAACTCAACCTGCGCCGCGGCGTATCGAGAAAACGCGCCGGCCACCTCGGAATCCGGGCCGGCGGCGATTTCCATCTCCAGCTTTGCCACGTTCTTCCGGCGCAGCACGACCTGCTGGACCAGCGTCACGTCCTCCTCGAGCGTCTTCAGTTCCTGCGCCACCCCTGCCAGGCTGTCCGCCGCGCCGGCCGCCATGAGCTTGCTCAGATATCTGGCAACCGCCCCGTCGTCGCCTTCCAGGGCCTTCGCAAGCGTGCTGCCCGCTTCCTGGATCGTGGTCACGTGAGCGTCCGCCTCCTGCAGCCACTCCAGGAAGGGCTGCGCGCCGGCCGCCTGGGCCTTCCGGGCCTCTTTGCGCAGAAGCGTCAGAAGATGCGGCAGGGAGCCCTGGCCCTCCTGCACGCTCCGGACCCGGCTCTCCAGCGCATCCCATTGCCTGCGGACCTCGCACAGCACCAGCAGCTCGTCCACGGCGGGCCCCAGTTCCGCACAGAGATGCAGCTTCTGCAGGTGTCCTCGCACGGTGTTGGCCGTCTCCTGCCAGCCCAGCTCTGCGCAGGCGGCGGCAAAGGTCTCCATCTGGGCCGCCGCCGGCCAGGAGGATTTCGCCTGCTGCAGGGCTCCCTTCACCTCGTCCACGGTCTTCACGGCGGTGGTGTCGGCTTGCGGGCCGGACACGGTGGCCTCCGTGAAATCCACCCCCATCGCGCGCCCCCCCAGGATGGGCGTGACGACCTTTTCGTCCAGCCAGGGGTCCGCGCCCCAGCGTTCGCCCTGGTAGCGCTCGTAGACCGGCCCGAACCAGGTCCACGTCTCCACCCCATCGGTGTCCGCCCCGCCGTTCTGCCGTCCATCGCGCAGGACGAACCACGCCCCTGCCCCCGCAAGCGCCAGGACCGCCAGTCCGACAAGCACGTAGCGGAGCGGGGCTCTCTTCCCCTCCCGCAGGCCGTCGAGGGCCGCCGCCAGGTCATCCAGCGTCTGCAGGTCGGCGGGCAGCGAGGGCTGCAGCAGTTTGTTGCACAGTTCCAGCCACTCCTCGTGCCGGTCCCCCAGGCGGCGCCATTCGGGGGTTGACTCGACCGGCCACGGGGTGGTGTCCCGCAGTTCACGGTGGAGGACGAGCTGGTATATCAGCCGTCCGAAGGCGCGCAGGTCGCTCTCCCCGTGCTCGGCGCGTCTGAGTTCGGTATCCGGCAGCGGATCGGTGAGGAAGACGCAGGGGGCGGCGCCCTTTCCCACCAGCAGGTTGGAGGGTTTCAGGTTGCCGTGCGGACGGTCACCGGCCGCCTTGAGTTCCCGCAGGCCCTCCACCACGGAGTCCAGCAGGGAGTGGAGGTCCGGCCCGCCCAACCGGATGCGGCCGGTGATCAGGTTCTCGACGGACTGAGGGTAGCGGTCGGTGACGTAGTATGCGCCCTGCCCGTCCGCAGTGGAACCGTAATCATGGACGGGGGCCCAGCGCCGCGCGCCGGAAGCCACCACCTGCTGCTGCAGCCGTGCGGCCTGCAGCAGCGCCTGAGCCCTGGAGCGCTGGCCCTCCTCGTCCCAGAAAGCGGCCCCCGGCTCCTGGGCTTTGACCGCAAGTCCGTCCCCAGCCGACCCGTCCTTCGCGCGTGCAGCATAGACCACGCGGCCACCAACACGGTATAGTTCCCGGGTGGTCTCGTAGTCCCCAAAAACAGGCATTTATCCTCCTCGACTCGCCCGGCAACCGTCTCAGTCTGCGGACGGAGCCATCGTCTTCATCAGTCCGCCCTTGGTAACCAAAACGTGCAGGGCCTTCGGCCAGAAAAGCGACCACCAGGGCCAGGGGCCCTTCAGGATCAGGCGCCTGGGGTCCTGCTTGCCGGGACGGTCGGGAAAGCCGGGCAGGTTCGCCACCACGAAGACGTATCGGGCCTGCCGCTGCCTCCAGCGCCGTCTCACGCGCCTCCACAACTCCCGGCTTTCCCGCCACGGCCGCTGTAGATCGGCGTGGCCCCGGCCGAATGCCATCACGTAGGCATAGCCGAGGTCCGTGGCGCTCTCATACAGAGGATCGCCCGGAGAGAAGTAGCGGCTCATCGAGTAGTGCGCCCATTTCTGGTATTCCTCCTCGCTCACGCCGACCAGGTGGACCTCCGTGGAGACCTCGCGGAGGCCGGCGTGCATGCGCGCGTCAATCTGCGGCCCGACGCCGTGGGCCCGCACAAAAGAGCCGCACCCGGTGGCAGCCAGAGCAAAAAACGCGACCAGCGCCAGGCCACTCTTGCCGATGGAACGGCCGTGCATAACGTTACCTCTCATTCTCTCGCCACAGAACCGTCGGAGCGCACGCTCCGACTCCTCCGCCATTCAGCCCGGTCTGCCGCCCGGCAGACGGACGACCCGGCGCTACCCGCCCGACGGCGGCGTCGCCCGGATGAGGCCGCCCTTTGTGATCAGAACGTAGACGGGTTTTCCGGGAATGTCCACGATCATGCGCCTGGGGTCCTGCTCCGCCGGCCGGTCGGCAAACCCGGGCAGGTTTGCCAGCACGAAGACGTAATCCGCGCCGCGCTGAGCCCACTTCTCACTCACACGGTCCCACTTCTCCGGGTTATGCACCCACGGATGCTGCACGTCGGGCTGGCCGCGCCCGAACTTCATCACGTAGGCATAGCCCAGGTCCGTGGCGCTCTCATACAGGGGGTCCCCCGGAGCGAAGTACTCGCTCACCGAATAGTACGCCCACCTCTGGTGCTCCTGTTCGGTCACACCCACCAGGTGGACCTCCGTGGAGATGTCGCTGACGGCCTCGTGCAGGCGCACGCCCACCCTGTTGGTGCCGCACCCGGATACCGCCAGCACGACCAGCGCAAAGAACAACAGCCCCTTCCTCCCGGCCAACCCCCACCTCATGCTGCGACCTCCCTTTGCTTCCTCTCACATATTCTCTTGTTGCAGGAAACCAGCGATCACGCTGTGTATCTCCCGATTCAACCGCCAGTCCGTCACGATCAGGCTTCGGCTCAGTATGACGGTCTTCCGGAGGGCCTCCAACGGCCCGTCGAACACCCGATGCACGGCGGCGGGGGGCGCATCGGCAAAGTCGGCACACTCGCTGTCCGGCCCCACGCCGGGAAACATCCGCACGACGGCCGCCAGCATCTGCCACCACAGTTCCTCCGGAACCATGGCCCACGCGTCCGCCGGCTCCAGCTCCTCCGTGCGCAGGCGGTGAGGCCCCAGCGACCTGCTCCACCGCTCGTCCTCGTCGAATATCTGCGCTATACGCTCCGGCAGGGGTGTATCGTCGTATCTCTCGGCCGCCTCGTGGGCCAGGCTCAACGTCTCGTCCAGCGCCACCGGCAGCGAGGTGCCGCCGTCCACCAGCAGCGTCTGCACGGCCAGCACACCCAGCGAGTAGAGGTCGAAGGGGGTGCTGAAGACGCAGAGCACCTCGAACGGCACGCCGTCCAGGGGCACGCCCTCGGCCGCGTCCAGGGCCGCCGCCAACGTCTCGTCGAAACGCCGACCCACCGTGCGGAATCGGACCTCTCCCTGAGCCAGCGCCGCCTCGGCGTGCAACTGGCCGTACAGGTCCACGCGCCGGTCCGCCAGGTTCAGGCGTATCCACAGTAGTTCATTGCCCGCCGGCTCCAGGCGCTCGTTCGTTACCAGCGTTCCTTCCAACGCGGTCTCGCCGTCGCCGGTCTTCAGGATGCGCCTTATCCGCACGGACCCTCGGCCGGCGGCGCTCCTTTGCGTGACCGACGGGTGGTAAACCGATCCCGTTCTGCGCCCCACCGTGGTGAAATAGCGGGCGTCGCTTTCCGGCATCTCCACCGTCACCGCCTGCCCCGGCTCCACCAGAGCCACGCGCGCCGTCCAGAACAAGGGCAATCCGGCAGAGGGCGGCGACATCTCCACGCGGAAGCTGCGGTCGGTAAGGTTCAGCAGGGGACGCCGCAACCGGCTGACCACGTGCCGAACCGCCTCCAGCGCGTCCACAAGGACCCGCACCTTCAGGTGGAATGTCTCGGCCATCTTGCCGGCCAGGCCCTGCCGCTCCTGGAACAGGTGCCCCCCGGCCGGCAGCTCATCCCCGGCGAATCCGGCGGCCGCCGGAGGGTTCTGCGCGCCCGGGTCGGCGCCCGCCGCCGGACGCTCTCCGCCCAGAAGGGCCACGAAATCCCCCAGCGCCAGCGGCGCGTACCGCCGAACCATCACCAGGCCGCCGCCGGGGTTCAGGGGCAGCAGATCATCCTGCAGCCCGGTCACCTCGCTAAGCTGCGCCGTGCGTTCGTTCCGGGGCGAGTCCGAGGTCACGGGCACAAACGGGCTCTGCCCGCCCTTTTCGGGCGCGTAAAGGTATCGGGCCATGCTGCCGCCGTAGCCGGGCAGGCCGGCCTGCTGCAGGGCGCTTTCGTCCCGGCACAGGTTCAGCGCGGCGCCCGATTGGGACTCGACGGGGCTGAGCGCCTCGCCCGCGGCAAGGTCTATGAACAGCGGAGGCGGGTGCTGCCGCTCCCAGCCCGTCTGGATCACGCTGGAGGGGTCGTACTCCCGCAGGGCGTCGAACAACTCGCCCATGCGCTCATCCAGTGCCGCGTTGCACAGCGCCGCCCCGCTCAGACCGGTGCTTTCGGGCAGCCGGTCCACGTCCTGAAGCCAGAGTTCGACCCACCGGTGCATGCAGCCGCCCACGTCCAGCACGCACCCCAGCAGCACCCTGGCGTCCAGTGTGTCGCGCAGCAGCACGAAATGCCCCTGCGAGGGATGGGCCTCCTTCCTGGCCACCACGCATATGGTCAGGGGGCCGGCCGCCTGGTCCCCATGAAGGGGAACGGCCACCCAGTCCTCCGGAACGTGGGACAGCGCTTCGCTCATTTCCTGTCATCCGGCAACGGTTTGTGATCCGGTCGCTCGTTTGTCGGGCGTCAATTCTCGTTCAGAAGCTCGCAAGCATCGCCCCGCACGAACACCTTCTTGTCCTCCCGCGCGGAGTAATAGCCCACGCCCCAGTTCAGCGCATCGCCGTCCTCCGGCACAGTCCTCAGTTGCACCCGCAGGTCAAAGGGCTCGGCCCGCCGTCCCACGTATTCCAGGACGGTGGCGCCGACGGATTCCGGCTTAAGCTCCCCGCCGGTGGTCCGGAAATCGGGCACGCGCACAATCAGCTCGAACACGCCCCGCTCGCCCTCTTCCGGCAGGAAGTGGAAGGTGGTCACGCCGATGCTCCGCTGGGCCATCCACCCCTGCAGATATTCAAGACCCCGCCGCAGATGCCCGGCAACCGCCTTGGTGGTGCGGCCCTCGGGGAAGTTCTTCTCCACCGAGCAGATGCGCGTGTCCAGCGATCGTAACTGCTCGGAAAGCCCCTGTTGGTTGGCCCGCACCTTCTCGATTTGCTTCTCCAGCCCGGAGACCTCTGCGGACAGTTTATCGAACTCCCGGCTGGTCACCGCGCTGCCCACCGCCAGTCCGCCCAGAAGCGCCACGGACAGGCCTGCCACTAAAGTAGCTCGCACATCCTTCATAGAACTCCGTTCTCCCGCTCAAAACACAACGAATGACCTCTTCGGGTCACGGGTTAGCCTGCTTTTCGCACACGAGCCTAACTGTATGTTATGCGGCCGACTTTGTCAACGTTTAAGAGGGTCCCGACCCAACCGCTGCCGGGTGCTATCTAAAACCAGCCGCTCTACAGGTCGATAAGGGGGCCGACAGCCGATTCGTAATCCGGAAGAGCATACACAGATACCACGCACAACCCTGAGTCGGATCCGGACCCTCGCGCGGGGTCGCTCGATTGGGTCGGGTAACTCGAGCAATCCCGGCAGGCGCGCTCCCTATCCCCGCTGCTCCTCGATAAACTCGAACTGCTGCACCGCTTCCATGAAGGCCGCTTTGCGGTCGTCGAAACGCCCGGATCTGTCGGTGCAGGTGACCACGACAGCAGCATCTTCCTTGACCAGATAAACCTGCATCTGCGTGATCTGGATTTCCGCATCGGGCAACATCCAGGTATGGGTTCTCTGGAAGGAGGCGAGACCGCCCACCTGGAGCGGCGCCTCTTCCAGCACTTCGTACCCCTGCGGACCAAACTGCTCCTGCAGCTCGGACCGTTTCTCGGTGGCATAAGCCCGTGCCGAAATCGGCCACTCCAGCGGTTCTCGCGTCACCGTGATGGTCGGGCTGTATTCCTCCTCCCGCGGTCCTACCAGGATCACGTGAGAAGCGTCAACCCAACCATCCGGCATGCCTATTTTGAAATCGTGATGCTTCAGCGTCTCCATCTTGCGTTCCTTCCCGTGATGTCAATCGAAACACGCTATCCGCCAAACAGACGGCCGATTCCTTTGGCGATGGCTCCACCTGCTTTCTTCATGCCGTTCCATGCTTTGCCCGCAGCTCCAGCCACAGCTTTGCCGGCATTCGTAAGGGCTTTCCCGCCGGCCTTCACGCCCACATGCTTGTCGAGCCAGCCTCCAGCGGACTCTCCGGCCTTTTCGCCGGCCCAGTGGCCCGCCATGCGGCCTATTATGCCACCGACGGCGGCGCCTACCAAAGCCCCTACCGGTCCTCCGACGCAGGCCCCCGCAATGGCACCCACCTTGGCGCCGGCAACCGCGCCGCCGTATCCACCCGCCATTCCGGCGCCAACTTTCAGGGCGGACTTGCCGGTATCATAGACCGTCCGCCCCACGGCATCCTCTCCTCCCCGGTGTGTTTCCCATGCCTGGTGGGCGCTCAGACCCACCTCGGCCAGACCCGCGGCCACCTGGGCGGCGGCGCCCAGCTTCCCGAGTACCGAGCCGGTCTTACCCAGCATACCGCTCGAGGCGTGCCAGTCACCCGTGCCCGCCTTTGCAACAGCCTCCAGCACGGATGAGCCGTGGCTGCGAGCTGCTGAAGCTGCTCTGAGCATCCACGCACCGCGGAGGACGTTTTCCGCCTTGCCAACTTTGTCTCCGAATTCATCGAGCGCAGATTTCGTTCCCCGAAGCACCTCCCCCATAAACTCGGGACGCCCCGCCTCTGCGCCCATGCCGGCGCCCGATGCTGCAGGGCCCACTTCCTGGAGGCCGGCCACACCGCCGGTGGCCGCACTCTTCCCAGCGGCGCCGGCCGGGGGTACCGCCCCGGTCGGCGGGCCCTCGGGGACTGGCTCGGTAAAAGCGGCACCTGACGCTTTGGCCGCTGAGAGTGAAGGTCCCACTCCACCGCCGCCGCCACCACCGCCACCCGCGTCGCCGATCATGACTGTCGGATAGCCGACCACGATCACTCCCCCGTGCGCCGTCGAGTCCCCGATGCGGGCGGCCGGAAGACCACCTATCAACACCGTGGGCGAGCCCTTTACGATCACGTCCGGCGGCCCGGTGCATACGCACATGTCCGTGACCCGGGCCGCCAGCATGCCCCCGATAAGAACCGTGGGCGCACAGGGCCCGCTGATCGGCCCGCCCACGTGAGGGACCGGCCCCGGATTGACCATGGGGCACGTGTGCATATCCGTCAGTCTCGCGGCAGGCGGCATAGTGCCGGCTCCTCTTCTCTGGCCTATTCTAAGAGGTCTTCAGAAACCTGTTTCCGGTGCGCGAAAATCCGTAAGCGGTTGAATCGCCCCTCCGGGGCTCTGTTCTGGTTTTGGTCCCATAACCCAGGACTACGACGCCTTTCGGCGCCTGCGCCCTGGGCTAACGTTGATACGGGCCTTCGGCCCTGACGGACCAACGGCCTCGCGATGCAATTATGCACCACATCAGGTTTACAATGGTGACGGGACATCGCCGGTCCTCTCTGCCGTTAGCCCGCCGTGGGGCGGGCCTTTCAATGTTAGCCCAGGGCGACCGCAGGGAGCCCTGGGGACCAGGCGGCCAACCAACCCGGAGCCCGCCGTATGGCGGGCAATTCAACCGTTGCGCGCGCTGTGCAACCCTGCGGCGGTCTTCGGAACGCTCTTTCCGGTCCATGAAGCTCCGAAAGTGCTGCAAAGCGGAACGCATTAACGCAAAAGCGCTTACCCGGTCGGCGGGGTCATGGGCTCCACCGGCGAGTCAACAGGTCGCTCGCTGAACGTCAGGTCGCCGTTGGCGAACGCCGCCTCCAGCATCTGCCGCAGCCGGTCGGCCGGGACCGACGGGCCGCCCGCTCCGACGATCTCCGGCACATCGTCCTCGCCGTCTGCGGCCAGTTCTTCCAGGTATTCCATCGCAGCGGCACACATCCCGTCAACGTCAGGTCCATCCTGCGACCAGGTCAAATCCGGATCGTCCCGAAAATCCGGCCCGAACGCAAAGGTCAGGTCCACGTACCGGCATACGCTTCGTTCTCCGACAACTCCGCAGCCGCGGGCGCGCTCGACCTGCTGCTCCACAAACGGGCGGACTCCCTCCCGTCCCAGGGCATCGCAGTGGGCCATAAATACCAGGCGCGCGTGCTCGACCAGCCGGTCCACGAAACGCCGGAATGCCGCCGCGCCGAAGGCCTCCATCTGCTCCGGGGTAATGCGCAACACCGGTCGTCACTCCTATGGGGCAAAAGTCCACGACGTGACGTGTTCTTCCTCCAGCGACGCGCCGGCGGTAACATAAGCCTCCACGGGGCCGAAGAGCTCCTCGAGCTGGTCGTCATTGCCGCACGGCAAAAACGTCTCCATCACCCTCGGGTCGTAGTAGCGGAAATACTTCTGCTGGCCGTCGGGGTCTTCAACGATGAGAAGGCTCCGCAGATGGTCCCGCATCTCCGCCAGCCCCGCAGAGGAAACGGCGAACACTCCCCAGGGCCGGGTCCAGAGCATCTCGCGAATCCAATCTACCAGTTGCTCGTCCGCCCTGGCCAGAAACGGCGCGGACTCTGCGTGGAGCTCCGCCGCTTTGCCTTTGAAAAGGCAGCACACATTGCCGGGGCCCAGTTCCTGGGCCTTCTGCACGACAATCGGCGTGTCGCAGGCGTCCAGGATGGCCCACAGGTTCCCCTCCTCGGCTAAACTTTCGATCTGCTCCATAGTGCATTCCTCGGCGCACAGCAGTGCGGAGAGATGATCGCCTGTAGCCTGTCCATCCACTGTCAGCACCTGCACATATAGAGACGGAAGACGTCAGTACGCCGACTTGTAGCCCGTTTTCGAATCGTCCGCTTCCTTCGGCTCGGCGGGTTGTGCGGATGCAGCGTCGCTGGGCGCTTCCTGCGTGACTGGTGTACCTGTGCTTGGCGCACCACCGCTGTTTATGTTCACCAGATTTCCCTGTATAGTGACGCCCATGGGGTCGATACTTATGAACCCACCGGCGCCCTTCAGCATCAATGACATGGCGCTGTCCAGCACCATAATCATCCCGCTCTTCAGATGGACCTCCTGGCCGGCTTCCAGGAGGTAGAACAGGCCGGTCTTCACGTCCTGCTCGACGGCGACCTCGCGGTAAACACGCCCGTCCATCTGCTCTTTAAGGTCCCCGACAATGTGAACGTGCTTTGCCTGCTGAACCAGTTCCTTCTTCTCGCCGCCGACGACCTCATCCACGTTCCCGTCTGTGGTTATCTGAGTGTCTCCGCTCACCTTCTCCACATGGTCGCCGCCGACCGACAGGGCCTTGGAACCGCTCACCGCCTCCCGCTGGTTGCCCTGGACGATCAGGTGGCGGTCGTTCTCCACCGCCTCCATCAGATCGTTGGTGACCCGCATGTCCAGGTCCTTCTGGCCGTGGATGAATATCTGCTCCTCGCCCGCCGTGTCGTCGAATCGGATCTCGTTGAACCCGCTGCCGCCCTTGGTGGAGTTGGTCTTGACGCCGCTCAGGTGGGGGTCGTGCCCGTGCTCGCCGTCGGGGCCCTCGCCCAGGTAGGCGGGCATCTGGTCGCCGTTATAGACGCAGCCGGTGATGAGGGGCCGGTCTGGATCGCCCTCCAGGAACTCCACCACCACCTCCTGCCCGATGCGCGGTATGTACATGCTGCCCCACCTCTTGCCGGCCACACTCTGGGCGCAGCGTATCCAGCAGGAGCTGTTCTCGTCGTTCTCGCCGTAGCGGTCCCAGTGGAACTGCACCTTGACGCGGCCGTACCTGTCGGTCCATATCTCCTCGCCCGACTTGCCCACCACGATGGCGGTCTGCGGCCCCTCCACCACTGGTTTGCGCGTTGTGCGGGCGGGACGGAAGGGCTCCTTCGACCCGATACACCGGAACTCGCAGGAATAGACCGGGCCCCGGCCCAGGGCCTGTCCGTCGGCGTCGAAATCGTCCGTCTCGAACTCGTAGTCGGCGCCCACCACCAGGTATTCCCCGCACTGGTCCTTGCGCGGATGATCGGTGAGTTCGAAGGTGTAACCGGTGCAGACGCCCCGGGCGTCGGTCTTGCCCCTCGCGACCCAGAAGACCGACTGCAATTCTTCCGTGCGGATGCGCGCGTAGCTCTCCCCGTCCCGGTATTCGGTGTAGCCGCCGGGGTAGTCGAAGACCTCGAAGCCGCTCATGGCGTGCTCTCTGTCCATCGAGCCCGATGCCAGCAGTTGCTTGCGCGGATTGGTGAAGTCGTAGTCCTCCAGCGCGTAGTCGGTGGTCTGCACCTTCTCTTCGATCTGCCAGAGGCGGACATGCTCGGCGTCGCTGCCGCCCATCTCCTCCGGCAGGTAGGAGACCTCGGCGTAGCCGGGATAGGGCGCATGCGAGCCCGCAGAGTCCACCATCACCAGTGTGTGCCTGCCGTTCTCATGCTCGAAGTAGTAGTAGATGCCCTCGTCTTCCATCAGGCGGCTGACGAAGTTGAAGTCCGATTCGCGGTATTGCACGCAGTAGGTGCGCGGATCGTAGCTTCCGGTCAGGGAATCGTCGTATTCCCCGAAACCGTGCTCGTCGAAGACCTCCCGGATGATGTCCGGAACGCTCTTCTCCTGGAATATCCTGCAGTCGGCCGTCCGCGTGAGGAACCATGCCCACGGCACGACGGTCGCCACGTAGCAGCTTAGACGACCGAGCCGGCCGGTCTGCGCGAAGCGGTTGACGTAGCCGTTGAAATACCGCATCCCACCATCGCTCAGCTCCACTCGCACCGTCACCAACCGGCCCACCAGGTCATCGAACTTGATCTCGTGGTTCTCGCTGAGCAGGTCCAGCCGGTATTCAAACAACCTGCCCAGCCGCTCCGTTCCCGTGAACCGCCTGAGCAGCAGCACGTCCTCGCCCAGGGGCGTCTGGACGGCAATGTCCCGATGGGCCTGAATGCGTGGCATGGGGTTTATCTCCTGTCTGGTTCCGCTCTCAACGGAAGGAGTAGGCGAACTCCTCCTCCACCACCGTGACTTCGACGGCCGAGATATCCTCCTCCTCCATCAGGCGGGTGAGTATCTGCCGGCTTATCTCGGGCAGCAGCGTATTGGTCAGTATGGCGTCCACCATCCGCGCCCCGCTCTCCACCTCCGTGCAGCGCCGGGCTATCAGGTCGGACACCTCGTCGTCGCAGACAAGCTCGATGTCGCGGTTCTGCCGCAGCCGGCGCTGAATCCTGCTGAGCTGCAGCCGGATGATCTCCCGCAGGACCTCGTCCCCGATGGGGTAGTACGGCACCACCACCAGCCTGCCCAGCAGCGCCGGCGGGAAGACGCTCAGCAGCGGCTCCCGCAGGCTTTTGCGCAGGCCGTCGGGGTCGGGCAGCAGCTCAGGGTCCTCGCACATATCCATCACGAGGTCCCCGCCCGCGTTGGTGGTCAGCAGGATGACGGTGTTCTTGAAGTCAATCAACCGCCCCTCGCCGTCCTCCATCATGCCCTTGTCGAAGACCTGGTAGAAGATCTCGTGGACGTCGGGATGGGCCTTCTCCACCTCGTCCAGCAGCACCACACTGTAGGGGCGCCTGCGGACGGCCTCGGTCAGCACGCCGCCCTCGCCGTAGCCTACGTAGCCCGGAGGCGCACCCTTGAGGGTGGAGACGGTGTGGGACTCCTGGAACTCGCTCATGTTGATGGTGATCAGGTTCTGCTCGCCGCCGTAGAGGGCCTCCGCCAGGGCCAGCGCTGTCTCCGTCTTGCCCACGCCGCTGGGGCCGGCCAGCATAAACACGCCCACCGGCCTCCTGGGGTCCACCATTCCGGCGCGCGAGGTGACCATGCGCCTGGCGATTGCCTCCAGAGCGTGGCGCTGGCCCAGAACGCGCTCCTCCAGCCGGTCCGCCAGGCCGAGCACGTTGCTGATCTGGCTGCGCACCATGCGGCCGACGGGGATGCCGGTCCAGTCGGCCACCACGGAGGCCACCACGTGCGGCTCCACGGTGTGGATGACAAGCGGGCGCTCGCCCTGTATCTCGCGCAACTCGTCCTGGATCTGCCGCAACTGCTCGGTCAGGTCCTCCGTCTCCTCTTCCCCGGGCGCGGGCGCTTCGGCGACTTCGGGTTCTGCCTCCTCCGCGCCGGCCTCCTCCTCGGCTTCGGCGGCCTCTGTGGCTTCCTCTTCGGTCTCAGCGGCTTCGGCCCCGGGTTCCGCCTCGGCCGGCGCCTCCTCCTCTTCTTCCTCGACGGCCTCGCCGTCTCCGCCGGTAAGTTTCGCGCGAAGCTCCAGGATACTCTCCACGCGGTCCTGCTCCTCCTGCCAGCGCGCTTCCAGTTGCTCCAGCCTCTCGGAGGCTTCCCCCAGCGCATCCTCGATCTCCGCGCGCCGCTCCTGGTCGCCGCCGCCGACGGCGGTCTCGCGCTCGATTATCTGCAGTTCGGTCTCGAGGGCTTCGATGCGGCGGCGCACGTTCTCCACCTCGGCGGGAACGGCGTGCTGGCTGATGGCCACCCTGGCGCAGACGGTGTCCAGCAGGCTGATGGCCTTGTCCGGCAGTTGCCGGTCGGGGATGTAGCGGTGGGAAAGTTCCACGGCGGCGGACAGGGCGCCGTCCAGAATCTGCACCTTGTGGTGCTTCTCCAGCGTTCCGGCCACCGCGCGGGCCATCTGCATGGCCTTATCCTCGCCGGGTTCTTCCACCTTGACCACCTGGAACCGCCGGGTAAGGGCGGGGTCCTTCTCGAAGTACTTCTTGTATTCCGCCCACGTGGTGGCGGCGATGGTGCGCAGCGTGCCGCGGGCCAGCGCGGGCTTGAGGAGGTTGGCCGCATCGCCCTGCCCGGCGCTGCCTCCGGCGCCCACCAGGTTGTGGGCCTCGTCAATGAACAGGATGATCGGGCTCTCCGACTGCTGTACCTCCTCGATAACCTGCTTGAGCCGCTTTTCGAACTCGCCTTTCATGCTGGCGCCGGCCTGCAGCAGGCCCAGGTCCAGCGACCGGACCGAGACGTTCTGCAGCGGCGGCGGCACGTCGCCGCGGACTATCCTCTGGGCGAACCCTTCCACCACGGCCGTCTTGCCCACGCCGGCCTCGCCGGTGAGGATGGGGTTGTTCTGGCGGCGGCGCATCAGGATGTCAACGATCTGGCGTATCTCGTCGTCACGTCCCACGATGGGGTCTATATCGCCTTCCCGCGCGCGCTCGGTCAGGTCAATGGCAAAGCGCGAGAGCGCCTCCTGCCTGCCCATGGCGCTCGGCGCCATCCCGGCGGCCCTCTCCTCGCCCTCGGCCGCCCCGGCGTCGGCGGCCAGTTGCGAGCCGTCCTTCGTGCCCAGGCCTTCCTCGGGGGAATCGCCCACGATCTTGCCGAAGTTGTCGGTCAGGTCGTCGGCCTTCAGCTTCTCGAACTGGCCCGAGATGTTCAGCAATATGTCCTGCAGGTTGGACGTTTTGGCAATGCCCACCACGAGATGGCCGGTGCGGATGCTGGACTCGCCGAACAGCAGCGTGCAGTAGAACCAGCCGCGCTCCACGACGTCGTCCAGGTGGGAGGAGAAGGTGGACACGGATGTTCCGCCCCTGGGGAACTGGTCCAGGGCCGTGGTCAGGTCGCCGGCCAGCCGGGACGGGTTGACCTCGAAGTGCCGGATGATCCGGTGCAGGTCGGAGTCCTGCAACTGCAGTATCTGGTGCACCCAGTGAGCCAGTTCCACGTAGGGATTGCCGCGCATTTTGGCAAAGATGGTAGCGCTTTCCAGGGCCTTGTAGGCCACGCTGTTCAGCTTACCGTAGAGTACAGCCCGTCTTATCTCGGCCATCTGTCTCTCCTGACTCTCCTCGAGGGGGCAGTTGTCCGCCTTCCGACCCTTATCTGTGGGCGCCGTCCTCTATCTGCCGGCTCTCGATCACCACCTGATCGGCGTCCTCCGGAAGCGGACTGGTTTTCAGCCAGGTGGACCAGCCGAGCCCGTTCGGCCCCCCCAGCTTCAGTTCGGGTATCTCCTCGGCCTTCAGGACCAGTTGCACCTCCCAGGCCAGCACGCTTCCCACGTAGTTCCGCACCCAGGCGGCCAGTTCCGGCAGGCCGTCGCCGGAGGGCAACATGCGCAGGAACTGCCGCAGGTCCAGCGGGCCCATCCTGATTCGGAACTTGTGCTGGCACTCCCACACCCGGTCGCCGATCACCAGGTCCTCCCCCAGAGAACCGGGGGCGGACGGCACGCCCAGTCGACAGCGCGAGCCGGGGGGCATCTGCAGCCATTCGCCCACGAACTGCTCGATGTCGACGGGTACCTGGAAGTAATCGCCCAGAAGTGCCCGCAGCCCGGCGGCGGAACTGGTGCGCCCGGCCAGCAGGCCGGAGTAGTGCAGCTTGGCCACGTCGGGCGTCGAGTCCCTGCCCTGCAGCGCGGGCATGCCCACGCCGAAAAGGCTGCCGATGAAGTTCGAGAACCGATCCGCCTCACCGCGCTCGTAGTTCACCGTCTTCCGCGCCCCGGCCCAGGCCAGGTAGAAGAACGAGATCATGCGGTGATGGAACACGTCCAGAAAGCGCGCCAGCGTCTCGTCGTGATGGCTGTGAATGCGGCCGCACACGTACTCGGTCAGGTGCAGCGGCATGGGCCCGTTGGGGCCCAGCAGGCCGAAGAAGTGGACGAACATGCGGGCGGGCGTGCCGCCCCCCGCCGGCTGGAAGGAAGCTATGGTGGAAGGCGCAAAGTGAAGGCGGGGCTTCTGGCAGAACCGGACCGGGTCGTGCGAGGGACGGATGGAATCCCCGACGCGCGACTTCCGCGCCGCCGCGCACTCCAGCCGTCGCACCGCCTGGAAGAAGTCGAAGCGGTACGGCTCACGGCTGAGCCGCTCCATCAGAGTGTCTGCTGGCGACCGGTCCTCGTCGGCCATCGCATCATCTCGCCTCTGAAAACCGATTGGATCACCGTCTCGGTAAAGGAATTGATGGAAGCGTATTCGGCGAAGAACCGCTCCAGAACCGCCCCGATCAGAAAAGCGCCCGTCCCCTCGAATGCGGCCTCGTCCAGGGTCAACTCCACCTCCAGGCCCCGCGCAAAGGCGATGGGCCCGCTGACGCGGCGAACGATCTCGCGGCTCTTCACGGAGTTGATGCCCTGGATCTGGCGCATCTTGTCCGTCTCGCCGGCGGCGCAGTAGAGGCTCAGTAGCTCGTGCAGCGCCGCAGCGCCGGAACCGCCCTCGGTGTCGGTGAGCGAAAGATAGTTCAGCGTAAGGTGGCTGATGGCGCGCCAGGCGGCCCTGCCGCCCAGGTGCGCCGGCTGCGGGCGCGTGGGGCCACTGACGCAACGCACGGACGTGATGGGCAGCTTCTGCTCCAGCGTGAAATCCGTGGTCCCCAGGCCCAGAGGCATCTGCAGCGGCAGGTCGCGATTGGTGCACAGTATCTCGGCGTGCAGTTGCCGCAGGTCCGGGTGGTACGGCGCCGCCTCGCCGTCCACCAGCGACACGTAGACCTCGCTGCCCACGTAGCTGGAGCGCGTGCCGAACTGCTTTTCCCGGCCGGAAAGCACCCGGCGCCGGCGCTCCACGGTGTAGTATGCCCCGTCGTCACCGCTCCGGGCGCTGCCGTGGCGCAGGGCGTAGAACGGCAGGAACTCCCGGCGGACGTCGCGCGTGCGCCCGGAACCGGTCAACTTCGAGACGCGGTAGACCTCGTAGTCCAGGGGGGCCGTCCGGTCGGGCACGACGTGGAATTCGTGGAAACGCTCCTCCACGAAGATGGGCGCCGCCCTCCGCGGGAACAGGTTGATGGCCGGGGCGCAGAAGAGCCTGCAGTGGGACTCGTCCACCCGGCCCTCCAGTTCCGCCTGCACCCTGTCGAACAGCAGGATCACCTCCATCTCGGGGCCTTCGCAGCGGGCGGCGGCCGGCCGCAGGCCCTCCACACGGACGAACATGAACCGCTGCGGGAAGGCGAAATACTCGTGCAGAAGGCGATAGCCCTGGAAGGAGCGGGCCTCGTAGGGGATCAGGCTCTCCTGGTCGTCAAAGCCGACCTGCGCCACGTTCTGCGGGTCCAGAAGCTGGTTGGGGCGCCCCTTCTCGCCCGCCTCACGGGCCACCACGCCACAGCAGTGCGCGAATATCTGCTCGTAAAGGCGCATGGGCTGCGCGCCGACCCCGCCCAGGTAAAACGTCAGGGAATCCAGGGCAATCTCCTGGAAGGGATCGCCGGTCATGCTGCGCAGGCCGATGCGCAGGGCGGCCCGGCCCGTGCAGTTCTCGGGCAGCGACAGCGTGTCCAGCCCGCGGCTCAGGTACTGGACCTCCGTCACCTCGACGGGATAGAGCGTGGCCTCGTGGGCCGTACGGTATTCGCACGGCGTCGCGTCTTCGGGGCCGGTCAGGCTCCTGAGCACCGTGCCCCGCGGTATCCGGTATCCCTCGCTCAGTTCCCCCTCGCCCAGGTCCGGCGTCATCTGGACCAGGGCCATGGACGGCGTGGGGGCCAGATAATGGGGATAGACGGTCTCCAGCAGCGACTGGGTAAAGGTGGGGAACTCGGCGTCGAGCTTCAGATGGACGCGGGCGGCCAGGAAGGCGAAACCTTCCAGCAGCCGCTCCACGTAGGGATCGCGGCATATATCGTCAGTCCCGGTGTCCAGCCCCAGGCGGCCGGCGATTTTGGGGAACTCCCGCGCGAACTCGGCTCCCATTTCGCGCAGGAACTGCAATTCCCTGTTGTAATACTGAAGAAACTGTTCATTCATTTTCTCACGCGTGCACCTCGAACCTCCCGGTGCCCAGGTCCACTTCCGTCTCGATGTAGAGTTCCTCGGGAACGGGTTGAGCCCAAAGCTCGCCCGATATCTCGAAGCGCAGCTGCGCCCCCTCCTCCTCGCCCTCGGTCGCTATGCGCACCCGGAGGGAGTTCGGGTCTATACGCGGCTCGAAGCGCCGCAGCGCCCGCACCAGCTCCCTCTCGATACCCGTCACGTCCACTCCCTGGGCCACCATGCCGGTCAGGTCGCGGACGCCGTAGTTCAGCACGGAGTCGGCAACTTCTGGGTATTCCTCCAGCGCCTCGCCCAGACCACTGCGCCCGGTGTTGAGCAGCCACATCAGATCGCGCTGAACCCCGGCCATGTAGCGCCGCAGCGGGATGATGCGCTGCTGGCGGCTCTCCTTTTCCTCTTGGGGGTGGTCGTCCGTGAGCCGGTCTATCAGGCAGGGCTGCAGCCGTTCGGACGGTGTCAGTTCAGCCATCGGATTCCTCGGGCTCTTCTTCCTCAGCTTCCGGCTGGTTCACCGTGATCGTGCGCACCTGCAGCAGGGGATGTTCCCCTGCGTCCGTGTAGAGCATCTTCTGGCCGAGGCCCCTGTAGATGCCACCCGGGGCTTCCAGCCAGTCCGTCTTGGCGGACTTGCGGATGGCGATGTCGGAACAGTCCTCCGACCCCGGGTAACGCACGGGTATGAGGCCGACGGACTCGCCCTCGGCCGCCCAGATGAACTGCGCCGGCGCCCAGACCAGATCCCGCAGGTCGGCCGGTTCCTCGATGGTAACCCGCCGGATGGCCGAGAACGGCACCCAGAAGTATTTGCCGTCCACCACGGCCTCCAGGAAAGGCCCCACCCGTGAGTCGCCGTCCATGATCCACTCGAACGGCTCGTCGTTGATCGTCCCCTCCACGGAAGGGGCAGCCTCAAAGGCCTTGTCCCGAAGCTCCTCCGATGCCTGGGGCTGGCCCTGGCCGGCAAGCTGATTGGCCTGCACCCAGTAGCCCACCCACTCGCCCGGCTCGCCGAAGAACAGCGGGGTTCGCCGTCCCTCGAACACATCCTGCCGGAACGTTTCGCACTGCAGCGCGGCCCGGCAGACGTGCACCATCAGCAGGTGTTTGGCGTCCAGCTTGCCCACCACGTTGAGCTGGGTGAGCGCCCTGTCCCAGTCGCCCATGATGCACAGAAGCTGGAAGAGGAATACCCGCAGTTCCGGATCGCTGGGATCGGCGCGGATCTGCTCTTTCAGTCTTGCGAGCGTTTCTTCAACGCGACCGGCCCGGAACAGTTCGTCGGCATCCATGCGGGACCCCCGGCGGTTCGATGCTCAGACCGCCACTGACGGATAAAGGGAAGCGGACGGGGTGGACGTGTAGCAGCGCCCTCCCCGCCCGCCGGTTCGCCTACATCGCCCGGTTTTGCAGGACGCTCCAGCCGGCCCGAATGGGGGCGCTGGTCTTGCCGCCGCCGGTCGGGTCCGTCGGGGTGTATTCCCAGTGAATCTCGCCGTAGCGGAAGTAGATCCTCTCCATGGGAATGGGGTCCTCGCTCTCGGTGCTGCCCTTCGTCTCTATCTGGGCCACAATCGAGTCCTTGAACGTATAGACCATGAACACGGTCTTGTCGCCCATGGCCCGGCAGCACTCCAATGTGATCTCGGTAATGGGCTTGGCGTTGCAGCAGTACATGGACAAGGTGGGGGAGGCGCTGTCCAGCCGCTTGGTAATTCTAAATTCATCGTGATCGGCGCGCCCGCCGGTGTGCACGCCCTGCGCGCTGGCGACGCCACCGGCCGGCTGGGATATGCCGTGCCGGAATTCGCTCACCTCCATCCACTGCTTGTGCGCCTCGTCCTGGCTGTCGCCCTGGATCCCTTGGATCTTCAAAAACGCATCAAACGCCATTGCCTTCCCCTCCTAGTCTAACGCCACAATTAGCCACCACACCCATCGGCCCGGGACTGCCCGTCTCGACGGACTTTCCGGTGAAGAATCCGTCGGCCGATCGGTCCTGCATCAACGGGCTCGCGGGTCTCCATAGTGCGTATGCCCCGCGATCTTTCGCTATTCCCCTTTCACGGAGGGGAGTTTCGAGACCAGCCGCAGGGACACGTCGACACCCTCGAGCTGGTAATGGGGCCGCAGGTAAAACCGCGCCCGGTAGTAACCCGGGTCGCCTTCCACCTCTTCGACATGGACCTCTGCCTCCGCAAGGGGGTACTTCGCCTTGCGCTCTTCGGGGGCGTTGGCCGGGTCCGCTTCGACGTAGTTCTGAATCCAGCGGTTCAGCCAGCGCTCCATGTCCTCGCGTTCCTTGAAGGACCCTATCTTGTCCCGAACGATGGCCTTCAGGTAGTGCGCGAACCGACAGACCGCCATCATGTACGGCAGGCGGGACCCCAGGCGCTCGTTGGCCGTCGCGTCCGGGTCGTCGTATTCCTGCGGTTTGTGCAGGCTCTGCCCGCCGATGAAGACGGAGTAGTCGGTGTTTTTGTAGTGGCACAGCGGCAGGAACCCGTTGTCGGACAGTTCCTTCTCCCGCCGATCGGTGACGGCTATCTCCGTGGGGCACTTCATGTCCTGGCCGCCGTCGTCGGTGGGGAACACGTGCGTGGGCAGGTTCTCGACCGCTCCGCCGCTCTCCAGACCTCGGATGCGCGCGCACCAGCCGTACTGCTCGAAGGCACGGTTGATGTTGGTAGCCATGGCATAGGCCGCATTGGACCACGTGTATTTATCGTGCGCCCCGGCCTCGGTCTCCTCCTCGAAGTCGAACTCCTCCACGGGGTCCGTCTGCGACCCGTAGGGCAGTCGCGAGAGAAACCGTGGCATCGTCAGGGCCACGTATTTGGCATCCTCGGACTCCCGCAGGGAACGCCACGCGGCGTATTCGGGAATCTGGAAGATTTTGCCGATGTCTCTGGGGTTGTCCAGTTCCTGCCAGCTTTCCATCTGCAGCAGGTCGGGCGATGCGCCGGAGATGAAGGGCGCGTGCGCCGCCGCCGCTACGCGGGCGATGCCGCGCAGCACCTCGACGTCGGGCGGGCTCTGGTCGAAGTAGTAGTCCCCCACCAGGCAGCCGTAAGGCTCGCCGCCCGGGGTGCCGTACTCGTGCTCGTATATCTTCTCGAACAGCGGGCTCTGGTCCCACGCGGCGCCTTTGTAGCGCTTGAACGTCTTCCCCAATTCGTCCTTGGAGATGTTCATGACGCGTATCTTAAGGGTCTCGTCCGTGTTGGTGTTGAACACCAGATGGTGAAGACCCCGCCAGGCGCCTTCGAGTTTTTGGAAATCCTGATGGTGGAGGACCAGGTTGACCTGCTCGGTGAGTTTCTGGTCCAGCTCACCGATGATGTTCTGGATGGTCTCTATGGCTTCTTCGCTGACCAGCGCGGTGTCGGAGAGTGCGTATTCGGCCAGGGTGCGCACGGCTTTGGATGCCTCTTCCCTGGACTGACTGGTCTTCAGGCGGAGTTCCTGTTCGAGCTGCTGCTCGAACACGTCGAACTCCTCAAGTTCAGTTGCCTCCTGTGGGGCTCTTGCTTCTTCTTCACTCGCCATCGCTCTCGCCCTCCTCGGAAGATTCAGCCTCGGAGTCCTCCGCCGGCGCCGAGGACAAGGCCTGCAACATCTGGGAGTCCTTCAACAGGTCCTTGATCAGGCCTTCCGCCCCGGTCTTGCCGTCTATACGGCTCAGCAGGTTGGAGAGCTGCTCCCTGGCGGTCAGCAGCTTGTTGAGGGCGTCCACTTTACGAGCAACGGCGGCGGGGGAGAAATCGTCCATGCTCTCGAACGTCAGATCAACGCTCAGGTTGCCCTCCCCCGTGATGGTGTTCGGCACCGTGAACGCCACGCGGGGCTTGGCAGCCTTCAGCCGATCGTCGAAGTTGTCCATGTCAATTTCCTGGAACTCCCGGTCGTCCGGGGAAGGCAACGGCTCCTCCCGGTTGCCCGAAAGGTCGGACATCACACCCATCACAAACGGCAGGTTCATCTTCTTCTCCGCCCCGTACAGCTCCACGTCGTACTCGATCTGTACGCGTGGTTTCCGCGGAATGTCTTTCTGACTGCTTCCTCCCCGCATCTGCACCTCCTCCCAAAGCTATTGACAGCGTGAGGAACGCCGAGCGCAATCCTACTGCATACTTTCCGTATTGTCAACCCCTATGATCTGGTTAATCTCCGTCATGGCACCCGGCGCCAGGTCCTGGATGATCTGCGCGAACTTCATGTCCACCAGGCGTCTCGCGCGCTTCAGCAGAAGCGGCACCGGGCTGGAGGGATCGTTCTCTTCGTAGTAACGGCAGATCGCGTCCAGCGCCCTGCGCACATCCGCCCGCGAGCTAACCATGCCGACCGCCGCGCCGCCGCCCCCGGCGGCAGCCTGAGAGGCCCCGCCCCCGACGTCGCCGTCATCGGCGCCGGCGGCATCGGGCATGTCCTCCCCGACGGCTTCGCCCAGCAGGCCGCCGTAGCGGGTCAGCACGGACTCCAGCCCGTCCAGCTCCGGTATGGAGCCCGGCCCGGCGTTTTCGGCGAATGCGTTCCGGATGCCCTCCAACTGCTCCAGGCACTCAAGGGCGGCGGCGTAGTAGTCCTGCAGCAACTCTATGTCCGTGCCGGAGATGGTCGCCTCCAGCACATCCCACTCCTCGGGCGGCCCCTCGTAGCCGGGGGGCGGCTCATCTTCGCCCCGCGCCACCAGGCAGTCCCTGACCGTATAGGGCGAGGCCGGCCCGGACGGGCAGACCGGCATGCCCATGGCGCGGCGCAGGAACATCAAGGGCGCCGTCAGCCCCTCCACTATCCGCACTCTCTCCCCGGGGTCGTTGGCAAAATCCGGGTCCAGCCGCGGGTAGACGTCCTCCCAATAATCCTCCACAAACCCGCGCATCAACACCAGCCCGTCCCGCAACCCCGGAATGCCTTCCCGGCACATGGCAGCCAGAGCAAGCCACATGGCCACGCGCAGGTGTTTGGAGCGCTCCAGCAGCTCCAGGCACGTGTTCATCACGGGCCGCCACTCCGGCTCCTGCTCCGGCGGCAGGGGCTCGTTCCACTGCGCCTCCTCGTTGGACAAGGCCATGTACTGCGGGTCGTAATTCCCCTCGACGTCCTCGCCGCACGGCTCCTCGGTGGAGAGGGGTGCGAGCAGTGATTCCGTGTCAATGACCGCCATCAATCTCTCCCCTGATACAGATCCAGCCTCCAGGCCCTGCGTTCAGCCCAGGATTGCGGCCTCCACCTGTGCCGGGCCGAGGCCCGCGCGGGTCAGGTCCACCTCCCGCAGCAGCACGCCCTTACAGGTTTCCAGCTCCACCTCGTTCAGCCCGACCCCTGCCAGCAGTCGGAAGAGTTCCTCCAGGTCCTTCAATATCCGCAGGGCCTCCGGGTGCCGCCCGGTCTCCTCCAGCCACGTCCTGAACCACATTCCGTCCACCTCCTCCCGGCCCGTCTGCTCCTTCTGGACCCGGAAGGTGTCGGACTGTTTGTAGGTCTCAACCGCCCCCGACAGAGTGCGGCGGAGTTCCGGACCACGGGGGACCCATCCGCCTTCCTCCCCCCTTTCCCAGAATATCTGCTCGTAGAGGGCCTCTGCCTTCTCGAAGCCCCCCAGGGACAGCCGCGGGGAGCTGACCATGTAGTCCTGCCCCTCGGGGTCGGGGATGGGCCGCGTGCCGGTGGCGGTCTGTTCGGCCGGCACGTTTTTGTACACCGCAAACCCGATCAGCGCCCCGATCAGTTCCTTCTCGGTCCGGGTGCGGGCGTAGATGCCGAGCTTCTGCAACCGCTTCAGCAACTGCTGCCCGGGGTTGGGGGGCACGGTGGCGACCGGCTGCGGGTCGGGGCTAATGCCCGCCAGCACCTGAGCCAGCTCTTCTTCAGCCCGCACAAGTGTCAGGTCACTATCGCCGCCAGGCTCGTAGAACTCGAATATCTGGTTGTTGACGGTAATTTTGGCATCGTAGTCTCCACCGTATCCTCCGTCGCCATCCACCACGGGCAGTATGTCACCCGGAGTATCAACGCCGTCGCTCTGGGGGGACACAGTCAGGGCGCCGTTCCACGTAAGCGTGTGTCCGGCACCGATATCAACCTGGTCGTAGTCATCGCCACCCTTACCTTCATCGAGCAATACGAAATATTCTGATCCCGGCCCGAAGGTCAGGTCGCCATCCACCGTCAGCCCTGCCGCTGCCCCATCCCCACCCGGCGAGAGCCTGCCGTTGAAGGTAACGGACGTTCCTCTCAGCATTATGTCATCCGCCGTCTCGACGGATTCGTTATATGTCTGAGCACCGTCCGTGGTCACCGAACTCTCCAGGAGGAGCATCCCTCCCGCACCGGTAGCATCCGTGGTCAGGTGGCCCAGGCCGTTGGGGTTGGCACCCACAACGTTGCCGCCGCCCACGTCAGCGTCGAAGGTCGTGTCGGCGTTCGGGGTGTTGACCGTCAGGCCGTGGGCGGTATTGGTGGCGTCCACAAAGCTGCCGAAGCGCACACCGGTGCCGCCCGTATCGGTGAGGATCACGTCCGCCGTCAGCAGCACGGGGTCCTCATAGGTCTGCGTGCCGCCGACGGTGGTTATGTCAGCCGAAAGTTGCGTCTGCCCGTCCGCGTTGGTGGTCACGGACGCCAAGGGAGTCAGGCCGCCGACTTCGCCCTGGAAAGCCGTCGGCATGCCACCGGCGGTGTTTACGGTCAGGTCCCACGGACCGGCGCCGTTGCCGTTCAGCGTCTCCCTGAAAGTCACCGGCCCGGACTCGATCCGCGTATGCCCCGAGAGCGTGGCGGCCTCATGGGAGTGCGATCCGGCGAAGGTTATCACGCCCGACAGGTCGGCAGTCGCCCCGTTGGTGGTAGACAGCGCACCTATATTGAGCGCTGCACCGCCGTTCAGCGTGTCGCCGGCAATGGTGGTGACGCTCGCCCGTTCGCCCATGTCCAGATCGTTGCCGCCGCCGTTTATCGAGGTGTTGAAGGCGATGTTATCCGCTTCCAGCACGGTATCCGCTCCCAGCTCCACGGCCTCGTTGTAGGTCTGGTCGTCGTCCGTCACCACCAGGCCGCCGTCCAGGTGCAGCGTGCCGCCCACGCCGGTGTCATCGGTCACCAGGTGCCCCAGTCCGTCCGGGTCGCTGCCGGCCACGTTGCCGCCGCCCACCTCGCCGGTGAAGGTCGTGTCGGCGTTCGGAGTGTTGACCGTCAGGCCGTAGGAAGACCCGGCGACACCATCATCATCGGCGTCAACATGATTGTTGAAGCTCACGCCCGTCCCGCCGGTGTCGGTGAGGGTTACGTCCACCATCAGCAGCACGGGCCCGGTGTAGGTCTGCGTGGACGCGGTGCGGACATCGTTGTTCAGCGTTATGGCGCCGTCCACAGCTCCGGTGCTGGTGGAGTTCACGTCCAGGGCATTCACGTAGCTGCCGGCCGCCACGTTGTCGAACGTGCCAAGGGCAACGGCGCCGCCGTTATTGGCGTCCGCGGTGGAGGTGTCAATGTCCAGGTCTATCCCGCCGGCCGAGGCGGAGACGGTTGCAGCGCTGAGGTCTACTGCGCCGGCCGCGTCGCCCCCGCCGGTCTCGGTGTCCATGGTGGTGTTCGAATGCAGGACCACGTCACCATCGAAGGTGGCATCCCCGCCATCGGTCTGGTAAGTGCCGTTGAGGTTGATGGTGGTGCCCGTCACGTTGATGGCCCCGGTTGTGACCACGTCCTCCAGGTCCACCTGGGCGGCACTGGAAACTGCGAAATCGGCGGGCGGAGTCGTGCCGCCCACGTCGCCCTGAAAGTCCACCGCACCGCCCGTGCCGCCGGCCACGGCAAGGCCCGAAGCAGCGCCCGTGTCCTCGACAGCGCCGGTAACGGTCACGTTCGCACCGCCGGGCTGCGCGCCGCCGTTGGTGGTGTCGAGCGTCACAAGGGCCGGAGTGCCCAGCAGCACGTTATCGCTGATGGTGATAGCGTTGCCGAAGGTCACTATGTCCGCATTCAGAGTGGTCGTGGCATCCGGGCCGTCCAGCGTGACCGAGGCGTCCCCGGCCCCGGTGATCTGCCCGTCCACCGCGATCGAACCGCCCGCCGGTGTGCGGATCGTCGCCGGATCGTTGAACGTGGCGGAGGCCACCGTCACGACGTGCTGGCCGTTGGCGCGGCCGATGGCGACCGAATTGAATCCGTCCACCAGGCGTCCCAGCTCGGCGTCGTCCACGTTGAAATTCCCGGCCCCGCCCCCGATGCCGATGGAACGGGCAACGGTGACCGGCCGCAGAAGCAGATCGCCGCTTCCGCTGACGTTCCCGTTGATCACAACGTCCTGGGCCGTCACGGTAACGTCTGTTCCGGCATTCACCGCTCCCAGCCGGAGCGTATCTGCGTCCTGCAAGGTCACCGATCCGCCCTGCGTCACCGTAAGCGTATCACCGGTGTCATCGCTGTCGAAATCGTTGGCGGCGTTGTTGAGCGTGATGTCATCGCCCGGCGTGGCCGTTCCGCCCGCATCGAGGGTGGTCGCGCCGGCCACGGTCATCGGTCCGGTCTGGGTGATCCGCCCGTTGGCGGCAACGTTGAGGCCGCCGTTCGCATTCTCTACGTCAGCAAACGTTATATCGTCCGTCTCCTCCAATATGATATGGCCCGGCCCGTTCGAGGCGGCGTCCACGCTATTCACCGTCGTGTCCAGGTCTATACCGCCCTGGGCGTCGGCCGTCAGCGCATCCGCGATCACGTCCACGCCCGCGCCACCGTCGTCCATTATCGCACCGCCCTGCGAGTCGAGCGTCACGTCACCGGCAGTGCCCGCGTCCACCAGAATTGCGTGGATATCCAGCCCGGCACCGGTTGCTGTGAGAGAAATATCATTGGCGTCGGCATCTGTCAGCGATCTCACGTCTGTGGCCACAAGCCCCCCGCCCGCGATTACCGTTATCGAGCCGTCGGCAGTGTCCACATCAGCAAGCTGCACTCCGTCCAGCTCATCCAGCACGATATCGCCCGCCGCGTTGGCGGAGGCGTCCACGTTTTCCACAGTGATGTCCAGGTCTATGCCGCCCTGGGCATCCGCGGTCAGGTCCTGCGCGATCACGTCATCCGCATCGTCCACACCGTCCTGCGTGATCGCTCCGCCCTGAGCGTCCAATGTCACGTCATTGGCCGCGCCCGCGTTCACCAGGTCCGCCTGGATGCCCGCGCCCGTGCTGGTCAGGCTGATGTCGTTCGTGTCGTCGTCGGTCGCCGAACTGTCCACGTCCGTCGCCGTCACCTGGCCGCCCGCGTCCACGTCTATCGCACCGTCGGCCGTGTCCACGTCGGCAAGCGTCACATCGTCCGCGTCCACATACGTGATATCCCCTACACCCGTGGAACTCGCATCCAGGTTGTCCGCGTCGTTCGCCGCCTGGCCGAGGTCTATCTTCCCGGGCGCGTCCGCGAACAGCGTCCCCACAGCGGTGGTTCCCCCGATGTCGCCGCCCGTCTGGTCTATCTCGCCCACGCCGCTCACGTCGTAATCGGCGTTGATGTCCACGTTCCCCGTTGTGCCCACCGATCCGCCCGTCTGACGGTAATCGGCTCCGGCGTTGAAGGTGATCAGGCCCCCGCCCGTGCTTGACACGTCGGCCGCCACCGTGATGTGGTCGTCATCGCCCCCGTCCTCGGTGGCCTGCAGCGTCACCGCACCACCGGCGCTCACGGCGGCGTTTACGTTCAGCGGGGAGGACGCCACGATATGGACGTTCCCGTTCGTGTTCGTCACAGACCCCGCCGCACCGGCCAGGTCCTCCAGCGCGAGCGTGCCCGTGTTTATGATGTTTATCGCGTTGTCGGTGGTCTCGGCGTCCAACTCCGAGACCTGCGTGTCCAACTCCTCGTTCGCTCCACCGCCGTCTCCTATGCCGTCCACCGCCATAAGCACCAGATCGTCCGCCGTCACGTCCACCGCCGCGTCTCCTGCAGCGTCGGTTATCGCACCGGCCGCCGTCAGCGTCACGCGGTGGTCGGCCGTGATGCTGTCCACGCCCATATCGTCTTCATCCACCAACTCGACGGCACCGGCCTGTGTAACGGTGATCCCGTCACCGCTGTCGTCGTTGTCGAAATCGTTGGCGGCGTTGTCCAGCGTGATGTCTCCGCCCGCATCGAGGGTGCTCGCACCGGCGACGTCCAGCGCACCGCTCTGGGTGATCTGCCCGGCGGCGGTGATGTCCAGTATCCCGGCAATCGTGCTTGCGCCAAGGGTGATGTCGTTCGCATCCACCAGTGTCACGTCACTGGTGTTGCTCACCACGACATCCCCGGTGAAATCGTTCGCCGCATTGTCTAATGTGATAGCGTTACCGCCGGCGTCCAGAATTGTAGCACCGCTGTTCCAGGCGCCGCCGTCGGTGATGGCATCGTTCTCGGTAATCCCCACCGTACCGCCGGTCACCGTCAGGTCACCGAAAGCATTGCCCGCGTTATTGAGCGTGATATCATTGCCCACGGCATCCAGCGTGGTAGCTCCGGCCGTCACGGCGCCACTCTGCGTGATTGTGCCGGACGCGGTGACGTCAAGACTGCCGCTGATCGTAGAGGCCCCGAGTTCCAGCGCGTTCGTGTCCACCAGGGTCACATTGTCGGCACCGGGTATGGAGACCGCCGCCTGGAAATCGTTCCCGGCTGCATCGAGGGTGATGTCGTCCGTCGCCTGTGCGGTCAGTCTGGTGGTGCCGGTGGCGGTCAGCGCGCCTGCCCCCGTGTCCGTGATGTCCCCGGCCCCGTCAGAGGCATCCAGGTTCACGACAGAAGCATTCGTGGCCCCTGTTATCGTGATCGTCTCGGCCGTCACGTTCAGCGGCTCGCCGCCGGTGGAACCCGCCAGTGTAGCCGTGTCCGCACCGCCCTCTCCGTCCAGGGTTATGCCCGCCGCGAAGCCGTTGTCCAGAACGGCAAGCCGCAGGGTGTCACCGCCATCGTTGGCATTGACCGCCAGGGAGTTGGTCGGGTTCACGAAGGTGGTCGTCTCGACGGTTCCGCCGTTGTCGGCAAGCTGTGAACTGCCGTCTGCGGGAGCCCCGTTGTCCTGCAAGGTAACGTCGTCCGCGGCAGCGGTGAGATTGAAGATGATGTCCGCCGCAGTGCCGTCGTTGGTGATCGGTTCCAGCCCGTCGAAATTGATGGTGTCGCCGTCCAGGACGATGCTGCCGTCCTTGCCGTCGGCATCGGAGCCGTTCATGTTGTAGGTGTGGGTGGCGAACCCGGCGCCGACGTTCTGGAGTTCCAGGTTATCCCCGCCCGCGCCCTGGGTGCCGCCGTCCACATTGAGTCCGCCGCCCGGGATGGGGTTGCCGTCGCCGAAGTCCACGGTGATCGTGTCATCACCGTCGCCCGCATCGTAGCTCACCGTGCCGGTTCCGCCGGCGCCGCTGATGATGAGCGTGTCGTCACCGGCCGTTCCGCCGGCCGTCACGTCGCCCACGAATACGACGCCCCCGTCGTTGCCCGACAGGGTTACGTCGGTCATGGCAGCAGCGGTGCTGCCGATGCGCAGGTCTTCGGTGTTGCCGCTGAAGGTGTTGTCCGTAACCGTCAGATCGGCGCTCCCGAAGTGCGCGGCGCCACCGTCCACGTCCTCCACCGCATGGATGCCCAGGGCCTGGTTGTTGAGGGTGTTGCCGTCAATCGTCAGCTTGTCCAGGTTCCCCGGCACGCCGGTCTGCGTGTAGTCCACGATCCAGATGCCGGTGCCCGCCGGAGAGCCGGCGCCGCCCACGTTGTCAATGGTGTTGCCGGTGATCTCCAGGTCGTCCGTGCCGGTACCGTTGCCGATGACGACCCCCAGGTGATAGCCGGTGATATCGTTGTCGCTGATGACGGAGGGCGCGCCCGGGTCGGTGGCCGTTACTCCGAAGAACTCGATTCCGTAACCGCTGCTCTGCTGCGTCGGCCCCCCGGTGGTCAGGGTGTTGTTGGTCACCGCCAGGTCAACGATCGGGTTGTCGCCGAAAATGGCGCCGTCCCCGTCGCCCGCCACTATCTGGTTGCGGTCCACCGTCAGCCCTGTCGCACCGGCCGCGCCGACGGAGATGCCCATGGATGCGTTGCCTCCGCCGGTGGTCATGTCCAGCTTGTTGCCGCGGATAGTTACACCCGAGGGTCCATTGGCAAGCTGAACCAGGAACGTGGTGGCGGCGCCAGCCTCGATGGTGAAACCCTCGTCCGGCGAATCCGCGTCGTCCGGGTCGCCCAGAATCACGTTGTCTGCACCGCCCTCCAGCCCGATGCCCACCCCGTCCACAAGCTGGATGGTCGTCGTACCCATGCCTCCGGTGGACCGCACAGTGAGATCACTCTTGTCAATGACGAGGTCCCCCGTGTAACCGTTTCCGGTGCCCGAGAGCACGACGATGTCGTCCCCGGCGGAGGAATCGTCAATGGACTGCTGGATGCCGGGACGGATCACCAGTGACGCGGTGTCCTGCACCACGTTCGCGCCGTCCGCCACCACGGCGGCATTATCGTAAGTGTTGCTGCCGTCACTGAACAGATCGTAGACTTCGCCTCCCGTAAACACTCCACCCGTGCTGCGGAGATGGTACTCCGTGCTGCTGCTGAAATCATTGCCGGTGATGGCGTAGGTTCCCGCCTCAAGGCGCGCGCCGGTCCCCATCAACAATGCGGTCTCATTGCCGTCGAGTGTGTTGTTGATCACGCTGACGGCATTGACGTCCCCGGCCACGCCGGGGCTGTACTCGGCGAACCGGATGCCGTTGGTGCTGGCCGAAATATCGTTGCCCGTAATGGTGAGCCCGTCAACCCCGGCACCGTTGGAGATCAGGATGCCGTTGGCATAGTCGCTGATGGTGTTGTCCTGGATGCTGGATGTGCCGGTGACGCCCGAGAACTGCAGTGCGTAACCGGAACCCGCCAGGGCTGCGGGCCCCGTCAGCGTATTGTCGGAGACCGTCAGGTCGGAGACGGACGGACCCCAGACGGAGCCATCTCCGAGGTCGCCCGCCGTGAAGGTGTTGTCCGTTATACTCAGTCCGTCAGCCCCGGCTGCCCCCACGGAAATGCCCATACTCGCGTTGCCGGTCGTGTTGATGGTGTTGTCCACGATGCTGACATTCGACGGTGCGTTGGCCAGCTGGATCAGAAAGGTAGAACCCGCCCCGCTGAGGATCGTGAACCCGGCACCGGCTCCGCCCAGGGTGAAGTTGTCCGCGCCGCCCTCAAGCCCGATCCCCACCCCGTCCACAAGCTGGATGGTCGTGCTCCCGTCGCCGTTCTGGGACTGCAGGGTGAGCGATTTGTCGATCGCCAGGTCTTCCGTGTATGTCCCGTCCGCTGCTTCCACGGTCGCCCCACCCGATGCGATGTCTATACCATTCTGCAGGCTGCCTCCGCCGCCGACATTCACCGTCGTCGCTTCCCCGGTCAGGCTCTGGCTGGGTTGCAGAGTAATCAGCTCGTTCAAGTCTATGGTCAGGTCGTCGTTCGGATCGTCTTCATCATTCAGCGACAGGGTCGTGCCGTTGTCCACGGTTGTGGTCACATCGTCCGTAACCGTGATCTTATCCTCGGCCTCGACGACGAAATCTGCTCCGCCGTCCATAGCACCCTCGATCGTGGCGGGGTCCACATCGCCCCCGGCGGCCCCGTCAACGATCTCCACCTGCGCGGGGTCTATCACGATGAGCCCGTTGGCCGCGTCGGCCCCTCCCGGTGATGCGCTCAGCGTTCCCTGGATGCTTACCGAATCGGACCGCACCACGATCAGACCACCGTCGCCCGCGCCCAACGCATCGGCGCGCACCACAGATGCCTGGTCAATCTCGACCAGAGAAGTCCGGTCCGAACCGACACCTCCGCCGATGGTCACCTCGCCGCCAGCCGCACCGGAAGCGTCAACGTCCGCGTCCTCCAGTCGCACCTCGTCGCCCAGGATTTCGACGTTCCCGCCGGGGGCCTCCACCTCGCCAGTCACCTCCACGGCGCCTTCGCCCTGCCCCTCGACGGTAACTTCTTCGCCGGAGATACGGCCGCTGTTGCGGATGGCCAGCGCGTACATATCGCCGGCCGCCAGCAGGGCCTGCCCGCCGGATGCGTCCACGTCGCCCGAGTTCTCCACCGCCGCATCGCCCTGGGCCGCCGCGGCGGCGCCTTCCACCTTGGCAAACACATGGCCGTCCACGCGCCCGATCAGGATGTCCTCGCCGGCGGCAAGGGTCACGATGCCGTTGCTGGCGGCGATGTCCCCGTAGTTGGCCGCGCGGGCGCCGACCAGGTGAACCGCATCCCCCTGGATGGTGCCGTAGTTGACGACCTCGCCGGAGGCGTCGGTGAAGCGGTTGACGTCGCCCAGGAAGTCCGCGTTGCTCATCTGTGCGGCGGCGGCGTAGATGCCGCCCACGTCCACCAGGCAGCCGTCGCGGAAGTAGATGCCCCCGGGGTTGACCAGATACACGATCCCGTTGGCGGTCAGTGAGCCGTAGATCTCGGTGGGATTGGCGCCGCCGATGCGGTTCAGCACGCGCGAGAGTTCGTCGGGCTGGACGAAACGCACACTCTCGTCGCCGGCGATGTCGAAAGACTGATACTCGATGATGGTGTCGTCGGCCGCACGGATGACGGTGTCCGAACCGTTGCGCTCGAAGGCGGCATCCCCGGTGACGACCTGCTCCCCCTGGGGAGCGGCGAGAGCAAGGCCGGCAACGGTCACCCAGAGCAGCACGCACAGCACCAACGCACCGGCCCGCAGATAAGTCCTTCGGTGCGACCTTCCATTAGCGGCCATCGGATGGGTTCTCCCGCAATCTGAAGCGATTTGTCAACACTCTCCTGTAACCCGGAGCGGCGCACGACTTACCACACCAGCGTCAGACCGACATGGAGTCTGTCCTCGCCTGCATCCGCTTCGTCGTTGTCCAGGCTGGACAGCGTATGTCCCCAGTCGCAGCGCAAGTTCACGTTCCGCAGTACCTGCAACTCCACTCCCAGGCCGCAACTGACCAGGGTCTCGTCCTCCTCGCCGACCCCGGGCGGCGCGTCTTGCACCTCGGTGTGTCCGGCATCGAAGAACGCCTTGACGATCAGGTCCCAATCGGGCTGCCCGAACGGTTGCTGGGGGGCGAAGCGGAACGGCCTGTCCACCAGCGGGAACTCGGCGGGCTCGGGCTGCGGCTTGAAGGCCCGGGGGATGTGGTAGCGATACTCGCCCCGGAAAACGACGACGTTATCTCCGGCTGCCGCAGATTCCGGGTAACCCCGAACGGTGTAAGTGCCGCCGGCCGTCATCTCGGCCTGGGGAATGAGGCGGTTGCCCAGGGCGTGCTGGCCCTGGACGCTAAAGGCCATCTCGTGGGCGAGCGTCGGGGCCTTTTCCCCGCTTAAATCATCCCATGTATCCTGATGGAGTACCGGCTCCAAGAAAAAAGCGTGGGAAGCGCCATAGCGTACCACAGTCCAATCCTCATCCGCCTCGACCCGTCCCAGCTCTTGCACGTCATTCCGGTCTGTATTGGCCAAACCGGAAAAGTTGTGCTCGATGCGTACGTGCGCATCCGTCTGCGCTTTTCGGTCTTTCCGTTCCAGTTGCAGGCCCACGTAGGGGAGGAACAAGTCCTCGTCACCCTCGATCCCCGTCAGCTCGTTGTCCACCTGGATATTCTGCCAACGGGCACCGCCGACCAGATCGAGGAAGAGCTTGTCCTGCTGGTAAACGGTGGCGATGATCTCCGCACCGGCATACCAGGTGTCGCCCGAAAAGTCCTGCCCCGGGAAACCGACGTCCGATGCGTCAAATGAACTCCACGAACCATAGAGCCGAAGGTCAAATTCCTGCCAGCGGACGGGCGTGCGGTAGGAGGCGATGAACGCGTCGGACTCGTCGAATCCCCCGGTCACATAGTCCAGGCGCAGGATGTCGTCCTTGCCGGTGAGCTGATTGTGCACGAACCCGAACCGCTCGCGCCACTCTTCGGTCTCCTCCGTGCCCGTGTTGGCAAGCTGGAAATATGCCAGCCAGGGCCGGCTTTCCGCGATGAGGTAGTCCAACACCGCTCCCCCCTCCGGGCCGGCGGAGGAGACCGCCACGTCCGCACGGCGGCCGGGGTGGCGACTGAGGCGGAACACATAGCCGTTCAGCGCGTCCTCGTTGAGCACATCGCCCGGCCCAATGGGGGATTCGTCGCGTATGCGCGCGTGCGCGGGATGGGCTACCCGTTCCTCGGCCGGGATGCGGTCGCCGGAGGCCAGCGTGCGGACTTTCTTGACCACCGTGGTATAGATCACCAGATCAAGCCGGGTGTCCCCTTCGGCCCGGAGGTCTTCGCCGGATTTCGGGTCAACGTCGTCCTCCGCAACCTGCACGTAGACGCCGATCAGACCCTCGCGCCCGAACGCCTCCACGACGGCCGCGGCAACGCGCCGGACGGCGCTGCCGTAAAAGGTAACGGTATCGCCCGCTGACTGCCCGATCCGCCACGTTTCCACCGGAAGGCCGGCGCGCGGGGCCACCAGCCCGTCTTCCACCCGAGCCAGGGGCACGCCGACGTGCTGGAAATCGCTCAGAGGAGGCTGATCGGGGTGGGGGCTCTCGTAGTGCAGCACGAAACGGGTGACCGGATATCCCCTGCCATCATCCGGGCGGCCTGTCTGCTCGGAGGCGGCGGCGCCGCCGGCCTCCGCTTCCCCCTCCGCGGCAGCGGCCGACTCCAGAAGAGTGTTGCATTGAAGCAGCGCCAGAATTCCAACAGCCACCATCCAGCCGACAGTAAACACCGACCGCTTTCGTGCCACCGGCCTGTCTCCCCTCAGAATCAAGGCGGTGGAATTATAAGCGTCCCTTGTGCTATTGTCAAGCAGTATCTCCAACGCACGATATTCCGTCAGGAAGGGCTCTCCGCATTTTCAAGCCGCGCAATAGTGGTTCATAACACTTGATTTTACGGGTTCAGCCGGAGCGCCGGTGGACCAGA
>CAYVBE010000004.1:0-36940 GCA_964448935.1 uncultured candidatus Brocadiaceae bacterium
CTATGCGTTTTCACCCTTTTCGCGGATTTTATTACGCTTGTACTGGGACTAGGGTCTGCAGGGGAATGGTGTCCTCGAAGTCGTCCGCGCTCTGCGGTGGCGAGACCCCGCCGGCGCCGTGCCCCAGGAAGGTCTTGCTGTCCAGGTCCACGTTGTCGGACAGCGGCGATGCACTGTCGTGGGCCAGGCGTTCTTTCAACTCCCGCGCGCGGCGATAGCCGGGGTAGATGCGCACGGCGCGGCGCACGCAGTCCTCCGCCTGGGAGTGATTGCCCAGCGCCCACGCCGTGCAGGCGCGCAGGAACCAGCCCTTCGGATCGTTCGGCTGCAGCTCCACGTAGCGGCCCAGAGCCTCCTCGGCCGCCGCCCAGTCCCGCTCCATCAGCAGCTTGTGGATATCATTCGCCAGGTGCCGGCTTTGTTCCTCCTCGGCCATACCGTCAAATTCTCCCGTTCTATCCGCGCAACCTGCTTGCGATGTGCGTTCGCGGCGATAGAATAACGAAAGAGGCCGCTCGTCCGCGGTGAGCGGTGCCGCGGGCGTATTTTACAGGGGAGCCGGCGGTCTTTCACGCTCTTTTGCGGGGCGGCGCGAACATTGGGGGGCGTCCGTGCCACTAATAGCACAGCCGCCGGGCACGACCGAGGCGCCGGCAAAGTCATGCGTCAGCAAGGGGAGGTCACGAAGCCGATGAAAAAGTCTCTGGTTCTCATTCTGTGCCTGACATTTCTTTTCCCTGCGGCCACCGCGCTGGGGAAAGTGGACCTGGTTACCCTCCCCGAGAGGGAGAAGGTCCAGCTCACCATCTACAACAGCGCGGACCTGACCCTGGTGCGGGACATGCGACCGCTGACCCTCCGGCGCGGCGAGAACAGGCTCCAGTTCTCCTGGGCCAACACCCTGATTGACCCCACCTCCCTGCACATGGAGCCGAAGGAGCAGGTGGGACGCATTGACATTTTCGACATCACTTACCCGCCGCGCACGAAGGAGCTGGGCCTCTGGCACCTGCGCTCCCAGGTCAGCGGCGAGGTGCCGGTCGAGATCACCTACTTCACCAGCGGCCTCTCCTGGCAGGCGTTCTACCTGGGCACGCTGACGCCCGACGAGCAGCAGATGAAGCTGGAGGGCTACGTGCGCGTGACCAACCGCTCCGGCGAGGATTACGAGAACGCGCAGACCCGCCTGGTGGTCGGCAAGATCAACCTGCTGGACCAGATCGCCGAGCTGGCCCGGCGCCAGCAGCCCTACGGGAAGCCCGGCATGGAACTGCCGGCAGAGGAGCCGGAAGGGCTCGCCCGTCGGCGGGGGGCAGCCCGCGAGATGCTGGCCGAGGCGGTGCCCATGGCCGCCGATGCCGTCAAGAAGGAGATCACCAAGGAGGGCCTTTCGGAGTACTTCCTCTACACCATCGAGGGCACGGAGACGATCCCCGACGGGTGGTCCAAGCGGCTGCCGTCGTTCGACGCCGACGAGGTGGATGTGGAGAGCCTCTACAAGTTCGACGAGCAGCGCTGGGGCCGCCGGACGCTACGCGTCCTGAAGTTCGCCAACGACGAGGAGCACAATCTGGGCGAGACGCCCCTTCCGGGCGGCCTGATCAAGGTCTTCCGCACTGTGGACCGCCGGGGGCAGCTGTCCTATGTCGGGGCCGACGGCACCAAATACATCCCCGTGAACCAGAAGGTCGAGCTGAACCTGGGCCCCGCCCGAAAGGTGCAGGTCGAGCCGAAGGTGATGGACTACCGCAAGGAGAACATCGTCTTCGACTCGGAGCGGAACGTGAACGGGTTCGACGAGGTGAGGGAATACCTGATCGAGCTGAAAAACCACCGCGACCTGCCGGTCACGGTGGAGGTAACCCGCAACTTCGAGCACCACTGGTGGGACCTGCGCAACATGCAGTTGCCCGACCGGACGGACTACGAGCGGGTGGACCAGGACACGGTGCGATACACCGTGCCGATGGAGCCGCACACCCAGGCCGAGCTGCGCTACGAACTGACCCTCTATCAGGGCGAACGGCGCTTCCGCCGCTGAACTCAAGGAACGGAGAGAGATCATGAGAAACATGAAGACGCGAACCATGCTGGCAGGCGTGCTGATGCTGGGGCTGATCTGCACGGGAACGCTGGCGCGGGTCAAACTGGTGGCGCTGCCCGACCGGGACGCCGTTACCGTGCGGCTGGACAACCCGGCCGCCACGCTGGTGGAGGAGGAGCGGGTCCTCACGCTCCAGAAGGGCATCAACCAGATTGATTTCTCCTGGCAGGGCGTGCAGATAGACGAAAACAGCATACGCATCAAGGTGCTGTCCCACCCGGAGCAGGTGACGCTCCTCTCGGTCAGCTATCCCCCGAACGAACCGGCCCTCGTCTGGCGCATCCACAGCGAGGAAGCCGTGGAGGAAAAAGTGCGCATCAGCTACCTGCTGGCCGGTATTGACCGGCTGGTCACCTACAAGGCGCTGGCGGACAAGGGTGAGACGCAGGTGGACCTGAAGTCCTATCTGGTGCTGCGCAACTTCAGCGGGGAGGACTTCGACTCCGCGCGCTGCCTGCTGGACTACGGCGAGGCGTTCACCACTGGCCTGCGGCACGAGGAGACGAAGCGGATGCTCTTCCTGGACAAAAAGGGCGTGCCCATCCAGAAGGAGTTCACCTGGGACGCCGCCCAGAAGCCGCACGATCCCGAAAAGGTGTCCGGCAACGTGGGCATACCCGTCGAATACGTCATCCGCAACGACGAGGAATCGTCGCTGGGCGAGCACGCCCTGTGGGGCGGCAAGGCGCGCATCTACCAGGACGACGGGCACGAGTCCACCATATTCCTCGGCGAAGACCTGGGCGAGTATGCGCCGGTGGGCGAAAAGATGAAGCTCTACATCGGCGACAGCCGGGACATCGTGGTGACCCAGCGCCGCGCCGATACCAAGAGGCAGAACATCCGGCGCGACAAGAACGACCAGATCGAGGTCTATGACGAGCTGATCACCGACACCGTGAAGGTGGAGAACTTCAAGGACCAGGACGCGACCCTGACGGTCGTCGAGCACATACCCGGCCAGTGGGAGCCCGTCGAGTTCACCCACGATTACGAGCGGGTGAACCACAGCCGGCTGGAGTTCCGCCTGACTGTTCCCGCCGGCGAGGAGGTGCAGATGCGGATGCAGTACCGCCTGCTGAACGTCTTCGCCCAGAACCAGTGGACGCGCTACAACAACGTGCGGGAGTGACGGGGGCGGGGACCCTTCCGGCCTGAGCAACCCGCGCCCGCTCCCACGTTCATTGCGAGCCCGTGTCGTTCCCCCCAACTGTCATTGCGAGCCCGTGTCGTTCACGGGCGCGGCAATCTCGCCGTTTCTTGCGCGTCGTAGCGGCTATCGGACGGAAACAGCGAGATTGCTTCGTCGCTATCGCCCCTCGCAATGACGGATGGCGCCGTAGCTCCTCGCAAGGACGGGTCGGGTGGGCGATGCAGACCGTTCGGATGACCGGACCTACCCCCGGGCTACTGCTCGATGATCTCGATGCCGGCGTCGCGGAGGATCGCCTCGAACCGCTCGGCCATCTCTTCGGAATCGTCCTCGAACTCCCTCGGCTCCTCGCCCAGGGCGCGGTACTTCGACGATCCCAGCTTGTGGTAGGGCAGCACGCGGGCCGGCGGCCACGGATCCAGCGAAGCCAGGAATCCGGCCATCTTCTCCATCTCTCCCTCGTCCTGCACGCCGGGGACCGCCGGCAGGCTGACCCAGATTCGCCCGGCCATCTCCCGGCTCCACAGCCGGATGGCCGCCAGGATCGGCCCGTTGTCCACGCCCGTCCATCTGCGGTGCGCCTCTGGCGTGACCAGCTTCAGGTCCACCAGCACCAGGTCAAAGTGCTCCGGCACCTGCCGCACCACCACCTCCGGCGCCAGGCCGGAAGTGTCCAGCGCCACATGCACGCCTTCCGCGTGCAGCCGGTCGGTCAGCGCGCGTGCGAACTCCCACTGCGCCAGCGGCTCGCCGCCGCTAAAGGTGACGCCGCCCTTGTCGCGGTAAAACGGTTTGTCCCGAAGGCACTCCTCCACCAGACCCTCCACGGAAGCCGTCCGGCCGGCCATGCGCCGCGCCTCGGTGGGGCAGACCTCCACGCACGCCCCGCAGAGCCGGCACTTCGCCGGTCGCCAGGAGGCCGGCGGCTCGGGCAGGCTGGGGGCGTCGGCGGCCTCGTCCGTCCATAACGGACACGCGTGCAGGCAGGCCCCGCACCCGATGCACTTGTCCGGATAGAGAAGCAATTCCAGGTCGGAGGAGATGGATTCCGGGTTCTGGCACCACGCGCAGTGCAGCGGGCAGCCTTTGAAAAAGACCGTGGTGCGAATGCCGGGCCCGTCGTGCAGCGAGAAGCGCTGAACGTCGAAAACAGTGCCCTTGAGTTCCGTCCGGGTGTCTGCGTCTGGCATGGCGTTGATTTCCCTGGGTTTCGACGGGAGGGGAGTCCGCGCGCCGGATAACCCCTCGATGCTACGAACTCGGCCGGGGAAAGTCAACGGGCGCGCGCGGATAGCCGGGCAGCCGGTGGCAGGCCCGCAGGCGTTCACGGTGTGCGCGGCGGAGGGGGGACGCGCCCTTCCGGATCATCGTCCCGATGCCCACGGGCGAACTCGCGCAGCGTCTTCCCGTCCACGTACAGTTCCTCCAGCACGGCGAGGCCCCGATGCACGCGGACCGTTGCATGGACAGGGCGCCCGTGGATGAATGCTTCTCGCAGGGCGCGTTCAGTCCGTGGCGCAAGCTCTTTCTCGGGGTAATAGCGCAGGAACGGACATGTGACGTGCATCTGCCCGTGGTCTGAGACATATCGAACGGACGCGTTGATGTAGCCGTCCACGTCGGGCCGCTCCAGCCGGAGAGACGAGAGCCGGGCGAAACCAGCCTCGTCAGGGGACAGCAGAACATAGGCATCCTGTCCGCGCCGGAGGTCCATGTCCGGCGGCGCGGCCACGTCGTCATCCTTGAATGAGAGCCTCAACGACTGGCCGAGAAATCCATCGTACGGGCCCGAGGCCCGGAGTCGGAACTTGAAACTCTCGCCGCACGCGAGCGTCCACTCCCCCCGCGCGATCATGTGAACGGGCACGCCGAGCTGGGCCGCCGCCAGCAGCACGAACAGGATGAAAGATGCCTTCCGGTTCATGATCCCGCTCCCTTCCAGCGACGGAGGATGAGCAGATTGGCGATGAGAAACCCGATTCCGACGGCGGTGAAGGCCACGCCCCGCACCGTGAAAGAGACCTCCGCGTCGAAGAACCTGGCGACAATCAGCATCACCAGCAGCCCCAGCCCTCCATTGGCCGTCGCGATCCGTTCGTCGCGGAGGCCCCGCGCCAGCGTGCCGATCCCCAGCGCGAACAGATAGATGTTATAGGCCACCATGACGGCGCCGTACGCGTCGCACAGGGCAATGGCCGCCAGGGCGCAGACAGCCAGCAGCGGCGCGGCGCCGTACAGCGCACCGCCCGTGCGCCGCGTGAGGGCGGGCGTCAGCAGGAGCACAACACCGACGAGCAGCAACCCGGTCACGGCGCAGTCCACCGCTGCGGGCCAGGCGAAGGGCCCGGCCACCCGTGCCTGCCAGACGTCTTGCCACGGGGCCTCGAAAGTCAGTATCAGGGAGACCACGCCGATGCCGAGTGCGCCGGCGGTCTTGAACGGCGCGCGCCAGAAGCTCTCGCCCTCCGGTGCCCGCCGTCGGCCGCCCAGGTGCATGAGGGCGAACATCGCGGAGTAGGCCACGATCCAGACGCCCCCAAACGCGTGATCGAAGGCCAGCCCCAGGCCGAACGTGGCGCAGACGGCGGTGCCCCAGAAGAGGAAGGCCGTCGGCGCGCCGTAGTGCTCACGCCGGCCCCGCCTCCAGAGGTAGGGAGCCACCAGCGCCGCGAGCGGCCAGAAACCCGGGGCGTGGCCGGGGACATGCCTTGCAAGGCCGGCCCAGAAGGTGATCGCCACCACGTAGAGGAGCGCGACCACAAAGGAGTCCAGCAGATAGACCCCGGCGATCACGAGCAGGGAGCACGTCAGCAGCAGGTCGGCCGGGTCTCCTGGAATCTGGTAGGTCTGTCCGATGAGGGAGACGGCGAGAAAGACGCCGGCGCAGAGAGCGGTCCCCGACCCCTCGCGCCAGGCCACGCTGCCGCGGCGACGCAGCAGCACCCAGCCGCACAGGGCTTGTGCCACCAACAGGGGGGCCAGGGCTACACCCACACGCAGCGGGCGCGGAAGCCCCTGCCAGTTGTGGGCGAGCAGCAGCACGATGCCGGCTGCCACCAGCAGGGCGCCCAGGACGCCGCTGATGGCCAGTGCCGCATACTGCCAGCGGCCGGCGGGGAGTTCGCCGTAGTGCGCCCGCAGACGTCGTGCAGTTTCCTCAGTGATGACCCCTTCTTCGATGAGTCCATCCAGCTCGTCGTAGAGCCACCCGAGGTGTTTGTTGCGTCCCATTGTACGGGCTCCCGGTCGGTGTTGGTGGCCGCCCTGATTGTATTGAGAATCGGGCTGGATGCAAGGTCTTCCGTTCCCGCCCGGCCGTGCCTGGTGCAGACGATGACATTGCGGCTGCAGTAGGGTTACGCGGTCGTCTTCCCGGTGTGTGGACTTCATTCCGGCGTCAGGATCGAGCCGGAGGCGGGTATTCACGTGAAAAATGCCCGCGGTGTGGTTATACTGCCGGTTCAACCCGATCCGGGAAGCGGTTTCGGGGATCGCTGCGGCTCGAGCATCCGGTTAACTGCGGTATGGGAAAGTTGGTATGAGTTGGCGTGCGTTCATCATTGGCTTGGCGGGCGTTGCCCTGATAGCCGCGGTCGCGCCCTACAATGACTGGGTGGCGGGCAACACGTATCTGACGGGGTGTCATTTCCCGCCCGGTCCGTTCTTCCTGCTGCTGATTCTGACCGTCGGGCTGAATGTGCTGATCAAGCTGGTGCGCAAGGCATGGGCCCTGCGCCGGGCGGAGCTGATGGTGGTCTGGACCATGATGCTGGTCGCCTCCACGGTGCCCTCCAGCGGGCTGATGCGCTTCCTGTTCAGCCTGCCGGCGGCGCCGGCTTATTACGCCAGGTCGGCAGACCTGCCCAATCAGGACAGGCTGCTGGAGGCGTTGCCGGACGAGCTGGTGCCGACGAAGGACCCCGACTCGGTGCTGATAAACCGGTTCTTCGAGGGTCAGCGTTCCGGGGAGGACGTCCGCATTTACCTGGGGCGATGGCTGCCCTCGATCGGGCGGTGGGTGGCTTTTGCCTTGCTTTTCTATCTGGCGATCTTCTGCCTGGGGGGGATGCTGCGCCGGCAATGGGTGGATGTGGAACGCCTGATCTTCCCGGTGGCACGCGTGCCGCTGGAGTTGACCGACGAGAGCGGTGCGCGCGGGCTGCTGCCACCCCTGTTTGGGCACAAACCGTTCGTGGCGGGGCTGGTCGTCATTCTGGGTTTTGCGTTCCTCCGTGTGGTGCCGGCGATGTTCGGCGGATCGCCCTGGGAGCTGAGCTGGCCCCTGATGCCGGTGCTGGGCGGAACGCCGCTGGGCAACTCGTCCATTGACGCCGCGACCATCTATCCCCTGGTGATCGGCATAGCTTTCCTGGTGCCCGCCGACGTCAGCCTGAGCGTCTGGTTTTTCTACCTGCTGACGCGGCTGGAGCTGCAGTTCAGTTTCTGGATCGGAAGGCCCATCCAGGGAGGCACATACGGCGCGTTCATGGCCTGGCAGCAGACCGGGGCGTTCCTGGTGTTCGCGGGTATGATCTTCTGGGCCGCGCGGAAGCATCTGGCCCGCCTGGTGAAGAAGGCGCTGGTTTTCGAAGAGGGCGAGGCGGACGCCGACGAACCCATCAGCTACCGGGTCAGCTTCTGGGGCTTTGTGCTGGCTTTCGTGGGGCTGGTGACCTGGTACACCCTCTACGGGATGCGGGTCTACACGGCGGTGGCAATGCTGCTGCTGGTGCTGTGCATCGCACTGATACACGCGCGCCTGGTGTCACAGGGCGGGATTTTCTTCACCCAGCAGACGTGGTCTCCGTATAAATTCCTGCACGGCATCAGCGGCGGCCAGGCCTTTGGTCCGGCGGGCGCCGTGGTGGCCGGGCTGCAGACTGCCATTTTCGTCCAGGACTCCCGCGAGATACTCAGCGGCCACGCCATGAACGCCCTGCGCATCTCGTCGGTGTTCAAGCGGCACAGGCGGTGGTTCCTGCCGGTTATGATGACGGCCATCGTGGTTGCCATCGGGGTGAGCGGGTATTTCATGCTGCGCGCCTACTACCAGGTGGGCGGGGTCAACTTTTCCAACACGTACGGCACCATCAGTTTACCGAAGGGCACGATGAACTTCGCGGGTCGTATGATCGCCGATCCGTCGGGCTCGGCGGAGGCCCACTGGTGGGCGTTCTCCATCGGCACGGTCATCATGTTTTTCGTCACGTTCATGCGTGCGCGGTTCTACTGGTGGCCCGTCCACTCGCTGGGCTTTCTGATCAGCAGCACCTATCCGGCCGGCCGGGTGTACTTCTCCTTCCTGCTGGCGTGGTTCATCAAGATGTTTGTGATGAAGTTCGGCGGGGGCAGTATGTTGCGCAAGGCGCGGTATTTCTTCCTGGGCGTCATCATCGGGGAAGCCGCGGCCATCGGGATTACCGCGGCGATCGCCCTGTTTGCGGACCTCCAGGTCGGATTCCTGTTCCTGCCCACGTAATCCGGCCGGTGCATACGATTACCACCGACAGGGGCGGAGCGCGTGACCTGGCGGGCTTTCATCACCGGGCTGCTGGCGGTCATCGGCGTGGCGCTGGTGGACCCGTTCGTGTCGTTCAACAAGAACTACGGCTGGAACACGCAGGGCCACCTCCCCATCGCCGCGGTCTTCCTGCTGGTCGTGGTCACCGTCGGGCTCAACTTCCTGATCCGCCTCATCCGCCGCCGGTCCGCCTTCAAGCGGCCGGAGCTGATGCTCATCTGGTGCATGTTGCTGGTCGGCTGCGTCTTTCCGTCCAACCTCATGCGCTTCTGGCCGCCCGTGCTGGTGGCGCCCGCATATCTGGCCCCGCGGCCGGACGTCGCCTGGACCGAGACGGCCATGGAGTACGCGCCGGACGGCCTGCTGCTGACGAAGAACTCCCGGTCCCCGGCGGTCCAGCAGTTCTACGAGGGATGGCCGCGCGGCGAGGGACGCATCCCGTGGATGCGATGGGTGAAACCCATGAGCCGGTGGGCCGTCTTCATGGCGTTCTTCTTCGGGGCTACCTTCCTGATGTGCGCCATGCTGCGGCGGCAGTGGGTGGACCGGGAGCGGCTGCAGTTCCCGCTGGCCAGGGTGCCGCTGGATTTCACGGAAGGCAGCGGCGAGGGCGGCTGGCTGCCGAACCTGTTCACCAACCGGGCGTTCATCATCGGCCTCACGGTTGCGGTCGTCTTCCGCATGCTTCGATCGCTGCCCCTGTTCGTCGGCGCCGATGCCCCGTGGCGGATGGTGATACCCCTGGCGGACGTCTTCCAGAACACCCCGCTGCAGCAGTTACAGTTCGTCAACCTGTCGCCCAACTGGATTGCCATGGGGCTGGCCTATCTGGTGCCGGCCGACGTGTCGCTCAGCGTGTGGTTCTTCTACCTGGTGGGGCGTTTCGAGTTGCTGACGGCGGCCTGGATGGGCTCGCCGCTGCAGTACGGCGGTTCCGGCAGCGAGCTGATGCGGTGGCACCGTTTCGGCGCCTACGTGGCGTTCACGGTGGGGGCGGTGTACATGGCGCGGCGCCACCTGTGGTCGGTGGTCAAGAAGGCGTGCGGTGTGGGTCGGGCGGCAGAGGACGCGGACGAGCCGGTGGCCTACCCGGTGGCTTTCTGGGGCTTCGTCGCCTGCCTGATCGGGGCCGTCCTGTGGTTCTTCTACTACGGCATGAGCCTGCGGGCGGCCGTGCCGTTCCTGATGCTTCTGATGATCACGCAGTTCGTCCACGCCCGCGTGGTGGCCCAGAGCGGCCTCTACCGCACCGGGCCTCTGCCTGCCGGCCCCACCATGCTGCATTCCCTGGGGCTGGGGCGGCTGTTCGGGTACAAGGGCGCGGTGCTGGCCAACATGCAGTACACCGTTATGATCAACGGCAACAACTCGATGCTGGGGCCGGCGGCGATCCACGCCTTCCGCATCAGCGAGGTCTTCGGCCGCAGGAAGCGGTGGCTGCTGCCGGCGCTGGCTGTGGCCGTGGTGGCCTCCATTACGGCAGCTTCCTACACCTGTATCCGGCAGGGCTACGCCAGCAGGGCGTTGACCTACTCCAACGTCTGGTCGGTTATCAACAACCCCAGCAACGCGTTCCAGTCGGCCCACATGATCATCAGGTATCCCGGCCAGACGGCGCCGCTCCGCGCGTTCCCGTTCGGGCTGGGCGCGGTGATAACGGCGGTCGTCATGTTCATGCGGGCGCGTTTCTACTGGTGGCCGGTGCATCCCATCGGGCTGCTGGCGTTCGCCGGATACGGCGTGGACCGCATGTGGTTCGCGTTTCTGCTGGGCTGGCTGGTCAAAGCGACGCTGCTCAAGTTCGGCAGCGGCCGGCTGCTGCGGTTCGGGCGGTTCTTCTTCATCGGGTTCATCATCGGCGAGTTTTTCCTGCTGGGCGCCTGGAGCCTGGTCAGTTTCCTGACCGGCGGGGCGCTGCCGGGCCTCGGCGGCTGGGTGTGATGGCCGGGATTGAGTGCAAAGAGAGGTACGAGCGATGTCGGACGAGCAGGCGAGGGTCTACGTAGCTTCTTCGGCCGGGGAGGACGGAGGGGGCCTCTATGTCTATGAAATGGGAGCCGACGGGGCGCTGAACCCGGTGAGCCGAGCGCCCGGGGCACGCCGGACGACTTTCGGCGCCTTCAGCCCGGACGGCCGGTTCCTCTACGTGGCCAACGCCGTGGAGGAGTTCGGCGGCCGGCGCGGCGGCTCCGTCTGCGCGTTTGCCGTGGACTGTGTGACGGGCCGACTCGAGTTCCTGAACGAGCGCTCCAGTCGGGGAGGCACCCCCTGCCATCTGGCGGTGGACGGCACCGGCCGGTGCGTGATGGTCGCCAACTTCCGGGGCGAGGGGGACGTAGGCAGCGTGGCCGTTCTGCCCGTCGGTCCGGACGGTCGGCTGGGTGAAGCCACCGACCGCAGGCAGCACGAGGGATCGCGCGTCCACCCCGAGCGCCAGCTCTGCTCGCACTGCCACTCGGTGACCGTCGGTCCGGGCCACCGCCGCGTGTACGTGGCGGATCTGGGCACGGACCGCGTCATGATCTACCGCCTGGACGCGGCCGCGGGGAAGCTGGCGCCGAACGAGACACCTTACGTGAGCGTCGAGACCGGCTCCGGCCCGCGGCACTTCGATTTCCACCCGGACGCCCCGTACGCCTACCTGATCAACGAGATCGCCAATACCGTCATCGCCTTCGCCTGGGACGAAGGCACCGGCGGCCTGGAGGAAATCCAGACGGTCTCGACCCTCCCTGATGACTTCGAGGAGGGCAGCGCCTGCGCGGACATCCACGTCGCGCCCTCGGGCCGCTATCTCTACGGTTCCAACCGCGGCCACGACAGCATCGCGATCTTCGGCATAGACCCGGGAACCGGCAAGCTGGACCCGAAGGGACATCAGCCGAGTGGCGGGGAAGCCCCCCGCGCCTTCGCCATCACCCCCGGGGGCCGCACGCTGATTGTCGCCAACCGCGCATCGGGCAACCTGGCGAGCTTCCGTGCCGACCCGGAAGACGGCGGTCTGGCGCCGCTGGGCGCACCCGTGCGAATCCCCTCGCCGGTCTGGGTGGGGTTCCTCGGCCCGCGCTGATCCGCCGCGACCTTTGCACGTCCTCCGCAAACGGTTTAGCATTTCACAAGGCAGGCACACACGCCGACAGTCCATTTGAGGAGCCCGAACCATGGCCGTTGTTGACAGAAGAAGCAAGGTCCTTTTCCTCCCCGTCGTGCGGGGCAGGGCGTACAACCTCGACCTCACCAAAAGGGCGAAATCCGCGCTGCGGGACGCCTGCAAGAAGCTGGGGATGGACGGCATCTTCCCGGCCGACGACAGATACACCGAGGGCCTGATCGCCGAGACCGGCGAGGCGGCACAGTTCTACCAGGTCTGGCGCGGAGACATGTCTGACATCAAGGCGCTCGTCGCGTTCAGCGGCGATTTCATGTGCGAGAGGGCCATCCAGGACACCATGCGCCTGCTTCCGGCCGACGTGCCGGTCTTCCTGATGGTCGGCAACGACGATCCCACCGAAATGAGCATGGACAAGGTCGGCGACGCCCTCTGCGGCAGCCTGTCCGTGCACCATAATGCGCGCATGCTGGGCCGGCCGCTGGTGCGCTCCTGCCGCATAGACATGTCCGACCGCGACCTGGTGCGGGAGTTCCTCGGGCGCTACCGGCGCATCATTGACGGCATCGAGGTCATGCGCAACATGCGCGTGGCGATGCTGGGCCTCAACCCCGAGTCCTTCGCGACCACTTTCTCGAACCAGCTCAAGCTGTTCGAACTCGGCTTCTCGCTGCACACATATGAGCTGATTACGATGTGGGGCGACACCGTGCTGGGCGGCCTGGTGCAGGACGGCGAGACGACCTGTCAGGGGCCCTTCGGCGAGGTCGGCCTCTGGCGGCCGATCGGCCGCGGCGACGAGCGGGTGGACCAGGTGAAGGGGAAGCTGGAAGAGCTGTTCGACGAGCTGCCCGAGGAGCAGAAGGTGGACCGCATAGCGCGGGCCTACCTCTGGATCAGCGATGTCTTCGCGCAGGACGGGATTGACGCGGGCGCCATCCACTGCTGGTCGGAGTTCCCCCGGTTCTTCGGGTTCGCGCCGTGCACCATCGCCATGCTGGCCAACCTGCTGCAGGGCAAGCCGGTCGTCTGCGAAGGGGACATCGGCCACGCCATAATGGCCCGCCTGGCCTGGGAGATGACCGGCGAGGCCGGGGTGATCCTGGACATCAACAATAACGGCTGGGACCCGCGCGTGTTCAACGTCTTCCACTGCTCTCAGACCCCCACGAACTGGCTCTGCGGCCGCACCTGCGTGGGCGGCTGGGGAAGCATCGAGGGCGCCATCCGGCCGGAGCCTTTCACGGCCATCTCCGCCGCGACGACCTCTGACGATTTCAAGGCGACCGTCTTCCAGGGGCAGTTTTTGCGGCGGCAGCCCGAGATGCGCGGCTCCAGCGGCTGGGCCTTCGTGCCCAACCTTCAGGACGTGCTCAAGGCGGTCGAGGCCACCGGCATCCACCACTTCGTGGCCATGAAGGGTCACTACGCCGACCAGGTGGCCGGGGCGCTCGAGTTCCGGGGACTGAACGTGACACAGCTCGCCGAAGACCTGCCCGACCTCGACACCATAGAGGCCGACCTGCCGGACCCCGATCAGGGCGAGATGCCCGGGCGCAAGGTCTTCTCACAGTGAGGCGTTGCGGCAGCCCCCCCGGCCGACAGAGCATTGCCGCTCATCGTGCGTGACATCCCATGGAGGACCGACGCATGAAAGCCGTTGCAGCCACAAGAAAGGGCCACGTTGAGGTTGTTGACATCCCGCGTCCGGAGCGCGCCCCTTACGAGTGCCTGGTGCGGGTGCGCGCCTGCGGCATCTGCAACAGCACCGACCTGAAGATACTGGACAACGAGTTGAGCGATCTGGACGTAGAGTATCCCTGCATCCTGGGCCACGAGAGTGTGGGGGAAGTGGTGGAGGTCGGGGATCAGGTCCGGTACATCGAGCCGGGCGATGTTTTCACCAACCCCGTCGGCCGCCTGGCGGAGGACAGCGATTACGGCGCCATGTTCGGGGCCATGAAGGACTACGGCATCGTCCAGGACCACCGGGCCATGGACGAACTGGGCGTGGACGACGAGCTCTACACCGGCTTCTGGACCCGCCCCGCGCCCCCCGACATCCCGTTCGAGGACGCCACCATCCTGCTCACGCTCAAGGAGAGCTACAGCGCACTGAAGAACTTCGGTTTCCGCGCCGGGATGGACGTTCTGGTGTACGGCGACGGGCCGGTCGGGCTGGCGCTGGTCAGCTTCCTGCGTATGGGCGACGCCGGTTGGGTGGGATGCATCGGCCACCACGACGACCGGCTCGGTAAGGCGAAGGAGATTGGCGGCGCCGACCTGGCGGTCAACTCGCACGCCGTCGACGTGGACGAGGCCCTGGCTGAGCGAAAGTTCGATATGGTGATCGACGCGGTGGGCAAGACCTCGATCATCCTGGACAGCTCCCGGCGGCTCAAGCCCGGCGGCAAGGTCTGCGTCTATGGCGTGCTGAAGAAGAAGGACTCGACGATCTCCCTGCTCGACCTCCAGAACCACACCTCGGTCCACATGCTCAACTGGCCCGTCGGCGAGCACGACGTGCACGAGACAATCGTCAAAATGGTGCTGGATGGCCGGATTGACCCGAAGAATTTCTACAGCCACGTGATGCCCGTGGACGAGGCGCCGGAGGCGGTGCGCATGATCCGGGAGCGCGAGGCGTTCAAGGTGGTTCTCACCTTCTGAGTGGAGCTGGCGCATGAAGATCACCGAAGTCGAGATTCACGACCTGCAGATGGACGAGACCCGACGCGGCTGGAACCCCATCATCGTCCGGGTGAACACGGATGAGGGCGTGAGCGGCGTCGGCGAGGTAGCGCTGGCCTACGGCGTCGGCTCCGGCGCGGGCACCGGCATGGTGCGTGACCTGGCGGAGGCATTCCTTCTCGGCGAAGACCCCTTCCAGACCGAGCGACTCTGGGACGCAATGTTCCGCGGCACGTTCTGGGGGCAGGGCGGCGGACCAGTGGTCTACGGCGGCATGAGCGCGCTGGACGAGGCGCTGTGGGATATCAAGGGCAGGGCACTCGGCGTGCCGGTTTACGAGCTTTTGGGCGGCAAATGCCGCGACGGCCTCCGCGTCTACGCCAACGGCTGGTATCACGGCCACGTCGAGCCGGAGGAATACGCCGAATGGGGCCTTCGGGTGCAGGAGGACGGCTACACCGCCACCAAGTTCGACCCGTTCTCCGTCGCCGCTGACGGCGTCGAGGGAGACGTTCCGAGGGCGCTGGGCGGCGACCGCATTGACCTCGCCTACGACCGGGTGAAGGCGGTCCGCGACGCCGTGGGGCCGGAGTTCGACATCCTGGTGGAGGTCCATGGAAACCTGGGCACGGCGTCCGCCATCGAGGCGGGCAGGAGACTGGAGGAACTCGATCCGTTCTTCTACGAAGAGCCCGTGGACGCGATGAACGTGGAGAGCATGAAAAAGGTCTCCGACCGCGTGGACATCCCCATTGCAGCGGGCGAACGGCTCTACACCCGCTACGGGTTCCGGCCCTACGTCGAGAGGCAGGCCATAGACATCCTGCAGCCCGACCTGGGCCTGGCCGGCGGCATCACCGAGACCAAAAAGATCGCCGCCCACGCCGAGACCTACAACCTGCACGTCCAGCCGCACAATTGCGCCTCCGCCGTCGCCACCTTCCCCGCCGTCCACCTGGACGCCGCTATCACGAACTTCATCATCCAGGAGATATTCCCCTATCGGACCGGGGACAGCGTGGACATCGTGACCAATCCGCTGGAGCAGCGGGTGCTGGACGGCTACCTGGAGGTTCCCGGCGAGCCCGGCCTCGGAATCGAGCTGAACGAGGAAGTCCTTTCCCGATACCCCTGCATTCGCGTGAAACCATGAAAGCAGTCGCAGCGACGAAACAAGGCGAAGTGGAAGTCGTGGACCTGCCGATGCCGCACGGCGAGGACTACGAGGCGCTGGTGAAAGTCCGCGCCTGCGGATTGTGCAACGCCACCGACCTGAAGATCATTGACGACCACCTGAGCAACTGGAAGGTCGCCTTCCCGGTCATCGTAGGCCACGAGGGTGTCGGGGAGGTGGTCGAGGTGGGCAGCAAGGTGCGCAACATCAGCGTGGGCGACCGCTTCACCAACCCGCACGGCCGGATCGAGCCCGGCACGCGCTTCAACCGCATGTGGGCGGGCATGGTCGAGTACGCCGTGGTGCAGGACCAGGAGGTGGCCGAGGAGCTGGGAGTGCCGCGCGAGAAGCGAATCGGAGGCCGGCCGCGCGTCCCGGCGGACATCTCGTTTGCCGACGCCGCCATACTGCTCACCCTCAAGGAGTGCTACAGCGGCATTTACAACCTCGGTTTCAGCGAGGGGATGGACGTGCTGGTCTACGGCGACGGCCCGGTGGGGCATGCACTGGTGCGGTTCATGCGGCTGGGCGGCGCCGGATGGCTGGGTTGCATCGGGCACCACGACGATCGTCTTGCCGGTGTGAAGGAGGTCGGCGGGGCGGACCTTGTGATCAACTCGCACAAAGAAGACGTGGGCGAGGCCCTGGGCGACCGCGAGTTCGACATGGTGATTGACGCGGTGGGCTCGACGAAGATCATCCTGGAAAGCACCGAGCGCCTGAAGCCCGGCGGCAAGGTCTGCGTCTATGGCGTCCTCAAGCCGGATGATTGCGAGATATCGCTGCTGGACCTGAAGAATCACACCGCGGTCCACATGCTGAACTTCCCGCACCGCGAGGGCGACGTGCACGACGAGGTGGTCGAGATGGTGCAGGCCGGCGAGATTGTCCCGGGCAATTACTACAGCCACACCGTGCCCATCGAGGACGCTCCGCGCGGCGTCGAGATGATCCGCAGCCGCGAGGCGCTGAAGGTGGTTTTCACGATGGACGGCGATCGGGAGTGAGACGACCATGAGAATCGTGGTGGTGGACAGCCACACGTTAAACCCCGGAGACCTGAGCTGGGGCGGTCTGCGCGAACTGGGCGAGTGCACGGTTTACGAGCGGACGCCGCCCGAGCTGACCGCGGAGCGGGCGCGCGGCGCCGGGGCCGTCATCACCAACAAGGTGGTCATGGACCGCACGGTGATTGAGCAGTTGCCCGAGCTGCAATACATCGGCGTGACGGCCACCGGCTACAACATGGTGGATGTCGAGGCGGCCTCCGAGCGCGGCATCCCGGTGGCCAATGTGCCCACCTACGGGACGGACTCGGTGGCGGAGATGGTCTTCGCGCACCTGTTGGAGCTGGCCCGGCGGGTCGGCTACCATGCACAGACGGTCCGCGAGGGCCGATGGGCGGAGAGCCCGGATTTCGCCTACTGGGACTACCCCCAGATCGAGCTGGCCGGTCGGACGATGGGGGTGGTGGGCCTCGGACGCATCGGTCGCCGTGTGGCGGCCATCGCGACCGCATTCGATATGAGAGTGTTGGCCTATGACGTTCAACCGCCGGAAACCTGCCCCGAAAGCATCGTCCTGGCCGATCTGGAGACGCTCTTGTGCGAATCGGACGTGGTGTCTCTGCACGTGCCTCTGACGCCGGATACAGAGGGGTTGCTGGACGCCGACCGGCTCTCCCTGATGAAGCCGACCGCCTTCCTGATCAACACCAGCCGCGGCCCCGTGGTGGATGAGCGTGCCCTGGCGGATGCTCTTGAGAATGAGCGGCTGGCGGGAGCCGGACTGGACGTGGTGGCCCAGGAGCCGCCGGATGAGGACTGTCCGCTGCTGACCGCGCCCAACTGCCTCATTACCCCGCACATGGCCTGGGCCACGGCCGCCGCGCGGCAGCGGCTCATGGACACGACGGTGGCGAACCTGCGCGCCTTCCTGCGGGGTGAGCCGCAGAACGTCGTCAACGACCCCGTCTAAGCACCTGAAGGAGATCGCATGAAATCCCGATACGTCGAGTTCAGCGAGCAGGGCGTCGTCAGCTTGAAGGAAGAGGACATCTCCACCGAGCATCTGAGACCGATGGAGGTGGTGCTCCGCACCGAGGCGTCCCTCATCAGCGCCGGCACGGAACTCTCGCGGCTCCACAACGTCCTCGGCAACTCGGACTACCCCTGCAAGACCGGTTACGCCGCGGTGGGCAAAGTGGTGATGAAGGGCGAGGACGTGACCGACTTCGACGTCGGCGACCGGGCCTTCTTCGCGGGCAAGCACGCCTCCGCGCAGCGTTTCCGGCACGGGCAGGATCACCAATGGGGCCGGCTGTACCCCGTGCCCGACGGCGTGCCGCTGGAGGACGCGCCGTTCGTTTGCCTGGCCGAGATCGCCATGGCCGCCCCGTGCGTCACCGGCGTGGACCTGAACGACACGGTGGCCGTCTTCGGTCTGGGCCTGGTGGGCAATCTGGCCGCCCAGCAGTACGGCATCCTGGGCGCGAACGTGATCGGGCTGGACCCGGTGACGAAGAGGTGCGACCTGGCGCGCGAGGTGGGGATCGAGACCGTGCTGGACGTGCCCCCCGAGGAGCAGGTGGACGCGGTGATGGAGCTGACCGACGGCGAGGGGGCGCAGATCACCGTTGACGCGGCGGGCCACTCGGCGGTGATCGAGACCTGCGTGGAGACGACGGCTCTGTTCGGCAAGGTCGTTTTGCTGGGCACGCCGCGCGCCGAGCACGTGGCCGACATGGCGCCGCTGCTGATGGAGATTCACCAGAAGGGCCTGGAGGTCCGCGGCGCGCACCAGTGGCGCTTCCCGGCCATGGGCGTGCGCGAGGTCAAGAAGACCGTGCCCTGGGGCTTCCGCACCATGTTCGATCTGATGATGGCGGGCAAGCTGCGGGTCGAGCCTCTGCGGAGCCACTTCGTGGAGCCCGAGCGCGCGCCGGAGGTCTACGACGGCCTCCGGAACAAACGGGACGAATATTGGGGCGTAGTCTTCGACTGGTCCTCGGTCTGAGGGTGGTTCAACTATGAGCGGCACGTTGAAACGGCATGGTGTTTTGCTTCTTGCGGGGCTACTTCTGGTCGGGGCTGTGGCTCATGCCGACACGGGGCTTCCTGCCCCGATAGAGGAGGTGATTCGGCGGGAGGTGCACGGCGGACTGGCGGTGCACGTCGGCTGTAAGGACGGAAATCTCACCACTGCTCTTCGGGTCTCTGACGGCTTCCTCGTTCACGGGCTGGCGACGGATAATGAAGCGCGCGAAAGGGCACGGAACTACATCCGCTCCCACGGGCTCTACGGGCCGGTCTCCGTCGCGCACTGGGGTGGCGGCGAACTGCCTTATGGCGATGGCACGGTGAATCTCCTGGTGGTGGACAATGCCGCTGTGCCGCGTGCCGAGATGGAGCGCGTGCTGGCGCCGAAGGGCGTGGCCTGTGTGCGTGAGGGAGACGGCTGGCGCAAGGTCGTTGAACCGTGGCCGGACGAGATAGACGAGTGGACGCATTTCTTCCACGGCCCGGACAACAATGCAGTGGCGCAGGACAGCCTCGTCGGCCCGCCGAAGGGCGTGCAGTGGGTCTGCGGGCCGCGCTGGAGCCGCAGCCACGAGAACGACCGCAGCGTCATAGCCATGGTTAGCGCCGCCGGACGCGTGATCTACCTGGTTGATCACGGGCCGACGGGGTTCGCCGAGAAATCGGGCGTGCCCGGCAAGTGGTTCCTGGAGGCGCGCGACGCCTTCAGCGGGGTGCGGCTGTGGCAGATACCGACCGACGACTGGCCCGGCATGGGCATCTGGGGCAGGACGCACGTATCGCGCCGCCTGGTCGCGCGGGGTGACACGGTGTACGTGACTATGGGCGGGGACAGCCCGGTGACCGAGGTGGACTGTCGCGCGGGCGAGATACGCCGGAGGCTGGAAGGCACCGAGGGCGCCGCCGGGCTGCGTTGCCTGGACGATGTGCTGATTGTGGTAAAGCCGCAGGGCGGTTTGCCGAAGTGGGGCGCCGACTCCCCGCGTCCCATGGACCTGATGGCCTTCGACGTGGAGTCCGGCCGCCGTCTCTGGAGCGCCAAGGTGCCATATCTCCGACTGACCACCACTGCGGCGAAGGCCGGGCGTATCTACTACTTCGGCGGGGATTCCGTGCACTGCCTGGACGCAGACGACGGGTCCAGGCTCTGGAAAACCGGTCCGTTTCAATTTGGCAAGCGACCGGATCCCAAGCTCGTGGCTGCCTCAGACGCGCTGCTGGTCTCGGTGAGTGGTAAGGTGTTCGGCCTGTCGCTGAAGACCGGCGAGGAACTATGGTCGCGCCCCGAGAGCGAGGTGGGTTACCGGTCGAGCTCCAGACGTATGCCGTTCGTCATCAACGGGCTTCTGAACGGCTATGTGGATACCGCGACGGGTGAGATCGCGCGCGACTTGCCGGAACCGCCCCGGCACTGGCAGTCGCCCTGGCACCACCCGCGGTGCTTCCCGGACAAGGCCACGGAGCACTACATACTGACGGCCAAACGCGGCATCGAACTCTACCCGGTGGGCGAGGAGCCGTTCTCCCGGAACAACTGGGTCCGGGGTATCTGCGGCGTCGGAGTCATGCCCTGCAACGGGCTCATCTACGTCCCGCCGCACCCGTGCTTCTGCTACCGCGAGGCCAAACTGTTCGGCTTCTACGCGCTGGGTGCCGGAGGCGGCGGTTCAGTCGAGGAGCAGCACCCGGTGGTGCGGGGAACCGCCTGGTCGGCGTCGCCGTCCGAATCCTCCGATGCCGAGGCGTGGCCGACCTACCGGCGCGACCCGACCCGCAGCGGCGCTTCCGATGTGCCGGTCCCGGCCAACCTGCAGCAGCGTTGGCAGGCCGACCTCGGCGGTAGCCTCACCGCTCCCACGTTGTCCGACGGGCGGCTCTACGTGGCCGACAAGGACGCACACACAGTGCACTGCCTGGACGCGGGCACGGGGGAGCGGCTCTGGCGGTTCACCGCCGGCGGCCCGGTGGACGGACCGCCGACGATCTATCGCGGGCTGGCCCTCTTCGGCTGCACCGACGGCTGGGTCTATTGCCTGCGGGCGGACGACGGTCGGCTGGTGTGGCGCTTCCGCGCCGCGCCCTCGGAGCGGCGGATTGTGTCCTTCGACCGCATAGAGTCGCTCTGGCCGGTTCACGGTGCGGTTCTGGTGCGCGAGGGCGTGGCGTATGTGTCGGCCGGCCGGTCTTCCTTCCTCGACGGCGGGCTCTACCTCTTCGGCCTGGACCCGACGACGGGTGAGGTGCTGCACCGCGCGCGGCTGGATGGTCCCTGGCCGGACCTGGCGAAGGACAGGGGCAACGCTTTTTACATGGATGGGGCTCTGAATGACGTTCTGGTCGGCGGCGCCGGAGACTCGACGGAATACCTCTACCTGCGGCAATTGAAGTTCGACAGGCGCCTCAAAGAAATCCCCGTGCCGCCCAACACCGGGCTGGCCTCGGAAGGTGGAGGCGTTGATTACACGGGGCAGCCACACAAGCACCACGTGCCGGGTTTCGTGGGGCTGGGCGATCGCGACGTGGGTCTGCACCTCTTCCCCACCTCGACGTTCCTCGACGATACCTGCTTCGACCGCACGGGCTGGATGTTCGCCGACACCTGGCCGGGGTATCAGCACATGAATCAGGCGTCCAAGAGCGGCCAACTGGTGGTATTCGACGAGTCCACCACCTTCGCCTTCCAGCAGTTCACCGAGCGGATGCTCCGGAGCCCGCTCTGCGTATGGGGCGAGGAAGACATGATGCTGGTGGCCGACGACAACACGAACGAGCCGGTCCTGAAGCCCGAGCACCGCTGCCTGGACAAGGCCGGACCCGGGTTCACCCGGGAGCGAGAGCCGCGGTGGCGGCAGCCGATCCGGGTTATGGTGCGTGCCATGACGCTGGCCGGGCCGCACCTGTTTGCCGCCGGCCCGCCGGAGGCGATAGACCCCGATGACCCGCTGGCGACGTTCGAGGGCCGAAAGGGCGCCAGGCTGTGGGTGGTCTCCGCCGAGAACGGCCACAAAGTCAAGGAATACGAACTCGACGCCCCGCCCGCGTGGGACGGCATGGCGGCGGCTTACGGCCGGCTCTACATGGCCACCAGAGACGGTCGCGTTCTCTGCATGGGCGGGGAGAACTGACCTGATGCCGGGAGGGCCTCAATTCCGATGAAACTCGCCGAACTCGACTCCGAGGTTTTTCGAAACCCCGGAACGGCTTACCGGGCGGTGACGTTGTGGATGCTGAACGACCGGCTGGAGCCGGACGAGCTGCGGCGGCAGTTGCGCGGGTTCAAGGACGCCGGATGGGGCACGGTGATCACCCGCACTTTCAACGGGCTCCGCACCGAATACCTGTCCGAAGAATGGATGGAGGCCCTGGAGGTTGTCGTCGAAACCGCCCGCGAGTTGGACATGAAGGTCTGGTTCCAGGCGGGCTACATGCCGAACGGCTTCCCGGACCTGCCGCCGGAGCTGCAGCACGAGGTGCTGGTGGCGCAGTCCCGGGGCGAGGAGCCGACGAACGGCACCGTGGTGGCGGAGGACGGGGAATCGCTGTACGTCGCGCGGAGGCTGGAGAACGCGGTTGACCTGCTCAACCCGGAGGCCGTCCGGCGCTACCTGGAGCTGGCCTACGAGGAGACCTGGTTCGCGCGCTTCGGCGACGCGTTCGGGGAGACCATCGAGGCGGTCTGGGTGGACGAGCCCTGCCTGCGGTTCGGCAAGTTCCCCTGGGGTGAGCGGGTGATCGAGGCCGTGCGCGAGGAGTGGGGCATATCGCTCCCCGACCGCGTGCCGGAACTCTTCCGGCGCACCGGGGACTGGCGGGCCCTCCGGCATCGGTTCTGGCGCACGGTTCTGTCACTGTTCGACGAGGGGTACTTCCGCGTCGTGCGGGACTGGTGCGGACGTCATGGAGTCCTGTTCGCCGGGCACCTGATGGGCGAGGACAAGCTCCGCCAGCAGGTGGGCTTCAACGCCGCCGCCATGCCGCACTACGCTCACATGGGCGTGCCGGGGATTGACCACCTGACCGCCGACCTGCGGTGGCCGTACAACCGCGATGAGGAGAGGTCCGAGCCGTGCTTCGTCATCACGCCCAAGCAGTGCTCCAGCGCCGCCGACCAGGCCGGCGAGCCACGCGTGCTGGCGGAGATGTACGGCGTCAGCAGCCACGGGCTGACCTTCGAGGACCGCAAGCGCATCGGCGAGTGGCACGCGCTGCTGGGCATCAATCAGCGCTGCCTGCACGGATCGTTCTACTCCATGCGCGGCCGGCGCAAGCGCATCTACCCCGTCAACATTTCCTACCAGCAGCCCTGGTGGCCGGAGAACCGGGCCGTCTCCGATTACTTCGCCCGCCTGAGCTACGCGCTGCGGGAGGCATGCTGCGCGGCGGACGTTCTGGTTCTGCACCCGATCGAGTCCGCGTTCTGCTACTACACGCAGTTCGAACACGCGGCGTGGGAAGGAATGCCCGAACGCACCGAACTGGAGGACCTGCAGGACAGCCTCATGGCGCTCAGCCTGAACCTTCTCAAGGCGCACCGCGGGTTCCACTACGGGGACGAGGCGATGCTGGCCGAGGGCGGGCGGGTCGCGGACGGTTCGTTGGAACTGGGGGACTGCCGGTACGGCGTGGTAATACTCCCTTCGATTCTGACGCTCAGGGACAGCACCGTGGACTTGCTGCAGGATTTCCTGGACGCCGGCGGCACGGTGCTCCGGGCCGGCGAGGCGCCGGAGCTGACCGACCTGATGGACCGCATCCCGTTGGTGGCCAACGAGCCGGGCGCTCTGGCAAGCGCGGTGAGCCAGGCGGTCCCGCCCCGGCTGGAGCTGGAAGCCGTCGAAGGGTCGGGCGAGCGCATCTACGTGTACGAAGGTGGGGTCGAGCAGGGCAGGCTGTTCTTCCTGCTGAACACGGACGACGAAGAACGCGTCGAGGTGCAGGCCCGGTTCCCCGGCGGGGGCAGGCTTGAACGCTGGGACCTGGAGACGGGCGAGATATCGTCTCTTCCACAGTGGCCCGAGGACGGCGGGACGGTCTGCCCGCTGGCTTTCGAGCTCTGGCAGTCTCACCTGGTCCTGCTGCGGGAGGGGCAGCCGGAAGTCGAAGCGCCTCCGGCGCCCACGGAGGTAGTGCGCGAGATCGCGCTCACGGGTGACTGGCACGTTGAACGCGGGGATCCGAATGCCCTGACGCTCGATTTCTGCCGGCTGCGGCGTGGGGACGGCGACTACGGCGAGGTGATCCCGGTCAGCGCCGTCCAGCAGATACTCCAGGAGGACGATCCGCACAGCGGGCCGATGGGGCTGCGGTTCGAGTTCGGGGTCGAGGAGCGGCCGTCGCGCGTCGCGCTGGTGGTCGAGGACCCGTCGGAATGGACCATGACGGTGAACGGGCGCGAGGTCCGCTACTCCGACGCGAACTGGTGGATTGACCGCTCATTCCGGCCGACCAACATCACCGAAGTGGTCCGCGAGGGGCTGAACGTCATCGAACTGGAAGGAGAATTCGAGCCGCTCCGGAGGGCCTCCGGGCTTGCGCGCCTGTTCACGGTGGTGAAGGGAACCGAGGTGGAGTCGGCGTATCTGATCGGCGACTTCGGCGTGTACGGCACGCCGTCCGAGGGCACGCCGCGGCCGCCGTGTCGGCGCTTTGAGCCCGGTTTTGTGATCGGCGCCGAGAACCCCGCCGCGGGCGGCGACCTCGTAGGCGGGGGATACCCCTTCTACGCCGGCGAGATGGTCCTGAGCCAGTCGTTCGATCTGGACAGCCCGCCGGCGGCGGGCACGGGGGCTTACCTGAGCCTGGACCGCCTTGATGCCTGCGTCGCCAGAGTCAGAGTGAACGGTGCGGAGGCCGGCAAGATCGCCTGGAAACCCTACCGGCTGGACATCACCGAACACCTGAGGGCGGGTCGAAACACCGTCCGGATCGTCCTGGTCAGCACCCTCCGCAACCTCCTGGGGCCCCACCACCGACCACGTGGCGAACTGACCCACTGCTGGGGCGAGGATGCTTTTACGGGTCGGTGGGACCGCGACAGCGGGGAAGGATACGAGCGCTGGTACGAGCGCCGCGAACAGGAGACCAGAGCCTGGACCGACGATTATTTCTTCATGCCGTTCGGCCTGGAGGAAGGTGCGCGAATCGAATTCGTGAGGGAGAGGCCATGATCGTTGAGCGACGGAAGCCGCTGCGGGCGAACGTAGGCATCTTCGGCGTGGGGCATCGGATTTACTGGGGCCAGTTTCCCGGCCTGCGGGAAGACCTGCTCGGGTATATGGACGACTTCAAGGTCCTGGTCGAGGCGAACGGGGTCAATATCGCCGAGTTCGGCATGGTGGATGACGAGGAGTCGGCCGCGGAGGCGCTGCGTCGCATCAAGACGACCGAGCTGGACCTGATCTTCTGCGATATGCTGACCTACGCCACCAGCGCCACGTGGGGGTTGATCTGCCGCGAGGTGGATGTGCCCATTGTGCTCGTCGCCCTGCAGCCGCGGCAGGCGCTCGATTACGAGAACGCGACCATCCGCATGCAGCTTGCCAACGACAACATCTGCTCGCTTCCCGAGTTCGCCGGCGTTGCCGTGCGCGTGGGCAAGAAGGTCCCGCCCATTGTGGTGGGGACGCTGGAGGACGACCCGGCGGCGGAGGCGGAGATCGCCGAATGGTGCGCGGTGGCCCGCGTTCTGCACGACCTGAGAGGGGCCCGCATCGGCCAGATGGGGCACGTGCTGGAGGCCATGCTCGACATGCACAGCGACCCCACCGAGTTCACCGCGCACTTCGGGCTGCACGTGGTCCAGACCGAGCCGGACGACATCATGCGGCAGTTTCCGGAGGTCACTGCAAAGGCCGTCGCGGCCAAGAGGGACGAGATACTGGGCTTCTTCGACACCCCGGAGCCGGAGGCGGACCCCACCACCCGCCGCCTGACCGAGGAGGACCTGGGGGCCGCCGCGCGGACCGCCTGCGCGCTGGATCGTTTTGTGGAGGAGAAGAACCTGGACGGCCTCGCCTATTACTACGAGGCAGAGGAGGGCAGCGAGATGCGCGCGATGCTGCAGAGCCTGATCGTGGGCAACTCGCTGCTGACCGCCGCCGGCTTCCCCATGTGCGGCGAGTGCGATCTGAAGACGTGCGTCGCGATGATGATCATGGACCGGCTGGAGATCGGCGGCAGCTTCGCGGAGTTCCACCCCATAGATTTCGGGGGGGATTTCGTGCTGGTCGGCCACGACGGGCCGCACCACGTCAACATCGCCCAGGGACGGCCCGTGCTGCGGAGCCTCACCAAATATCACGGCAAGCCCGGCTCCGGCGCGTCGGTCGAGTTCAAGCTCAAGGAAGGGCCGATCTCGATGCTCGGCATCACGCAGACCTACGAAGGGCGGTTCAAGTTCGTCATCGCCGAAGGTCGCTCGGCCGCCGGCCCCATCCCGGCCACGGGCAACACCAACACGCGCGGGCATTTTGAGCCGGACACTGTGACGTTTCTGAAGCGATGGCTGGCGGAGGGGCCGACGCACCACTTTGCGCTGGGCATCGGGCACCACGCGTCGGCCATCGAGAAGGTCGCCGAGAGCCTGGGTATCGAGAGCGCAGTCGTGACTCCCCGAGAGTGACCGAACCGTGACCGGTTTCCTCATCATCGCCGACGATCTGACGGGCTCGAACGACACCGGCGTGCAGTTCGCGCGCCGGGGCGTCGAGACGGTCATCTCCATCGGCGTGGATGCCGATCCGGACGCGACGGTGTGTGTGATGGACACCGAGAGCCGGCACGTCGCTCCTGCCAAGGCTGCGCGGTGCGTGGAGGGGGCTGCGCGCGGATCGGGCGCGGAGCGCTTCTACAAGAAGACGGACTCGACGCTACGCGGCAACGTGGGGGTGGAGCTGGAGGCGCTGCTCCGGGCGACGGGGGGCGGGGTGCTGCCGTTCGTGCCCGCCTACCCGCAGGCGGGACGCACGACCCGCGGAGGTTGCCAATACGTCCATGGGAAACCGCTGCACGAGACGTCCTTCGCGGAGGACCCACGGGAGCCGATCGAGTCCGGCAGCATCCCCGTGATACTCACGCGAGATGCGGAGATTGCGGTCGGTGTTGTGGCGCGGGACAAACTGGCTTCCTGGTCGCCCGCGGATTGCCCCGATCCGTGCATCTGTGTTTTCGACGCGGAGACGGAGGGGGACCTGGAGCGTATAGCCGACAGATTGGTTGAGGTGGGTCTGCTGTGGCGCACGGCGGGGGCTGCCGGGTTTGCGGAGAAAGTGGCCGAGAGGCTGGACCTGCCCCGTTCGGCGCCCGAGAAGCCGGAGCGACAGGGGCCGCTGCTCATCGTCAACGGCAGCCTGCAGGAGACGGCGCTGGCGCAGGTGAGACGCGGCCTGGAGACCGGAATTGACGGTTTCAGGCTGACTCCCGAGATGCTGGCTGCCGGGGCACCGACCGCCGGACGGGTCGTGGGACCCTTGTTGCTCTACACCGTGGCGACCCCGGAGGAGCGCGCGCAGTATGCGGAGGACGTGCGGCGGCAGGGAATCGAGGATGTCTGCGGCCGCGTTGCGGAGGCGCTGGGCGGTCTGACGGCAGCTCTGATGGAGCGCGAGCCGGCGCCGGGTTCTCTCGCGGTCTTCGGCGGCGATACGGCCGTCGCGGTGCTGCGCGCCCTGGGCGCGACGACCATGCGCCCTCACGGCGAGTTGTGGCCGGGCGTCATTGAATCTACAATGCCTGTGGGCGGACGGTCCGTCACCGTGGTGACCAAATCCGGCGGTTTCGGACCGGAAGATCTGGTGGCACGGCTGGCGGCGAGGTACGACTGAACAACGGAGCGAGAATGAGCGCAGAGCGACCAATTATCGCAATCAGCGTCGGCGACCCGGCCGGCATCGGGGCCGAGGTAACCGCCAGGGCCCTTGACCTTCCGGAGATCTACGACGCCTGCCGGCCGCTCGCCGTGGGCGACCTCGGGGTGATCAATGAGGCGATAGAGTTCTCGGGGCTCGACCTGGAGACGCGGGCCGTTGAGGCCCCCGAAGACGGGCGGTACGAGCACGGGGCGATTGACGTCCTGGACCTGGGTAACGTGGACCTGGAGGCGCTGGAGTACGGGAAGATATCCGCCATGTGCGGCCGGGCGGCGTTCGAGTACATCCGGATGGTCGTCGAACTGGCCCTCGATGGCGCGGTGGACGCCACCACCACCGGCCCCATCCACAAGGAGGCGCTGGCCGCCGCCGGCATCAAGCACCCCGGACACACCGAGATATACGCCGACCTGGCCGGCACCCGCGACTACGCCATGATGCTGGCCGACGGGGACTTCCGGGTGGTGCACGTCTCAACCCACGTCGCGCTGCGGCGGGCCTGCGAGCTGGTAAAAAGGGAACGGGTGCTCAAGGTCATCGAGCTGGGGCGCGACGCTCTCGTGCGGATGGGCGTCGCCGAGCCGCGCATTGGCGTGGCCGGGCTGAACCCGCACTGCGGGGAGGGCGGTCTGTTCGGCGACGAGGAGCAGGAGGAGATCATTCCGGCCGTCGAGCGCGCGCGGGGGAAAGGCTTCGACGTGGAGGGCCCCATCCCCTCCGACACCGTTTTCAGCAAGCTGCGCGGCGGGCAGTACGATCTGGTGGTGGCCATGTATCACGACCAGGGGCACATCGCCACGAAGCTGATGGGCTTCCGCTACGACCGCGAGACGGACACCTGGTCCTCGATTTCCGGCGTCAACGTCACTCTCGGCCTGCCCATCATCCGCACCTCGGTGGACCACGGCGTCGCTTTCGATCGGGCCGGGCAGGGCCGGGCCAACCCGGAGAGTATGATCCAGGCGCTCCGCATGGGCGCGAGATTCGCATCCGGCGGGCGGTGAAGCTATCTTTGACGCGGAGAGGTGTTGAATGAAGGCGATTTCCCTCGCAGTTCTTAGCTGGTGTCTCGTAGTCGGCGTGTTCAGTTCATCTTCCGCATTCGGGGAGTCATTCGTGACCGAATCCGAGCGCAGCATACCGGTCGTTGATCGGGCGGACGTGGTTGTGGTGGGCGGAAGCACGGGGGCCGTGGCGGCGGCCGTTGCCGCGGCGGAGGAGGGCGCGGAGGTCTTCCTGGCGGCACAACGCCCGCACCTGGGCGGGGATATGTGCGACACGCTGCGCCTCTGGCTAGAGCCGGGGGAGGAGCCGACCACGCCGCTGGCACGGGAGGTCTACGGCGACTCGCGCGCCACCACGCCGCTGCGCGTGAAGAAGGTCCTGGACGAGGCGCTGGTGGAAGCCGGGGTTGAGTTCCTGTTCGGCTGCTACGCCACCGACGTTCTGGAGGATGACGCGGGACGGCCCGCCGGCATCGTGATGGCGAACCGTGCCGGCCGGCAGGCTGTGGTGGCGAAGACGATTATTGACGCCACGCACCGTGCCACCGTGGCCCGCATGGCGGGCGCGAAGGTGAGTGAATGGCTGGGCGGCGAGCTGACCGTAAAGCGAGTGGTGATCGGTGCCGAAGAGCCGAACGAGGGGCTGCCTTGTCGGCAGGTTGACGTGGACGAAGGAAAACTCTCGGAGCGTGGAGTCTTCGAGTACACGCTGAAGGTGGAGGTGGATGAGGACTCCATCGCCGGTTTCGCGCGGGCCGATCAAGGGGCCCGGGACGCGACCCGCCGGCCGGGGCAACTGCAGGCTTCCGAGAAACTCTTCTACGTCCCGCCGGAGGCTATCGCGGGACGTGGGCCGTGGTCCGGGTTCGAGGGGCTTTCGACCGCGCCTTTCCAGCCGAAGGGTGTTGACGGAGTATATGTCCTCGGTGGCTGCGCAGACCTGCCGCGTGAGGCCGCAGAGGCGCTGCTCCGGCCGGTCCGGTTGATGTCCGTAGGGCGCTTCATCGGGCGCGCCGCTGCCGGGGAAGCGGCACGGGTGGAGGAGCCGGCGGGCGTGACGTGCCCGGCCCGCGTGCCTTCCGGCAGGCCGGACGGTGAGGTGCGGGAGGTGCTCCGTGGTCCACGCCCTACGTCGGACATCGAGAGCAGGATACCGTACCCCGAGCGCGGCCTGCCGGTGCTGGGGGAATACGATGTTGTGGTGCTGGGCGGCGGGACATCCGGATGCGCTGCGGCCATCGGCGCGGCACGCCGGGGCGCACGGACACTCGTGCTGGAGTATCAGGGCGCGCCGGGAGGCACCGGCACCCTTGGCATGATCGGCAGGAGCTATGCCGGACGCCGGGTCGGCTTTGCTGAAGAGGTGCCGTTCCCCGCCAGGGGCGAGGGGCTGCATCCCAAGATGGAGTGGTATCGCCGCAACATCCGGGAGGCCGGCGGCGAGGTGTGGTTTCACGTGCTTGGCTGCGGGGCGCTGGTGGACGGGGAACGGGTGAAGGGAGTAGTCGTGGCCACTCCGTGGGGCCGCGGAGTCGTACTGGCGAAGGTGGCCATTGACAGCACCGGCAACGCCGATCTGGCGGTCGCCGCCGGCGCGGACTCGATGTACGGCTCCGACGTCGGGGACATTGCGCTGCAGGGCGCCGGCCTGCCCGAGCGGCCACTTGGCTCCCGCTACATCAATACCGACTACCTGCTGGTGGACGAATCGGACATGCTGGACGTCTGGCGTGCTCTGGTGGGGGCGCGCATGACCATGGGGAAGTGGGCCTTCGACGGAGGAAGTTTTATCCAGACCCGGGAACGCCGCCGTGTGGTGGGCGACCACATCCTGCGCTATCTGGACCAGGTGGCGAGGCGCACCTATCCGGACAGCATTGTGCTCTCGCGCAGCGACTACGATTCCCACGGCTACCCCGACCTGCCGTATTTCGCCTTCATACCGCACACCGAGGAATCGCGAAAGGCCAATCACCCCGCGCCGGGCGGGAAGTGCTACACGCCGTATCGCTGCCTGCTGCCGGCTGGATTGGACGGCATGCTGGTCACCGGCCTGGGGATCAGCATGGAGCGCGACGCCTCCGCCATGGTGCGCATGCAGTACGATCTGAGCAACCAGGGCTACGCGGCCGGAGTGGCCGCCGCGATGGCGGCGGAGCAGGGCGTCGGAACGCGTGGCATTGACATCCGGGCGCTCCAGAAACACCTTGTGGAGGTCGGCAACCTGCCGGAGCACGTGCTGGAGCACGAGGATTCCTTTCCGCCGGCTGAACGGGATATCCGGGAGGCAGTCAGGCTGTTGCCTGACGAGAACCGCTCCGGGCGCAGGGAGGGCTTCCGCGCGCTGGCGGTGGTGCTGTCGCACGCGGAAGAGGCGTTGCCTTCCCTGCGCGAGGCACACCGCGCCGCGGAGGGGGACGCGCGCCTGACTTACGCCCGGGTGCTTGGCTGCCTGGGGGCGAAAGAGGCCGTGCCGGACCTGATCGAGGCGCTCGATGAAGTCGAGGAGTGGGACCCCAAGATACTGCAGGGCGGCATGGCCGAATACGCCCACCTGCCGACCTGGACAGACTCGCTTATCCTGGCGCTGGGGCGCACGCGTGACGAGAGGGCACTGCCGGCCATCCTGCGGAAGGCACGGACGCTGGATCGGGAGGTCACCCTGTCGCACCACCGGGCCGTAGCGCTGGCGCTGGAGCGCATAGGCGACCCGCGCGGCGCGCCCATGCTGGCCGAAGTCCTCAACCGGCCCGGCATGAGCGGGCACGACATGACCGAACTTGAGCCACAGTACGACAAGCCGCGGGGGAAGCGCCGCCGCACCGGGCCGCTGCGGGAGATCGTGCTCGCACGGGCCCTCTATCGCTGCGGCGATAACGACGGCCTGGGCGAGCGGATACTGCGGGAATACACCCGGGACATCCGCGGCCTCTTCGCGCGCCACGCACACGCCGTTCTGGCCGACAGAGATCGCTGACTACAGACGGGGGAACACCATGCAATATGTCACGCTCGGAAGCACCGGAGTGCAGGTTTCGGAGCTGTGTTTCGGTACGATGTCTTTCGGCCGCGAGGCCGACGAGGAGACCTCGGCCGCCATGTTCCGGCGGTGCCGCGAGGCGGGAATCAACTTCTTTGACTGCGCAAACGTTTACGCCGACGGCGGCTCGGAGGAGATCCTGGGCGGGCTGATCGAAGACTGCCGCGACGAGCTGGTGATAACCTCCAAGGTGGGCATGGGCGGGGGGGCGGAGCCGAACGAGCGCGGCCTCTCGCGCCGGCATGTCATGGAGCAGGTCGAGCTGTCCCTCGGGCGGCTGGGCACCGACCGGCTGGACATCTACTTCTGCCACTGTGAGGACCCGCGGACGCCGATGGAGGAGACGCTGCGCGCCATGGACGACCTGGTGCGGCAGGGCAAGGTGCGCTATGCCGGCGTCAGCAACTGGCCGGCCTGGACCATCGCCCGCGCGCTGGGCATGGCGGAGCGCCTGGGGCTGAACCGCCTGCACGTGCTGCAGCCCATGTATAGCCTGGCCAAGCGCACCGCAGAGGTCGAGATACTGCCGCTGGCGCACGACGAGAACCTGGGCGTCATCTCCTACAGCCCGCTGGGCGGCGGCCTGCTGACCGGTAAATACACCGGCGGCAAGCAGCCCGAGAACGGGCGGCTGACCTGGCACGAGGGCTACGCGAAGCGTTACGGCTATCCGACATACCGGGACGTGGCGGACGGCTTTGCGGCCTACGCCGAGGAGGCGGGCGTGGACCCCGTGACGCTGGCCGTGGCCTGGGTGAAGTCCCATCCGGCGATCACCGCTCCCATCATCGGCGCGCGCAACCTGGAGCAGTTGGAGCCTTCCCTGGCCGCCGCCGAATACGAGATGTCGGCCGACCAGTGGCGGGAGATATCGGACCTGACCCCGCCCGTGCCGGTGGCCACCGACCGTGATGAGGAACGCGAGGAGCAGTACCGTTGGGTGCTGGAGGAGATGGACTGAGTCCCCGTTGTGACGCCGAGCGACTGGACGTATAATCCCATCCTCGGACTCAGCGGACCTGCATGAATCAGATAACCGCAGGAGCAATCTGGGAAGGATGAACGGATGGGTGTTTCACGACGTGATTTCTTGAGGACTTCCGGCGCGCTGGCGGCCGGAACATTGTTGAACAGCGGCTGCGCCCGGAACCGGAGGGGCGGTGGGGGCGATTCCCGACCGAACATCGTGCTGGTATTCTCCGATGAGGCCGCTCCCGGCTATCTGGGCTGCTACGGAAGCGATTTCCTGACGCCGCACCTTGACTCGTTGGCGGCGGACGGCGTGCGCTTCAATCAGGCTTACTGCACATCGTCGGTCTGCGCTCCCAGCCGCTATGCCGTGTTCACGGGGCAGTATGCCGGGCGCTCCACGCACCCCGGTTTTCTGGGTAGCCAACCCGTCACGCGGCCCTATTGCATCACCTGGAACCCCGGCATCACGCTGGACACGCCCACCGTTGCGCGGTTCCTCTCGGCCGCCGGCTACTACACGGGCTTCGTCGGCAAATGGGGCGTGACGCTGGCGGACAGCAACGTGGAGTGGGACATCCCGCGCTTCAGCCGCGACGACGATCCCGACGATCCGGAGGTCAACCGCCGGCTCCGTCGTCACCAGGAGATCTACCGGGAGCGCATCAAGAAGACCGGCGGTTTCGAATGGGCGGGCAGCGTCCTGCCCGGCAACGGCAAGCATCCGCTGCCGCACTTCAACTTTCACCCGTTCGAGTGGTTCACGCGCGGGGCGCTGGACTTTATTGATGAAGCAGCGCGCGATGACCGGCCGTTCTTCCTGTACACCGCGCCGACGGCAACGCACGGGCCCGACCACTCGGCGGAGTTCGATGTGGACCCGCGCTACACGCCGGAGGGCAAGCGGGAGGGGCCCTTCACCTGCTACCCGCCGCGGGAGAGCCTGCGCCGACGGCTGGAGCAGGCCGGCCTGCCCGTGGACTACGCGCACTCCGGCATGCTGTACCTGGACGAGCACGTCGGCGGTATCCTCAAGCGGCTGCGGGAGCTCGGCATAACCCGCGACACGCTGGTGATTTACGTGCCCGATCACAACGTGGAGCCGGGCAAAGCTACCTGCTATCAGCGGGGCGTGCACGTGCCCATGCTCATGCGCTGGCCGGGGCGCATTCCGGCGGGCAGCGTCACCGACGAGCTGGTCCAGATCACCGACATCCTGCCCACCTGCCTGGACGTCGCGGGCGCCGTTCCGCCGCCGGATTACCGGGGAGATGGCCTCAGCATATTGCCAGCCGCACAGGGCGGGACGCTGCCGGGGCGCGACCACCTGTATTTCGAAATCGGCGTAACCCGCGCGGTTCTGAAAGACGGTCACAAGTACATCGTCTATCGCTACCGCGACGAGGCGCTCCGGAAGATGAAGGACGGCGAGGTGGACGTGGCGCTGGACCACATGGAGGGCACCCGGCAGGCCCACTCGTCCATCGCCCTGAGCTGCTTCCCGCACTATTTCGATCCGGACCAGCTTTACGACCTCGACAGCGATCCCTATGAGCAGCACAACCTGGCGGAGGACCCGGCGTACGCGGACGTTCTGGCCGACCTGCGCGATACGCTGAAGGCCGACCTGGAGACGTTCCGGCATCCGTATGACCTGAGTGTGCCGGAGTTCATGGAATCGGAACGTTTCGCCGAGCTGGTCGAGGCGCGTCAGGAAATCGGCGCCGGCCGCGTGGGCTGGTGGGATCAGAGCTTTAAGTGGCCGCCGGAGGAATGAGTTCGGAAGGAGGCAAAAGCGTGACACCGGAAACAGACTGCCTGCTGGCACACGATGTGGGCACCAGCGCCACGAAAAGCTCCGTGGTGGGCTCCGACGGCAGAATCCTTGCCTCGCAGAGCACGCCACACGAGACCCACTCGCCCAATCCCGGATGGGCCGAACAGGATGCGGCGGACTGGTGGGACGGCGTCTGCCGGAACACGCGGGCGCTCGTTGAGAGCGACCCGGCTCTCGGCCGGCGCATCGCCGCCATCGGTGTCAGCGGCCACATGCTGGGCTGCCTGCCGCTCGACACGGATGGACGGCCGTTGCGCCCGAGCATGATCCATTCCGATGGCCGCGGGTCCGCCGAGCGTGAGGACGTGGGGCGGCGCGTCGGAGGCGAGACGCTCTACCAGACCACGGGCAACATCCTCGATCCCCACTCGCCGCTCTGCAAGATATTGTGGCTCAAAGAGAACGAGCCGGACGTTTACCGCCGGACCGCCCGCTTCGTGCAGTCCAAGGACTATGTCGTCGGCTGCATGGTAGGCCGGTTCGACTCCACCGACTACTCCGACGCGTCGCACGCGCAGTGGATTGATATCAACCGCGGCGCCTATGCCGAGGACATCCTGGGCGAGCTGGGCATTGACGCGGACAAGTTTCCCCGGCTCTACTCCGGCGTGGACATCGTGGGCGAGCTGACCGACGAGGCGGCGCCGGCTCTGGGATTACACTCGGGCATACCCGTCGTGGCCGGCGGAGGGGACGGGTCATGTGCGACTGCGGGCGCGGGAGCCGTGCGGCCGGCGGATGCCTACTGCTGCATCGGCACCACGGCCTGGGTGGCCTTGACGGCCGACGAACCGATGATTGACCCGGAGGGCCGCATCTTCAATCTCACTTCCCTGGACGGCGAGACCTGCGGCGTCTTCGGCACGGTCAAGTCCGCCGGGCTGTCGGTGGACTGGATGATGGACCTGCTCGGCGAGGGGGATTTCGAGCGGTTCGATGCGCTGCTGGCGGAGGCGCCGCCGGGCAGCGATGACCTGATCTTCCTGCCTTACCTGGAAGGGGAGCGCTCGCCGATCTACGACTCGGAGGCGCGGGGCGTCTTCTTCGGCATCAACTCATCGCACCGGCGCCACCATTTCCTGCGCGCCACCATCGAGGGCGTTTCCTACGGGCTCCGAAGCTGCCTGGACGTCATGCGGGAGACCATCGAGGTGCCCGCGCTACGTCTGATCGGCGGTGGAGGGCAGTCCGAGGCGTGGCAGCAGATACTGGCGGATGTCTGCGACGTGAACGTGCAGACCCTGACCACCCGGGCTGCCGACGCGACGTCCGTGGGCGCTGCGCTGGCAGCGGGCGTGGGGGTGGGCATTTTCGACTCCCTGGCCGAGGCCGCCGAGACCATCGGCGTGGTCAAGGAGCGTCCGCCGCGCGGGGAGAGCGCGAAAATCTACGAGCGGTTGTTCGACATTTACATGGCCCTCTACCCGGCGCTGAAACCGCTGTATCGCCGGCTGCAGGAGGGCAAGATCTGACCATCCACCAGGGAGTGAAGTGACATGTCCGACGGGAGCACGTTCGGCTACTGTTTGAACACCAGCACGATCCGCGCCTGCGAACTGGGCGCCGATGAAGAGATAAAGGCCGCCGCCGACGCCGGTTACGACGGCGTCGAGCTGTGGGTCCGGGAACTGAATGCCTACACGGAGGGGGGCGGCAGCCTGGCCGAACTCAAAGGGCTGCTGGAAGACCGGGGACTGGCCGTCCCCAACCTCATCGCCTTCTTCCAGTGGGCCGTGCCGGATGAGGAAGCCCGCCGCGAGGAGATGGAAGACGCCCGGCGTGTCTTCCGGATGGCCGCCGACCTGGGCTGCCCGGGCGTCGCCGCGCCGCCCACCGGCATCGGCGATATGGTGGATATGCCGCTTGAGGAGATCGCGGAGCGATACTCGGAGCTGGCGGCGATCGGGCGAGACTTCGGCGTGGCGCCGATCCTGGAGTTCTGGGGGCACGCACAGAAGCTGGGCACCCTGGACGAGGCTGTTCAGGTGCTCCGAATGGCGGATGCGGATGGGGGCTGCCTCCTGGCGGACGTCTTTCACATGGCCAAAGGCGGCAGCGACTTCGCTCAACTGGCCGACCTTCGGCCCGGTGAACTCGGGCTATTCCACGTCAACGACTACCTCGGCGATCCCCCGGTCTCCGAGCAGAGCGACAGCCAGAGGGTCTGGCCGGGCGACGGCGTGGCGCCGTTCGGGCAGATCGTCTCTGCCCTCGACCGCATCGGCTACTCCGGCATGATGTCGCTGGAGCTGTTCAACGACTCCTACGCTGAGCAGGGCGCCGAGAGTTGTCTGGAGACGGGGCTCCGGAAGATGCGCGCCGCTTTGCGCCCCTGATCTCGACGCTTCAGATCCCATCGGCCCGCTTCGGTTTGGCCCCGGGTCATTCAAAAGTCCCACGCACCGTATAGCCATTGATGTGTTCCGCCTTCCT
>CAYVBE010000004.1:36977-47967 GCA_964448935.1 uncultured candidatus Brocadiaceae bacterium
GGCTTGCGCAGCGGTGATCCGGAAAGGACAACAGAAAACCGATAATTGAATGACTCTGGGTTTGGCCCCGGTCGCTTGTCTGCGGACGCCTTCGAGGCTAGAATAGTATATAGAAGCGAAGAGTCTATAACCCCGTGCGTGCCTTTTCCGATGGCGCAAAGCACCTCAACCGGTAACCTCTGTTCGGGAGGTTTGTATTTTGGCCGGGTCAACCATAGTGGTCTCGCGCAGTTCGGAGGAAGGCGAGGAACGGCGTCAGTTCGAAGAGGACTTAGTTGGCAAACTCGCCGATGCCGGGGCGGCGGTTCTGGTGGTTCCGCATCTCTATTACCTCGCCTCCGGGCACGCCGTGTTGTCTCGCCTTGCTGAATTGCCCGACGCGACACCTGTCGCGGCCTCGATGCACCCGCGGCCTGCGGCGTGGGTGCTCGATGCGCTGGGGGTTGCGCGCGGCGAGGAAGCCAGATGCTACGACGTGCGGGAGTATTGCTGTGCGGGCAAGTGTGCCGAGGCCCTCCTTTCCGAGATGGACTTGTCCTCCGGCGGGGGAACGGTGGAGCGCTTCGATGAACGCGTGAGCGAACGCTGGTATCCCGTGCCGGACTATTCCCGGTGCGTGGGCTGCCGGCAGTGCTACGACTTCTGCCTCTTCGGCGTCTACGAGGTCGAGGACGGCCGTGTGGTTGCCACCCAGCCCGACCGCTGCAAGCCCGGCTGTCCCGCCTGCGCGCGCGTCTGCCCCGAGGGCGCCATCATGTTCCCCGAAAGCCCCGACCCGGGAATAGCCGGCGCGCCGGGCGCCGAGGTGGAGAGCGGACCCGTGGACGTCGAGGCGTTCTTCTCCGGGCAATCTTTGCGCGAGTGCCTTTGCGAGAGCGGCGCGTGTGGCCAGGAATCGGCCTGCGCGTGCGAGTCGGACGAGTTGGACGGCCTGATCGAAGCCCTGGAAGACCTGGAGGACTAGCGTGGTCGGGCCGAACGGCAACGGTTTTCGTGTGGTCCTGACCGCCGACCGCACGTCCATGGCCGGTTTCCCGACGCTGTTCGACGGCATGCTGGCCGCCAGCCAGACGACCGCGGTGCCGCGCCCGGTGATGGACTGGTTTCTGGCGCCCTCGGTGCCCGCAGACGGCGTGCGGGCCGTCCAGGCCCCGCTGGGGCTGCGCCGCGTGGAGGCCGCTCTGGTGGAGGGCGGCTGGGCGGCGGAAGACGTGGCGGTGGTGCCCCCGGAGAAGCTGGAGGAGGCCATCGGGCCGGGCACGCGCGTCATCGGGCTGGCCTCCGGCGACCCGCTGGGGCGCGGCATGAACAGCACCACCATGACGGGTGTCGCGGGGGGCGAGATCTACACGGCCAGGAAGTTTCGCGAACTTGCCGAGCAGATACATGAGGCACGGCCGCACGCACCTCACGCTCGAACCGTCATGGGCGGCCCCGGCGCATGGCAGCTTGCCGAAGACGACGAAGCCCGGCGGCGGCTGGGCGTGGACCACGTGGTGAGCGGCGCCTGCGAGGCCAACGTGGCCGAACTGTTCCGGGAGATCACCGAAGGCGAAGCCGCCGTGGTGTTGGAGGGCAGGGCGGCCCAGGCGTACGCCGTGCCGTCCGTGCGCGGGGCGACCGTGATGGGTTCGGTGGAGGTAAGCCGCGGCTGCGGCCTGGGATGTCAGTTCTGCGCGCTGGCCGCTCAGCCCATGGCGCATCTGCCGGAGGAGACCATCGTGTCGGATGTCGAGACTAACCTGCGGAGCGGTCTGCAGGCGGCGGCTTTGGTCACCGAGGACATCTTTCGCTACGGCTCCACGGGCACGGCGGTCCGCCCGCGGGCGCTCATAGGGCTGTTGCGGCGACTGCGCCGGCTGGACGGGCTTCGGTTGCTGCAGACCGATCACGCCAACGTCTGCAGCGTGGCGCAGTACTCCGACGGCGAGTTGTCGGAAGTGCAGCGCCTGATGGCCGGGCCGGAGGACCCCGGCGGATACGTATGGCTCAACCTGGGCGTTGAGACCGCGAATGGGCCATTGCTCGCTGACAACGGCGGCCGGGCGAAGATGACGGACTGCCCCCCGGCGCAGTGGGGGGAGTGGTGCCTGGAGCAGGTTGGCCGGCTGGCCGAAGCCGGATTCTTCCCGTTGGTCAGCCTGGTGCTCGGACTGCCGGGCGAGACGCCGGACCACGTGCGGGAGACGCTCGACTGGGTGTCGCGGCTCGGCGATGCCCGTGTGGCGGTCTTTCCCATGTTCTGGGCGCCGCTGGACGGGCGGGAGCCCGTTGCCCGCGAGGATATGTCGCGCCTGCACTGGCGTCTGTTCAGGAGGTGCTACGCCCTCAACAACAAGTGGATCCCGCGCCTGCTCTGGGACAATCAGGGGGGCGCCGGGGTGCCGCTCCGGCGCCGCCTGGCCACGCAGGCGATGACGCGGGCCGGCGCGGTATGGTGGCAATCTTTACTCCTCTGGAGGGCCCTGAGGCCGCTGAGATGGCTACGGATTCGGCCACGAACAGCCCGGTGCTGACCGCTTCCGGCGACGCGTTGCTGCGGGAAGCCTATGCAACGGCGCGCCGATACCTGGTGGAGCGTATGCGGCCGGAGGGCTACTGGCAGGGCCAGTTGTCGTCGTCCGCGCTGGCCACCGCTATGGCTATCAGCGCGTTCTCCGTGGCCGCGCCGGGTCGGCACGAGGAGCTATGCCGGGCCGGGCTGCGCTGGCTGGCGGAGGATCAGAACACGGACGGCGGCTGGGGCGATTCCCCGGAGAGCCCGACGAACATTTCCACGACCATCCTGACCCAGGCCGCGCTGGTGCTGACCGGTGCGGCAGGCAAGCCGGAATACGCTCACACTTTGGGACGTGCCGAGACATATCTGGACGAGCACGCCGGCCGGACGGCGGAGGAACGAGTGGGGTGCATCCGCGGTCTCTACGGGAAGGACCGGACGTTCGCCGTGCCCATATTGGCCACCTGCGCGCTGGCCGGCGAACGGGCTGCGGCGCCCGCGGCACTGCGCATCCCCTGGTCGGAGGTGCCGGGACTGCCGTTCGAACTGGGCTGCCTGCCGCACTGGACCTTCAGCCGGCTGCGACTGCACGTCGTCAGCTACGCGCTGCCCGCCCTCATCGCCGTCGGGCAGCTCATACACCACCGGCGGCGAGCGCGCAACCCGCTTCGGTCCCTGCGGAACATGGCGGTGCGGCCCACGCTCAGGCGTCTGGAAGCGATACAGCCCGAGAGCGGGGGCTTTCTTGAGGCGACGCCGCTGACCGGTTTCGTGGCGATGAGCCTGGGCGCCGCGGGGCAGGCGGACCATCCGGTGTGTGGAAAGGCGATCGAGTTCCTCGCTGCATCTGCGCGGTGCGACGGTAGCTGGCCCATAGACACGGATCTCTGCAACTGGCTGACCAGCCTGGCCACGGCGGCGCTCTCCGCGGGGGAGGGCGCCGGCGTGCCCGATCCGCAGGCGACCGGACGGCGGCTGCTGGAGTGCCAGTACGGCCGGCCGCATCCCTACACGAACTCGCCGCCCGGCGGATGGGCGTGGACCGATCTCTCAGGCGGCGTGCCGGATGCCGATGACACCTCGGGCGCCCTGCTGGCGCTGAGCGAACTCGGGCCCCCCGGCTGGCGGGAAGCCGCGCAACGGGGCGTGAAGTGGCTGCTGGACCTGCAGAACGACGACGGCGGCTGGCCCACATTCTGCCGGGGTTGGGGAAAGCTGCCGTTCGATCGAAGTGCCGCCGACCTGACCGCGCATGCCCTGCGGGCGCTGAATGCGTGCGCACGCGATAGCGCCCGGGCCGTGGGGAAAGGGCTGACCTTTCTGGAGCGGAACCAGCGCCCGGACGGCGCCTGGGTTCCGCTGTGGTTCGGCAATCAGGCCGCTCCGGAGCAGGAGAATCCCGTCTACGGCACCGGGCGGGTGCTCGAGTGCTATGCCGATCTTGGACTGGCAGATAGCGAACCGGCGCGGAGCGGCACGCGTTTCCTGTTGCGTGCGCAGAACCCGGACGGTAGCTGGGGCGGTGCGCCCGGCGTGGCGGGCAGCGTCGAGGAGACCGGGTTGGCCCTCGGGGCGCTGGCCGGAATGCCCCCGACGCCGGAGGTCCGAAAGGGCTGCCGGACGGGTGCCCGCCGGCTGGCAGAGTGTATAATGGACGGTGGGCTCGACCGGCCGGCGCCTATCGGGCTGTATTTCGCCAGGCTCTGGTATTCTGAGAGCCTGTATCCCGCCATCTGGGCGGTGAGCGGATTGGGTCGGTGGCTGGCGAAGACGGAAGCAGTGGATTCGCGAGATAACAAATGAGTTTTGTCCCCACGTCGGACATCAAGGCGGTCCCGCAGGAGGAGGACGTGCGGGCCGAGGTGCGCGCGGCGGCGAAGGCCGTGGCGGCGGAACTGGACACCTCTTCGCCTCCCACCCGCGAGCGCCTGCGGGAGGCCGGCCGGGAGGTGCTCGCGGAGACCGGGTTGGACGAGGAGTTCCTGGGTTTTGCGATGGTGGCCGTCAGCAATGCGTTCTGGCGGGAGCAGTATGCAGCCACCCCTCCCGCGCGCCGGCTGCTGTTGCTGCCGCACTGCCTGCGCGACCAGAACCGCTGCCCGGGCACCTACAGTCCCCTCGGTCTGCACTGCAAGGGCTGTGGCGCGTGCATTCTGCCGGAGCTGAAAGCCGAAGCGGAGTCGCTGGGCTACAAGGTGCTCATCGCCGAGGGCACGCCGGCCGCGTTGCAGCTCGTGCTCAGCGGCCGTACCGATGCCATACTGGGCGTGGCGTGCCTCGATTCGCTCGAGGAGGCATACGAGAGCGCCGCGCAGCTCGGCGTTCCCTACGCGGCGGTGCCACTGCTGGTGGACGGTTGCAAGGACACCGTGGCCGATCTGGAGGCCCTGCGATATTGGATGCACTACCGCCTGGATCGAACGCAACGCCGCACTCGGAGCTACCTGCCCCTGTTGCGCGCGGCCGAAGACCTGTTCTCGGACGGCCGGCTTGGCGACTTGCTGGGCGATGAACTGAGTGCCGACCTGGATGCCGATGATCCGATGGACGCCACCGAGACGATGGCGCTCGACTGGCTGGGGCGCGGCGGAAAGCGGTTCAGACCCTTCGCCACGCTTGCCAGCTACGCTGCGCTGGCTCGGGGCCCGGAGGTGCTGGAGCCGGACGCTGATCTCTCGAATTGTCTCTCGGACGCGGTCAAGAAGACCGCTGTGGCCATCGAGGTGCTGCACAAGGCATCGCTGGTGCACGACGACATCGAGGACGACGACGCCTTCCGCTACGGCGCAGAGACGCTGCACCGGTCCCACGGTGTGCCGGCGGCGCTGAACGCCGGGGACTACCTGATAGGGCTCGGATATCGGCTGGTAGGTTCGACGAAGTCGCAGGTGGGGGGCGCGTGCGCGGCCGACATCCTGACGTATCTGGCGCAGTGCCACCTGCGGCTCTGCCGGGGTCAGGGCGCCGAACTGAAGTTGGAGAAGGGGCCGGCCGACCGGGTCACCAGCCGCCAGGTGCAGGGCGTTTACGCGTTGAAAACCGCGCCGGCGTTCGAGGCGGCCATCTACTCCGGAATGCGTCTGGCGGCGGGGGAAAGTTCGCAGGACGGCACCTGGCTGGACCTGAGCCGCCCGCCGGAGGCCGTGCGCCGCTTCTGCCGATATCTGGGGGCGGGCTACCAGTTGCTGAACGACCTGGAGGATTGGGAAGGGGACGGGCACGATAAAATCGTCGCCGGGCAGGATGCCCTTTCCCGGCGGCCCACTCTGCTGCACGCCTTCGCCCTGGAAGCGGGCGGGAACGCCGTGCGGGCGGAACTGACCGCCGCTGCCGCGGTCGAGTCCGAGGCGGAGCGCCTGGAGCGACTGCGGGATATCTATGCCATGCACGGCGTCTTCGAGAAGGGCCACCATCTGATCGAAAAGTACCGGGGCGCGGCCCGATCCCAGGCGGAACGTCTGCAGTGGGAGGGCCTGCGCGAGTTGCTGAGTTTCATTCTGGAGACCGTGCTGTGACGGAAATGGCCCGCTTCGGTTATCTGGGCTGGCTGGACGGCTCCCTGCGGCACGGCTGCCGGGAGTTGCCCGACGCCTTTGTGCGGCGCCACCTGGACTACGTGCGGCACTGCCAGAACCCGGACGGGGGCTTTCCGGGGCCGCAGGGGGACTCCGACCTCTATTACACCGAGTTCGCCCTGCGCGCGCTGAGCCTGGGAGAGGGGGCTGACGACAGGGAGAGCTGGCGGCGGGCGGCCGACTACCTGCGGAGCCTTGATCGGGCACCGGACGATATTGTGGAGTGCTTCTGCGTTCTGCACATGGCGGAAATGATGAGATGCAGAGGTGAATCGGTCGCTACGGTCAATGCGTATCCCAAAGGCGACGCGCCGGGCCTCTACGGGGCTTTCCTGGCCGCCCTCTGTCACCAGCTTCTGGGCGAGGAGATGCCGGATATGGAAGCCACCGCGCGCGGGGTGCTTAACCGCCAGGGCGAGGACGGCGGTTTCCGCGACCGCGAGGCGGGCTGCTGCGCGGCGGGCGGGGTCAACCCCACCGCGGCCGCGATCGGGCTGCTTACTATGGCGGGCAGCCTTGATTCGCAGGCTGCGTCACGGGCGGCCGATTTCATCACGGGCCTGCAGGCGGAGGACGGAGGTTTCCTGGCCCACGCCGACGCGCCGGGCTCGGACCTCATGTCCACGTTCACCGGACTGGTGAGCCTGCAGACGCTGGGCGCGCTGCGGAAGGCGCGGCTGTCGGACGCCGGGCGCTATGCACAATCGCTGTCCGAGCCGGAGGGTGGTTTCCGGGGGGTGCGGGCGGCCACGGCTCCGGATGTCGAGTACACGTTCTATGGCCTGGGCACGCTGTCGCTTCTGGCGCTCGCGGTTGCGGGGCGGCGGTCCTGCGCCTGCTCATGCCGAGGGGAGGGAACCTGCTGTGAATGAATCGGGAAGTGAAGGGCGGGCGGACCGGCGGCTCGTGGTGGAGCACGTGCGGAAGGAGTACTCCTCGCCGGGCGGGACGCTGGAGGTGCTGAGGGACGTTTCGCTGGAAGCCTCCCCCGGTGAATCGGTGGCCGTGGTCGGCCCGTCGGGCTCGGGCAAGAGCACCCTGCTGAACATCATCGGGTCCCTGGACAAACCGACCGGCGGCAGCGTCACTCTGGCGGGCGAGGAAGTCACGGAGCTGGAAGGCGACCGGCTTTCCCAGTTCAGGAGCAGCAGCGTGGGATTCGTATTCCAGGACCATCACCTTCTGCCGCAGTGTACCGCCCTGGAGAACGTAACACTGCCTGCCGTGGCCGCAGGTAAGCCGGAGGAAGGCACCCGGCGGGCGCAGGAACTGCTGGAGAGCGTGGGCCTGGCCGAACGCATTGACTACCTGCCGGCGCACCTGTCCGGTGGCGAGCGCCAGCGGGTAGCCATAGCCCGGGCCATGGTCAACGAGCCGCCCCTGCTGCTGTGCGACGAGCCGACCGGTAACGTGGACAAAGAGACCGGCGACCGGCTGGGTGACCTGTTTCTGGAACTGGCAGATGAGCATGAAGTTATGCTGATCGTCGTGACGCACGATCTGGAGTTCGCACGGAGATTCGGACGCACGGTGCAACTGCTCGACGGCCGTCTCGAGCCCGCTCGGGACGCCTGACGGTCGCGTAACCGCTCCTTCATCGGTCCATGGGAATGACAGACTGGACGCTGATCAAAGACAGCGCGCGCCACTACTGGCGGTCCAACATGGCCGTCGCGCTGGGCGTTGCGGTGGCGGTGGCGGTGCTGGTGGGCTCGCTGCTGGTGGGCGACTCGGTGCGCGGCAGCCTGCGGAACCTGGCCCTGGACCGGCTGGGCGAGGTGGACCACGTGCTGGTCGGCCCCCGATTCTTCCGGGAGGAGTTGGCGGAGGAGTTGGGAAGGCTCGAAGGTACGGAGAGCGTTGTGCCCGCCCTGATCGTGCAGGCCAGCGCCCGCAATCCCGGCTCGGACGTCGTTGTGCCACGGGTGGACCTGATCGGGGTGAGGGACGAGTTCTGGAAGCTCCACGACGGCCCGGAAGCCGAACTCGGAGGCCGGAGCGTCTCGGTCAATCGGATACTCGCCGACGACGCCGACATCTCGGTCGGAGACTCCTTGATACTCAGCGTCGGCCGGCAGGGCGCTGCGCCCCGCGAGAGCGCCTTCGGCCGACGGGGCCTGGGGCACACCGTCGCCAGCGTGCGTGTGACCGTTGATAGCATCCTGCCCGCCGAGGGCGCCGGCAAGTTCACCCTCCGGAACGACGAGCCCACCCCGAGGTCGGTGTTCGTGGACCTCGACTGGCTGCAGTCTCAACTGGACCAGGACGGTCGCGTCAGCGCGCTGCTGATCGCCGGCGGGGGCGGAGAATCCCTTCGCGAGGCACTCAAGAAACACGCGACACCGGCCGATTACGGGCTGCGCCTTGTGCGCGTGCCGGAATATGGCTACCTGTCGCTGGAGAGCGAGGAACTTGTGCTGTCGCCGCGCATCGTCGCCGCGGCGCAGGCCGAATCGGCGCAGGAGGAGCCGACCTCCATCTACCTGGCTAACTCGATCCGACCGGTTGGGGACGCGGACCGCGAGGTGCCATATTCGGTGGTTGTGGGCCTGGACCCCGGTGCCGCTCCGCCCCTCGGCCCGTTGCCCATGCAGAACGTGGACGAACCGCCGGGACTCGGCCCAGACGACATCCTGCTGAACCGGTGGACCGTTGAGCGGCTGGACGCAGGGGTCGGGCAGAAAGTGGAACTGAGTTATTACCAATGGTCCCGGGCCGAGGGGCTGAAGACCGCCGTGAAGGAGTTCCGCGTCGCCGGGGTCGTGGCCATGGAGGGGCGCGCGCTGGACCGTAAGCTGGTGCCCGAATACGAAGGGATCACGGACGCCGAGACCATCGGCGACTGGGACCCGCCGTTTCCGATCGAGTACGACCGGATCGGTCCGGAGGACGACGATTACTGGGCGAAGCACCGCACGGCGCCGAAGGCCTTCGTGGCGCCGTCCGTCGCGCGGGAGTTCTGGACGGGCTCGGCCGAGGGCGGGGAAGGGTGGGTCACGTCGGTCCGCCTGGCGCCGGAGAACGGTGACCTTGCGGCGGCCGAACAGAGTTTCGCCGACGGCCTGATGGAGCGTTTGCCGCCGCGGGAGTACGGGCTCCGCATCCTGCCGGTCAAAACCCGGGCGCTCGAGGCCGCGCAAGGCTCCACGGACTTCCGGATGCTGTTCGTCTCTCTGAGCATGTTCCTCATCGCGGCCGCGGCGGCGCTGGTGGGGCTGATGCTGCGGTTGACCATCCAGCGGCGTTCGGGTCAGTTCGGAATACTGGAGGCGGTCGGGTTCGATTCCTCCCGCGCGTCCCGCATCCTGCTGGGCGAGGCGTTCCTGGTCTCGCTGGCGGGCGCGCTGGTCGGGGCTCCGCTGGGGATCGGATACGCGAAGGCCATCATCTGGGGCCTGCAGACCCGCTGGCAGGGCGTCATGGGCGAGTTCCCCCTCTCGCTCCACGTGACAGCCGTGAGCGTGATCGGCGGCGCCGTGGGCGGCCTGGTGGTCGCACTGGTGGCGATCTGGTGGGCTTTGCGCATGTTGAGAAAGACGCCCGCTCTGGACCTGCTGACCGGCTGGAGGGCACTCGCGGCGAAGGCCAACGAAGCTGTCGCCGACCGCGCCAGATGGATCGGCATCGGCGCGCTCGTGCTGGCGGGCGCGCTGCTGGTGGCCTCCGGCGTGTTCGGATTGTTTTCGACCACGGCCGCCTTCTTCGGCGGGGGGACGGCGCTGCTGATTGGCATTCTCAGCCTGCTGCTGGCCTTCCTGGCGCGGCCCCGGCCGCGGGCACGCCGCGCTCCCTCGCTGCTGACGCTGGCCTGGCGTGGCGGGGCGGAGAACTGGCTGCGCAGCCTGCTGACGATCGCCGTGCTGGCCTGCGCCAGCTTCATCATCGTCACCGTGGCCGCCAACCGGCGGGACACGGGCCGGGTGAACACGCGGCGGAAGGACTCCGGCGCGGGCGGGTTCAACCTCGTGGCGCGGTCGGCCCTGCCCATCTACCAGGACCTCAGCACCGATGAGGGGCGACGCGAACTCGGATTTCAGGAGGAAGAATCGCGCCTGCTGGCGGACTGCACCATCCTGTCCCTGCGCGTCAGCGAGGGCGACGATATCAGTTGCCTCAACCTGCAGATGCCCACCACGCCGCGCGTGGTCGGCGTGCCTGAGCGTCTGATCGAGCGCGGCCGTTTCACGTTTTCCAGCCTGCTGTGGGAGCCGGAAGACGGCGACAATCCGTGGCGTTTGCTCATGGAGGACGAGGACGGTGCAGTCCCGGCGTTCGCCGACGCCGCCAGCGCGCAGTGGATCCTGAAAGTCGGCCTCGGCGACGTGGTGGAGGTGCCCGGGCGAGACGGCCAGGGCGTTGAGCTCCGTCTGGTCGGGCTCCTGCAGCAGTGTATCTTCGCCAGCGAAATCCTGGTGTCGGAGCAGCAGTTCGAGTCCCGCATTGCAGCGGACGCCGGGTATCGCTACTTCCTGATCCGCACGCCGCCGGACAAGCAGCAGGGCGTCGCCGACGCATTGCGGGGAAACCTGGGGAAGATCGGCCTGGACGTCGCGCCGACCACCCGCGTGCTGGCACGGTACGCGCGGGTGCAGGACACGTATCTGGGCACCTTCGCCACGCTGGGTGGTCTGGGGCTTCTGCTGGGCACGCTGGGCATCGTGACGGTGCTTCTGCGGGGTGTCGTGGAACGTCGCGGGGAGCTGGCGCTGCTGCTGGCCCTCGGCTTCGGGATGCGCCGCGTGGTGGGATTGGTTATAATGGAAAATGGAGTGTTGCTGGTGGCCGGTCTTCTGAGCGGAACGGTGGCCGCGCTCGTGGCAGTGGCCCCGCACCTGGCGTCGGGCTCGGCGCAGGTGCGCTGGGGCTCACTTGTTGCCACGTTGGCGGCCTGCTTTGTCATCGGGCTGGTGAGTTG
>CAYVBE010000004.1:48067-53919 GCA_964448935.1 uncultured candidatus Brocadiaceae bacterium
GTCGGACCTGCCTGCCGGGCTCGAGCTTTTGTGGACCTATGAGACCGAATCGTCCATTCGGTCCACGGCGGCGATCGTGGATGGCGCGGTCTACGTGGGGACCGACGATATGGAGTTACTTTCCCTCGATCTGGACACGGGCAAACTCCGGTGGCGCTATGAGATGGAGGGCGCCGTGGAGGCGTCGCCCGGCGTCCGGGGAGGGCGCGTGTACCTGGGTGACAATTACGGCTTCTTCCATGCCGTGGACGCGGAGTCCGGCGCGGGCCTGTGGAAGCACGAGACCTACGACAAGATCATATCGTCCGCCAACTTCATCGAGGATTCGGTGCTGTTCGGCTCCTATGACGGCGCGCTGTATTGCCTGGACCGGAAAACGGGCGAGCAGAGGTGGAATTACGAGATTTCCGCGCCGGTGCACTGCAGCCCGTGCCTGGCCGACGGCAACTCCTTCATCGCCGGTTGCGACGGGATGCTGCACGTGGTGGATGTGGATTCCGGCGAGCAGGCGCGCGGGGTGGATGCCGGCGCGCGCGTTGCCGCCTCCCCGGCCTATGACGGCAAATACGTCTTCCTGGCAACCTTCGAGGGCGATATGACGGCCATTGACCCCGAGATGGGCGAGACGGTGTGGCGCGTCAGCCCGGGCGAGAGCGGAGGGATTACGTACTCCTCTCCCGCGGTGTCGGGCGATACCGTTGTCTTCGGCGGCGGGGGCGGCGTGGTGCGCGGCCTTGCCAGCGAAACGGGAGATGAGAAGTGGCAATACCGGACTCGCGCGGAGGTGGACGGGTCGCCCGTCATCGTGGGCGACCGGGTCTTTGTCGGCAGCGGCGACGGAAACCTTTACGCATTCGACCTGGCGAGCGGTAAGAAACTCTGGACCTTCGAGGCGGGCGCCGAGATCGTCGCCTCGCCGGCCGTCGGCCAGAACAGGCTGATCATCGGCACCCTGGACGGCGCCCTGTACTGCTTCGGCGCGAAGCAACCAAAAGACAAGAACTAACCCCTGTCCGCACCTCATCCCATGAAGAATAGAATGGCCATTATAGCAGCGCCGCTGGCCCTGGCGGCCGCCTGCAGCGTTGCTCTGGCAATCTGGCTGGCAACGGCGCGGGCGCCCGATATCCAGAAGCGTGTGCCCGGTCAGACCGGCGAAGTCGCCGGGCTGGAGCGGGTCACCACGACGGGTGAGAAGAACACGGGCACGCTCATCGTGGGAGAGGGCGAGCCCGTTGAGGATGCCGGGCTCTGGCCCGAATTCCGCGGCCCCGACGGGACGAACATTGCTCGCGACGCGAAGGGGCTGGCCCGAGACTGGGCCGACAGCGAGCCGAAGACGCTGTGGGAGATATCCGTCGGCGAGGGGCACGCGGGCGCTGCCATGCACAACGGGCGCGTCTATCTGGTGGACTACGACCGGGAGAAGGAGGAAGATGCCATCCGCTGCCTCTCCCCGGAGGACGGCTCGGAGATCTGGCGCTACACCTATTCGGTCAAGATCAAGCGCAACCACGGGATGTCCCGGACGGTGCCGGCGGTCAACGACGACTACCTGGTTTCCATCGGGCCGAAGTGTGACGTCCGCTGTCTGGATGCGAAGACCGGTGAGTTGGTATGGAAGATGGACCTGGTGGAGCAGTTCGGCACCACCGTGCCGCCCTGGTACGCCGGGCAGTGCCCCATAATCGAGGGCGACCGCGTGATACTCGCCCCGGGCGGCGACCCCCTGATGATGGCCGTCGAACTGGCGACAGGCGAGATCGTGTGGCGCACCCAAAACCCCGGCAACTGGGGAATGACTCACTCTTCGATCGTGGGCATGGACTACAACGGCAGCCGCCAGTATGTTTACTGCACGACCAGGGGCGTGGTGGGCGTCTCGGCCGAGGACGGGGAGCTGCTCTGGACCAAGCCGGACTGGAAAATCGCCATCGCCAACGTACCCACGCCGATCGTGGTGGGGGACGACCGGATATTCTTCTCCGGCGGCTACAAGAGCGGCTGCCTCATGGTGCGGCTGAAGGGTGAGGGCACCGAGATCGAGACCGAGGAGGTTTTTCGGCTGGATTTCAAGGTCTTCGGCGCCGAGCAGCAGACACCCATCCTCTACAAGGACCACATTTACGGCGTCATACCGTCCGGCGAACTGGCCTGCCTGGACCTGGAAGGCAACCGGCTGTGGACCAGCGGCAAGGCCACGCGCTTCGGGCTGGGACCCTACGTGCTGGCCAACGGGCTTATTTTCGTCCTTCACGACATGAAGGGCACTTTGCACGTCGTCGAGGCCACGCCGGAGGAATATCGGGAGCTGGCCTCGGCGCAGGTGTTGGAAGGGCACGATGCGTGGGGGCCGATGGCGATGGCGGCCGGCCGCCTGCTGCTGCGCAGCCTTACCAAGATGGTCTGTCTGCAAGTGCCCCACGGGTAAACGGTTAGAAATTGAATATCGGAGAACGGCCGCGGCTCTGAGTTGCGGCAATTCAGGTCTGTGCTTTACACTGTATACAGTATCATTGCAAGGGTTTTGCCCGCACGGCGGTGAATCGCGGGTTGTGGAGCGTGACATGGCAGCGGAGAGCAATCACAAGTTCCGGCCGGCTGCATGGCGGTGGGGCGCGTTGTGCCTGGCCGCACTGGTGGCGGGCCCAATGTGCGGCTGTAAGCCGAAGGAGCCCCCGGCGGAAAACCCCTGGGTGAGCCCCAGGCAGGCGCAGAAGAACCTGCCCGCCTGCCCCGAAGGCGGCACTGAACTGACCTATCGGCTTCAGGATACCGTGCGGACTGGTCTGAGCGGATTGCGTGGTGTGGCGTTCGGGCCGAACGGCAGGCTGTACGCGGCCGGCGAGGGCGGTGTCAAAGTGATGCAGCCGGGTGGGGAACTTCTGGCGGAATGGGCGACGCCGGCGCCGGCCACCTGCGTGGCCGTCGGAGAGGACGGGAAGGTCTACGTCGGGCTCAAAACGGCAGTGGTCATCTACGACGAGAGCGGAGAAGAGACCGACCGGTGGGACTACGAGGGCAAGGGCGGCGGGAGATTCAGCTACGTGAAGGGCATCGCCGTTGCCGGCGTCAACGTGTTCGTGGCCGACGCGGGCAACCGCTGCGTGCACCGGTTCGCGGCGGACGGCGACTTCATCTGGGCGATCGGCGAGCGGGAACCCGACGGAGGGAACCCCGGCATCATCTGCCCCAGCCCGTACCTGGACTGCGTGGTGGGCGCGGATGACCGGCTGCACGTTACCAACCCCGGGCGCCTGCGGGTGGAGACCTACGATTTCAGCGGCGATCTGATCGGGTTTTGGGGCCAGTCGGGGCTGAAGCCGCGGCAGTTCATCGGCTGCTGCAACCCCACGAACGTGGCGCTGCTGCCGGACGGACGTTTCGTGACCGGGGAGAAGGAGACGCCGCGCGTGAAGGTGTACAGCGCCGAGGGCGAATTGTTGAGCTGCCTGGGACCGGAGAACTTCTCTCCCGAGGATGCCAGTCTGGACCTGGCGACGGACCCGGACGGGCGCATCTACGTGGCGGACCCGGGTCGCAATGAGATTCTGGTATTTGCACGGGCGGATGGTGAAACCAATGAATAGAAGCTCGGAGGTTGGCGAAATGGAAGAGCGCTCACGGGCTGCCGCAGGGGACGACGACGTCTCCAGGCGCGAGTTGCTGCGCGGTGCGGGCCGGGTCGGAGTGCTGGGCGTGCTGATCGGGTTCGTCGCACACGCCGGCTGGCGTGCCGGCAGACACGGGCGCGTCTTCCGGGCCGGCGGGCCCGACCCGATCTGCGCGGGATGTCGGGAACTGAACAGGTGCGCCTTGCCGCAGGCCGAAAGCGTTCGTCGGGCGCTCTCAGAAGCTGACCGGACACACGCTGACGAGGCAACCACCCGGATTGATTGCCCTTACGACGGACGGAACAATGGCTGAGGACGCAAAGAAAGACAAAGGCCTCACGCGGCGCGAGTTCTTCGACAGCGTGGGACGGGGCACCTGCCTGCTGGCAGTCGGTATGGTGGGCGGTGTGGCCGCGCTCCGGTCCCATGGCCGGGACTACGTCTGGCAGGTTGACCCGTTCAAGTGTACTCAGTGCGGCCGCTGCGCCACGCACTGCGTTCTGGACACCTCGGCCGTCAAGTGCGTTCACAACTTCGAGATGTGCGGGTACTGCCGGTTGTGCTTCGGCTTTTTCCAGACCAATCCCGTAAATCTGAACACGGCTGCCGAGAACCAGATGTGCCCGCTGGGTGCCATCGAGCGCAAGTTCGTCGAAGACCCCTATCACCAGTACGTCATCAACGAGGACCTGTGCAACGGCTGCGGCAAGTGTGTAGAGGGATGCGAAACGTTCGGCAACGGCTCGCTTTACCTTCAGGTGCGCCATAACCTGTGCCTGAACTGCAACGAGTGCGCCATCGCGGAGGCATGCCCGGCCGATGCCTATATCCGGCTGCCCGCCTCCGACCCCTACGTGACCAAGATAGACGGGCCGGAGGCCCTTGCCAGGCGGCTGGGTGAGTGATCTTTGCCCGCGCACGGCTACGGTGCGGGAGAACGGGTACCTCTTTACCTCGAATGAGAAGCAGACGGTGGTCCGACGCATAAAGACAATCTTGATAATCGCCCTTCCGCTGCTGGTGGTCTCCACGGCGGTGGGGGAGCTGCGGTTCCCGCCGCCGGATTTCGAGACCGGCTACGAGATGCCGCACATGACGCGGCCGCTGGCGCGGGCGCAGTGGCAGGAGACTATGGACGTGCTGGTGCTGGCGGGCGCGTTGTCGGTGGGCGCGTATCTGGCGCTTTGGCGTCGCAGTCGCACGGGCATGTTGGGGCTGACGATCTTCTCGCTCGCCTATTTTGGGTTCTATCGCGGCGGTTGTGTCTGCCCCATCGGGGCCATCCAGAACGTGTCGCTGGCGGTGGCGGATTCATCCTACGTTCTGCCCTTCACCGTGGCGCTGTTCTTTGTACTGCCGCTGGCGTTTGCGGCGCTGTTCGGACGGGTTTTCTGCGCCGGGGTGTGTCCACTCGGCGCGATGCAGGAGCTGGTTCTGGTCAAGCCCGTCAAGGTGCCCGACTGGCTGGAGGAGGGCCTGCGCGTGCTGCCGCTGCTGTATCTTGGCGTGGCGGTGCTCTACGCCGTTACGGACACAGCCTTCGTGATCTGCCGTTTTGATCCTTTCGTGTCCTTCTTCCGGCTCAACGGGCGATTTCTGATTCTGGTCGGCGGAGGGATAGTTCTCGGGATCAGCACCTTCGTGGGGCGGCCGTACTGCCGTTTCCTCTGCCCGTACGCGCCGCTGCTGGCGGTTATCTCGCGGTTTGCCTGGAAGCGGGCCGGCATCACGCCGCACGAGTGCGTGGGCTGCACCCTGTGCGACGACGCCTGCCCCTACGGTGCGATCGAGCGGCCCACTCCGGAGAAAGTGAGCCCCAGCTTATGAAGAAGTTTGCCATCATCCTGCTGTTCATCCTGCCCGTGCTGGGAGGGCTGTGCGGATACGGTGCCGGGCCTTTTCTGGCGCGTGGGCACTGGAAGGTCCGCCTGGCCCGCCGGATCGCCCGGGAGGATGCGCTGGGCCTGACCGAGTTGACGAAGGAGAGCGAGGCGTTCCGGGAGACGGGCGACTCGACGGAGGAACTTTACGAGGAGGCCGGTGGTATCCAGAAGACGATGCGCATGGGCGGGGCGCTACTGGGCGTCTGGTTCGGGCTGGTTATCGCGGCAAAGCTCAACGGCCTGACCCGGGAGCGGCGGCGGCAGGCATACGAGATCAACCACGCCCGGTGCGTCGTCTGCGCGAGATGTTTTGAGGTATGTCCCTTCGAGAGAGACAGGCGCGAGGAACAGGCGC
>CAYVBE010000005.1:0-53480 GCA_964448935.1 uncultured candidatus Brocadiaceae bacterium
TCTCCCGCCTCGGCCGACCGGTCCGTAGTGCGCAGGGACAGCACCAGCCGCTCCCCGCTCACGCCCGTGCATAGCACCCACCGAATGCCCTCAACGGCCACCAGCAGGTCGGCCATCTCCGCCACCGTCTCGATCACCGAAACCTGACCGATGTGGCAGACCAGCGTGTCCTGCACCACGTGGGCGGCCTGAACGGCCTCCACCAGATCGCCAAAGAACATGGGACTCCGAACGGGATGCCTGAGGCGCCCCAGCATGCGCTGGTCGGATAGGGGAAACGCTTCCAGAAAGGCCGCGATGTCGGCTTCCATGGCCTCCCTGCCCAGGTCCTGCGTCTCCGAGCTGATTCCGTAGCAAATGGCCGTGGCCAGCCGCGCCCCGCTCTCCACCCCGGCGGCCATCAGATACTCGGTCAGAATGCTCGTCACGGCGCCATAGTGCTCGCGGATGTCCACCAGGGGGGCATCCAGGTCCTGCAGGGGCGGATGATGGTCTATCACCGCCACCAGCTCGGCCCCGCGGTCCCAGGTGTTGTTGCCGAACCCCGGCTGGGTGTCCACCATAACCACGGCGTCGGCGGGCTGGAACGAGAAGCCGTTCAGCTCAGTCAGGGGCATCTCCAGGGCGTCCACCATCAGGCGGTTGCTGGCGCGCCCGATGAACCCGCTGTGCAGGATGCGCGGCTCACCGAGGTCGAGGCTTTCGGCCATGCGGTAGACGCAGAAGGCGCCCGCTATGGCATCGGGGTCGGGATGGTCGTGGATCAGGATCAAGGTCCGCGACCGCCCTTCCAGCAGATCCCGCAGCCTCTCCGCCTGCCCTCGGCTGGTCGGCAGTTGGGGACTGGACACGCGCGCCTCCGGAAATCAGCCCTGTTCGTGGCAGCGGCCCTCGTCGGCAGGCCTCAGAGCCGTGGGCTCGAAAGCCGCCACGTATTTGTGCACCATGTGGTGAGGGTTGTAGCTTTCCTTCGCCCGGCGCAGCCCGGGGATGCCCAGGTCCTGCTCTCGGTTGACGAACTCCACCTCCGGCAGTGCCTCCCGGCAGAACCACTGGTTGATGACCTGATAGAGCCCGTCGAACTCCGTCATGGCCTTCTCGAAGTGGACGACAGCCGTATCCGGCCGCAGCAATTCTCCCACGGAATACGCCTCGATGCGCCCCTCGATACGCACCGCGGCCCCGATCAGATCCAGCGCTTCGTAGTGCTCCAGCGTCCGCCGTATGGCCCTGTACTCGGCGCACAGCCCCCTGTCCTCGCCGCAGTCCTTCTCGTCGCACCACCGGTCCTGCATCTCTGCGACCTCGTCCAGGTTGTCCGCCATAACTTCTTCGTATTCGCAGTCGTAGCGCGACAGGCAGCGGTTGACCAGGTTTTTCTCGCGGTGATAATCCCGGCCCGCCAGCTCCGCCAGGTCTTCGCGCCGGTAGACGTAGTCGGAGTTGTCGCGATCCAGTTCCACCTCCAGGCCGCGTTCCTCCAGTTCCCGGGCCGCCTCCTCCGGCAGCCTGTCAAAGACCTCTATACCATCTTCCGCCAATCGGTCCACCATCTCGGCGGCGGCCCCTCCGCGCGGCGGCCCGAGAAGGCTCCGGTCGCCGTCCGGCTCCTGCACCACGCACAGGGCATCATCCAGAACGGCCCAGGCGATCGGCCGGTGCTCCGCCCACACGAAAAGGTTAGCGAAGGTATGCTCGGAAATGTTCGGCGGAAAACGCGTGAAGAAATCCCGGACCTGCTCGCGGTCTTCGAGCGTCAGTTGCTTCCATTCGACCATGGCTCGGCCCCCGGGTTCAGGCCAGCAGTGATTCGAGTTGTCCGCGCAGTTCAGCCGGTTCGCGCACGGGCTCCCGGCACGCACCGCCGGAGCAGAGGTATGCGACGGAGCCGTCTTCAGCGCGTCCTTTGCCCGCGAAAAGCGGTATCTCCTCCGTCGCCCCCTCGGCCTGCTCCGGCCGGCAGCCGGCCCGCAACACGTGCGGCATGTAGAACGTATCCGCCACCGCGCGGAGCGACCCCGGCTGGGGCTCCACGATAACCAATTCCCGGGGCTCGGACAAGTAACGCAGCACGGCGGACAGCATGGTCCCGGTGGCCAGCGGGCTCCGCTCCAGCAGCGAGGCCGACGTCGCCATGGCCCTCTCGGCAATCTCGATCTGGACGGGAGCTTCAAAAAGCCGTCCCGTACGCAGCAGCAGCCCGCAGGCGGCCGAAGGCCCGGAGGGCGCGGGCTGGTCCGTCATGTTGCTGACCGGCGCAATCAGGTCCGGCGAACCGGACTCCGCATCCCGGAATACACCTTCGTCCTCATCCCAAAACATGTCCACCATCCGCTCCGCCAGATCGCCCGCCCGGCGAAGCCATCGCAGCTCGAAGGTGCATTCGTGGAGGTCTATCAGCCCGTGGGCCACGTGGGCATAGTCGGCCAGGTAGCCCCGGTCGCCGGTCCGTCCGTCCCGCCAGTTGTGGACCAGCTTCCCGTCCCGCCACATCTCCTCCAGCAGGAACTCGGCCGCGCCACAGGCGGCGTCCAGGAAATCCGCCTCACCCGTCGCCCGGTGCAGGCGCGCCAGCGCGCGGATCATCAGCCCGTTCCAGTCGGCCAGCACCTTGTCGTCAACGGCGGGCGCCACGCGTTCATTCCTGACCTCCAGCAGCTTTTCCTTTGCCTTCGCCGGCACCCGGCGCGCCTCCTCCGGCGATTCGGCGCGGTAGAGCACGTTCCTGCCGTCCTCCCAGTTCCCCTGCTCGGTCACCCCCAACCGCCGTGCGACCAGGGCTCCGTCCTCGGGGCCCAGGCATTCGATGATCTCCTTCCGCGTCCACGCGTAGTATACGCCCTCCTCCCCTTCGCTGTCCGCGTCCTGGGCGGAGTAGAAACCGCCCTCCGGAGCCTGGAAAGTCTCCAGCACATAGCCGGCGGTCTCGGTGGCAACGGACAGGTAGTCCGGCCGGTCCAGCGTCCGCGATGCGTCGGCGTAGAGCGCACAGAGCTGCGCGTTGTCGTAGAGCATCTTCTCGAAGTGCGGCACGCGCCAGTCCCGGTCCACGGCATACCGGTGGAACCCGCCGCCGATCTGGTCGAACATGCCCCCGCGCATCATGGCGTCCAGCGTGCCGACCAGCATGGAACGCGCCTCCTCCGCGCCCTTGACCGTCGAGTAATCCAGCAGCCAGCGCAACACGGGCGCCTGCGGGAACTTGGGCCCGCGCCCGAAGCCCCCCGCCTGCCGGTCGTAGCTCTGCGAGACCACGTCCAGGGCATCGCTCAGGATGTCGTCGCCGATGGGCGTCTCGCTCGTCGGGGGCGTGGCGCTCTGCTCGATGGCCTGCCGCAGTTCGCCGGCCGTGGACGTCACGTCGTCCCGGCGGTTCTCGTAGGCGTCGGCCACGGAGCGCAGCACGCGGGGAAAGCCCGGCATGCCGCCCCGGTCCGACGGCGGGAAGTAGGTGCCGCCGTAAAACGGCTCCAGGTCCGGAGTAAGGAAAACGGTCAGCGGCCAGCCGCCGGAGCCGGTCAGCATCTGCACGGCGCGCATGTAGATGTCGTCCAGGTCGGGCCGCTCCTCCCGGTCCACCTTGATGCAGACGAAGTTCTCGTTCATCAGCCGGGCGATCTCCGGGTCCTCGAAGCATTCCCGCTCCATCACGTGGCACCAGTGACAGGCCGAGTAGCCGATGCTCAGCAGGATCGGCTTGTCCTCCTCCCGCGCCCGTTCGATGGCCTCCTCGCCCCACGGGTACCAGTCCACGGGGTTGTGGGCGTGCTGTCGCAGGTAAGGGCTGGAACAGTTGATCAGCCGGTTCGGTTCGTCGGTCATGTCTCTTCCTCCTCGCCCGGCCGGGCGCGCAGTATCTCGGCGGTCTCCCGGTCGGTCAGGTCGTACCACTCCTCATAGAACGAGGCCACTGCGAACGAGCCGAAGGACTGCGCCACCAGACAGTACAAATGATGCACTTTAGGCTCGATGAGTTGCACAGTGCGTGCAGGCGCATCCGGCACTGCCACGGAGACGCTCCGGGGCTGGTGGCGCCGCACCTGCTGCAGGGCGGCGCGCATGGTCACACCGGAGGCCAGTCCGTCATCCACCACAATCACGTCCAGACCCTCCGGCTCAACCGGTCGGCGCACCCGGTCCAGCGCCGCCTTGCGCTCCCGCAGGCCCTCCAGCACCTTGTCGGCTATCTCGTCAATACGCGCATCCGAGAGGCCGGCACGCTGCACGATCTGGTCGGTCAGAACGATGTCCCTTTCCAGCGTGACCGCCCCGAAGCCCGCCTCCGGGTTGAAAGGCAATGGCAGCTTGCGCACCAGCACCACATCGAACGGCAGCCCGAAGTGTTCCGCCACGGGACGGCCGACGGCCAAGCCGCCGCTGGGAACGGCCAGAACGGCATCCGGCTCCGCGCCCTCCTCTTCCAGAAAGTCGGCAAGCTGTCGGCCCGCGTCCTCGCGGTCGCGGAACGCTCGATACGGCCGGTCCACTGTCTCGCGCACATGTTGCACGGTAATTCCCCGTTGGCGTCGGCAGTCAGATGGGCTGGAACCCCGTCACCCCACGTCCAGAACGACCGGCACTTCTTCCCCGCAGTCCGGACACTTGCCGTCGGCCAGATGGATGCTCGGCCGGGCGAAGCCGGACCGCTTGATCAATATGCGCCCGCAGCCGGGGCACTTCGTGTTCTGCCCGGATGAAGTGAGCACGTTCCCCAGATACACGTAGTGGAGCCCGGCCTGCTCCCCGGCCTCGGCCGCCCGCTCCATGGTCTCCATCGGCGTGGCGGGAAGGTCGGACTCCTGATAGTCGGGATGGAAACGGGAGATGTGCCAGGCGATATCCGGGGATACGCCGGCCAGAAACTCCGCGATGCCCCGCAGCTCCTCGTCGGAGTCATTCTGGTCCGGCACCACAAGGGTGGTGACCTCGACGTGGATCCCCGCCTCGTGCATGTTACGGATGCTCTCCAGCACGGGCTCCAGGCTGCTCTTGCAGTAGTGGTGATAGAACTCCTCGCTGAACGCCTTCAGGTCAACGTTCGCGGCGTCTATCAGCCCCGCCATAGCTTCGACGGCCTCGGCCGTCTGGTAGCCGTTGGTCACAAAGCAGTTGCCCAGGCCTTCTTCCCGGGCCGGCCCGGCACAGTCCAGAGCGTATTCCATGAAAATGGTCGGCTCGGTGTAAGTGTAGGCGATGCTGCGCGCGCCGCCGTCCAGGGCCGCCTGCACCACGTCCTCCGGCGGCACGTACTCGATCTGCTGGAACACAGGCGTTGAATCCACCTGACTGATCTGCCAGTTCTGGCAGAAGGAGCAGCGGAAGTTGCACCCCGGCGTGGCGATGGAATAGGACCGCGTGCCGGGCAGGAAGTGGTAGAGGGGCTTCTTCTCGATAGGGTCCATCTGCCGGGCGATCAGGCGCCCGTAGCTGTGGGTATAGAGGGTTCCCCGGCGGTTCTCGCGCACCCGGCAGAAGCCCCGCTTACCGGGCGCGATGTGGCAACGGTGGCTGCACAGGTGGCAGTCTACCGTATCCTCTTCATCCGCAGTGTAGAAGCGAGCTTCCTGCAGATCAGCCATCCTCACCCGCCGCCTTCCGTGCGGCCTCCAGGGCAGCATCGTAGTCCGGATGGTCGGTGACCTCCGGCACGATCTGCTGGTAGACCAGCCGTCCCTCTTTGTCCACCACGAATACGGCCCGCGCCAGAAGCTGCATGTCCTTGATCAGCACACCGTATGCCGGGCCGAACTCGCCGGGAACATGGTCGGACAGCACGTGTATGCGCTCGAGATCCTCGGCCCCGCAGAACCTGTCCAGCGCAAACGGCAGGTCCCGGCTGATGCTCAGGATGGCCACCTCGTCCGGCAGTTTGTCCGCCTCCTGATTGAACCGCGTGGTCTGCACAGAGCACACGCTGGTGTCCACGCTGACCATAGCGCTGATAAGCACGGGCCTTCCCGAGAAGTCGCTCAGGCTGACGGTGTTCCACTCCCGGTCCACGGCGCCGAACTCCGGCGCTCTGTCCCCCACCTTCAGTTCGGGCCCGATCAGCGTGATCGGATCGCCCTTCATCGTAACCGCATCGTTGCGCTCTTCCATCTCTTCGCCCCCATTCTTGTTGTTCTACCTGTGTCGGGTTCAGTACCCGAAGTCCGCTTCGACCCCGGCTTCGGGCTTCGCGTCCGGGTCTATCAGTCCCCGGGCCTCGTCGGAGATCGTCTTGAACTTGTGCCACCAGGGCTGGCTGACCTTCTGCGCCAGGCCCTTGATCTGTTTCATGCGCGGCAGCGCGATACGCGCAAACGACTCCCCCAGGCTATCCAGGTCGCGCGTCTCCGGCAGCGTGAACGCCTCCTTGAAGTAGGCGCGCCCGCACATAGGACCGGCCACCAGGTCGCTCACCAGCGCGTACTGCGCCGAATACTGCTCAAAGTCCACCGCCGCGCTCAGCAGCAGCATCGGCCTGTCCACTTCCGAGAACATGGCCGTGGCGGCGCTGCGTATCTCGTCCGGCGAGCTGACGCGTTCCACGGTGCCGTCCTTCTCCTGCATCCACAGCACCGGCACCTGGGTCTTGTAGAAATGGCCGTAGGGGCCGAAGTCCTCGGCCATCCGCACCACGCCCTCGGGCAGGCGGCGGGCCATCTCCGTCTTCGACTCGTCCGGACGCTGCGCGATCAGGGTCTCGTTGAACAGCGGCTTGCCCAGCGCGCAGCAGCGCTCGAAGACATCCTGCAGCCACTCGCGGTTCTTCTCCCAGCTCTCCTCGTGGTCGGGGTCAAGCTTAACCAGCGTCTTGAAGGCGTCCACCCGGTCCGCCACTTCCTCGGGCTCGATGGCGAGCTGCGCCAGGTGACCACGGCCGCCGTCCACCTCGACCGTATTGGTGTCCTCCAGCCGCCCGATCAGCATGGTCCCCTCGCCCAGCAGGTCCCGGAAGCCGGGACTCATGTAGGCCAGGTGGTTGAACAGCGCGGCGGACGGCGTGCCGGCCAGTGCCCGGGCGAACAGCCGGCAGACGTCGCGCACGTCGTCGTCGGTGGCTTCCCGGTCCTTCCCGATGTGATCGAGGAAGGAGTTGATCAGCCGGAGATAGGAACTGTGCTGGTCCGAGGCAAACACGTCCAGCGTGCCGTCCGGCGCGAAGCGCGCCAGCACGCGGAAGATATCCTCGGAGACTGCCGTGCCGTCGGTGTACTCGGCCCACTGCGCCATTGGTGCCCTCCCGGCGAGCGCGCACGCTACCCTCAGCGGCGCCCGCCTGCGCCTTGATCAGCGAATCTCGATTCTCCTGGCCCCCTCCCGCTCCATCGCGGGCAGGGTGATGATAAGCACTCCGTCCCGGTACTCGGCGGAAGCCCCGTCCGCGTCCACGTCGAAGGGCAGGTGTATCACGCGGTGGAAATCGCCCACGGGCCTCTCGCGGTATGTCGCGTCGGCAGACTCGGCGAGGTCGGACTCCGGCCGTGAACCGCGGATCACCAGATGCTGCTCCTCTATGGTGAGCTGCACGTCCTGCCCTTCCATGCCGGGCAGCTCCGCCTCGACGACCACCGCGTCCGCCGTCCGGTAGATGTCCACGGCGGGATGCCAGACGCCTTCACCCGTGCGGGCCATGAACGGATGGCCCAACATGCGGCGCCACATTCTTCCAAAGCGTTCCTCGGCGTCCGGGCGGTCGTGCTCGGCGCCGGAAGCATTTACGTCGAATTCAGCCATAGTAGCCCCCTTTGGCTGTTGGAGCGGGCCGCGCCCGGCGCTGCCGGACGCGGCCGCCCGTGAAAACGGCAGGTCACTCTTCAATCAGGATTGCCTCAGTCGGACATTCTTCGGCGGCCTGCACCACCGCGTCCTCGCACTCTTCGGGCACTTCGTCCACGATAACCTCCGCGAACTCGTCGCCCATCTCGAAGACCTCGGGGCAAGTATCCACACACAGTCCGCAGGCAATGCAGTCTTCCGTCACTTCGGCTTTCATTGCTGCTCCTGTCAAGCAACGGTTTGCCGTGCAGGCGTTCCCGCTGAACGCCCGTCCTTTTCGCTTACATCCCTACCGGTTCAGGCGCCGATTGTCAAGCAAACTTCGGCCTGAAACGCGTTGTCCGTCACCCGCTAACCGTCAGGTCCCTGGTCCCTTCCCACGTGCCGTGGATATTGCAGAACTCGAAGGCCCGCAGCTCGCCGTGAATGTGGTCGAGCTGCACGCAGAACTTCGCGACCGGACAGGTGCTGACCGGGGCAAAGTCCTGCCGGCCAAGGAACGTGTGGTCGGCGTAGAGTTCGACGAAGCCGATGAAGTGGTCGTAATCATTCGGGTGCGCCAGGTGCTTGCCTACCTCGACGGTCACCTCGAAGCACTCGCCCTTCTCCACGGTGTCCGGAGCGCTGATGACCGGCACGTGCTTCTTCTCCAGGTCCGTCATGTCCTCCGGGTTCGCCACCACGTTCACCCCACAGTGCAGGTCCTCGCTGCACCCTTCCGCCGCTTTACGTGCAGACATCGCACAACCCCCCTTCAGGAAAAGAATCCGAATGTTACCCCGGCCGCGACGGGCGATTCAATGAGTTCCCCCCGCCCGGCGACCTTAAAGCCGATTATAGGCAATCACCTGAGGACATGCAAACCTATCTTTCTTGCGCCGCTTCCCTCCCTCAACGGGCTTCGAGGAAGTCCACAATCCCCCCAACGGCCGCCTCCGCGTCGTAGTCCAGCAGCACGTGGTGGTCCGAGCGCGAGAAGACGGCCTTCCGCTTCTGCTGCGACGGCATCCTCTCCAGCACCCGCTTCATCGCGGCCGGGGAGCAGACTTCGTCCCCCGTCGAATGGACCAGCAACACAGGCATCTTCAGCGGTGACAGGTCGCTCCGCAGCGCCTTCCGCCCCAGTGCGAAAAGGGCCCGGCTGGCCGAGGTGGGAAAGGCCGTGTACCGAACCACCTTATCCCGGTTCTCCTTCCGGTTCACGTGCACGAACCCGCCGCCCCGCGGCACGTACCACAGCACCGACCCCAGCACCGCCTGCCACCAGTGCGCCGGCAGCACGTAGAACCACTTGTGGCGCACGCGATAGTAGGGGGAAATGAGAACCAGGCGGTCGGGCGGCCGTTCGGCGGCCAGGATGGTGGCGATGGTGCCGCCCATGCTGAACCCCACGAGGGCTACGGTTTCATAGCGGCTCCGTATCGCCTCGTACCGCTCGCGGGCGTGTTGAAGAAGCTCCCCGGCCCCCACACCTTTCAGAGCGGCGGGCCGGGTGCCATGGCCGGCGTGGAGCGGCGCGTGGACGTCCCACCCCGCCTCGTCCAGTGCCTTCGGCAGACTTCCCAGAGCGGCGGGCGTCCCCAGCCAGCCGTGCAGCAGCAGGCAGGCCCTGCTCCGCCCGCGGTCAATGCGCGCCGGCTCGCCGCCCTGCATGAAGCCCGTCTCCGGGTCGCGCGGATGGGACGTGCCGTCCCTGTGCACGGCCGCGCAGCCCGCCACGTTGACCGCCACAAGCAGCACAGCCACCGCCGCCAATCCCAGGCCGATCCATCGGCCTGTTCTGAGTAGCTTTCCTCTGTCCATAACACCCCGCAATATAGCGCCCCGTGCCGGGACGCGCAAGAATAGCGCGCGCGAGTTTTGCGCGCGCAATCGCTCTTGCACAGTGCGCCCCGCAGGGATATCATGCTATCATGTATAAAAGATGGGAATTCAACTCCCCGCGCCGGATGTCTCTCTCATACCGAAAGGGGTATGGAAAATGAGGAGAGTTCTGGTTGCCATCCTGCTGCTGATGTCGCTGGCCGTCAGTGCCGCGGAATACGACCTGCCGAAGGGGCCCTGCCCCTCAGCCCCGCCGGGCAATCCACAACGCCGCAAAGGCGGCGAGAGTTTCCCGCCCCTGCCGCTTCCGGCCACGCCCCTCCGGCGCACCGAGAAGAAACGCCCGCCCGCGCCGCCCCCGCTGGTCGCCAAGATCCAATACGGCGACGTGCGCGAGGCGACTTACGGCGACAAGACCGTGCGCTACCATGACTGGAACAAGGACCCGGGCGACATCCCCATGCTGGTTCGGCTGGCCAACCAGGCGCTCAAGGTGCGCTACGGCCACAAGCGCGGGCCGCTGGAGGCATTCGAACCCGATCCGTCCCAGTGCCCCATATGGTACTACACCGGCAGCGACGATTTTGCCCTGGCCGGCGCCGAGGTGGCCCGCCTGCGAGAATTCGTCCAGAACGGCGGCACCGTCTGGGGCGACACCTGCTTCGGCGATCCCGAGTTTTTCCAGGCATTCATGCGGGAGATGAACCGCGTGCTGCCCGGCCACCGCTGGCGACGCCTGAGCGCCGAGCATGCCCTGTTCCACTGCTATTACGACATCAGCGAGGTCGAATATACGCGTGGCGTTCCGGATGCCGAAAGCGGCCGGGGCGAGCCCGTCTTCCTGGGGCTGGAACTCGGCGACCGCACGGCCATAATCCTCTCTCGCTACGACCTGAGCTGCGGCTGGGACGGGCACGTCCGGAAGGGAGCCCTCAGCGTGGCGCCCGAACAGGCGCGCCGCCTGGGCGTCAACATGATCGTCTACAGCCTGGCCACGTTCGAGCTGGCCCGATACCAGAGCGTCGGCAAGGTCTACTACGAGGCGGAGGAGCGGGCGCGGGGTGACTTCGTGTTCGCCCAGGCGCGGCTGACCGACAACTGGGACACGCAGCCCAACGCCATCGCCAACCTGCTGAAAGCCGTCTCCGCAGGGACCAGCGCCGAGGTCAAGTTCCAACGCCGGGCCGTGGACCTGGTCAGCGGGGAGCTTATGCAGTATCCCTTTCTCTATCTGACCGGACGCTATGACTTTACACTGGGCGAGGCGGAGGTCCAGGCGCTGCGGCGCTACCTGACCGGCGGCGGGTTCCTGCTGGCCACCCCCAGCGCTGGCAAGCGGGAGTTCGACGTGGCCTTCCGTCGCGAGATCGCCCGCGTTCTGCCCGGCAACGACCTGCAGAAACTCCCGGAGGACCACTCCGCATACACCATCTTCCACAGCATCTCCGGAGTCAGCTACACCGACTACCTCGAGACGCTGGGCGAAAGCCCGCCGTCGCTCCCGCTGGAAGGGATTGAACTCGGCGGGACCGTCTCCGTCATCTACTGCCCTTACGGCCTCGGAGGCGGCTGGCGGGGGTTTGACCATCCCTTCGCCCGCGCGGTGCAGCACCAGGACGCCCTCAGCCTGGGCGTCAACATCGTGCTGTATGCCATGACGCACTGACGGCCCGGTCCGATGCCCGCTCAGGGCAGCGCCGCAGCATTTTGCTGGGAGACCATCCACGTTGGCCAACGGCAGACCGAGCGGAACACGACAGAGACAGCGGCGCGAGCGCGACGCCCGGCTGGTCGAAAGGCTGGGCGCCCTGCGCGATACGCTGCTGACCGAGATCAAAAAGGTCATCATCGGCCAGGAGAAGGTCCTGGAGCAGATTCTGGTCACCCTCTTCTGCCGGGGCCACTGCCTGGTGATCGGCGTGCCCGGCCTGGCCAAAACGCTCATCGTGCGCACCCTGGCCAGCGCACTGCGCCTGGACTTCAAGCGCATCCAGTTCACCCCGGACCTGATGCCCAGCGACATCACCGGCACGGAGATACTGGACATCAAACCCGGCACGCAGGAGCGGGATTTCCGCTTCGTGCCCGGCCCCATCTTCACCAACATCCTGCTGGCCGACGAGATCAACCGCACGCCTCCCAAAACCCAGGCCGCGCTGCTGGAGTCCATGCAGGAATACAGTGTGACGGTGGCCGGGGAGACGCATCAGATCCGGCAGCCGTTCTTCGTGCTGGCCACCCAGAACCCCATCGAGCAGGAGGGCACCTACCCCCTGCCGGAGGCCCAGCTCGACCGGTTCATGCTGAATATCCTGATTGACTACCCCAGCCGGGAAGAGGAAATCCGCATCTTCAAGGTCACCACCACGGACTCCCTGCCGGAACCTGACCCCGTGATGGACGGCCGGCAGATAAAGCAGATCCAGGAGATCGTCCGGCGCATGCCCGTCAGCGACCACGTGCTGGGCTACGTGGCCAGCCTGGTGCGCGCCACGCGGCCGAGCTGCCGGGAGGCGCCCGAGTTCACGCGCAGCTACGTCGAATGGGGCGCCGGTCCGCGCGCCGGGCAATACCTGGTGCTGGGCGCCAAGGCGCTGGCCATCATTGACGGCCGCTTCAACGTCTCCTGCTCCGACGTGCGCGCCGTCGCCCATCCCGTGCTGCGGCACCGCATCTTCACCAACTTCAACGCCGACAGCGAAGGCATAGACGTCGAGGATGTCATTGACCACCTCCTGGAGACCATCCGCGAGCCGGACGAGCAGGCATACGCCCACAGAGGGCGCAGCGGAGGGGAGTAGCCCGGTGGGTGCACACGCCACAAGTTGAGCAACTCCACGATGCGCGCCGCCTTCAGGAGCAAGTTCTACGACCCCCAGAAGCTGGCCCGTATCAAAAACCTCCAGCTTCTGGCCCGCACCGTCGTCGAGGGCTACATCAGCGGCCTTCACAGGAGCCCCTTCAAGGGCTTCAGCTCCGAGTTCGCCGAATACCGCGAATACATGCCCGGCGACGACCTGAAGCACTTCGACTGGCGCGTCTTCGCCCGCACCGACAAACGCTACGTGCGCCAGTACGAGGAGGAGACCAACCTGACCTGCACCCTCCTGCTGGACGCCAGCGGCTCGATGCAGTTCGGCGAAGAAGAACTCACCAAATTCGACTACGCCCGCTACCTGGCCGCCGCCCTGACCTACCTGATGATCCAGCAGCGGGACCAGGTCGGCCTGGTCCTGTTTGGCAAGGAGGTGCGCAGCCGCATCCCGGCCCGCAACAGCCCCGGCCACATGAAGTTTATGCTGGAGCAGATAGAGAAGGTCGAGGCCGAGGGAGAGACGGGCATCGCGCCCTGCCTGCACGCCATCGCCGAGAGCACCACCCGCCGCGGCCTCGTCATCGTCATCAGCGACTTGATTGACGATCAGGACGAGGTGATGAACGCGCTCAATCACTTCCGCCACGACCGCAACGAGGTGATCGTGTTCAACGTCTTTCACCCGGCCGAGCGCGACCTGCCCTACGACGGGTTGGTGGAGCTTCTGGACCTGGAAACAGGCCGCACGATGCAGGTGCGCGCCGACGTGGTCCGGCAGGAATACCAGAGCAAGTTCCAGGATTTCATCCGCCGTTACCAGGCCGAATGCGCCGCCGCGCGCATAGACTACCAGCTCGTGACAACCGACCTGCCGTTCGAACTGATGCTGGCATCGTACCTGAACCGACGCGAGAAGTACCGCTGAGCCCCCCGGGGTAGCCTATGACATACCTGCACCTGTTCTGGGCCTCGCTGGCCATACCGGTCATCATACACCTGGTGTACCGCCGCAAGGCCCGGCGCATCCCGTTCAGCACGCTACGCTTCGTCCAGATGGTGGACCAGCGGGTGGCCCGGCGCCACAGGCTGAAGGAGCTTCTCCTGCTGGCGCTGCGCATCCTGCTCCTGGCCGCCCTCATCGGGGCGCTCTACCGGCCCATCGTCCGCTCCGAGACCTTCCGCGGCGAGAACGTGCCCGCCGCCGCGGCCGTCGTGCTGGACAACACCTACTCGATGCGGGCCGTCCACGAGGGCATGGCGCGCTTCGACCGCGCCACGGGGGCCGCCGCCGAGATACTCTCCGGCCTGCAGCACGGCGACTCCGCATCCCTCGTCCTGTTCGACGATCCGGACGACGCCCCCGTGGAGTTCACCACCGGCCTTTCCAGCCTGGCCGCCCGCCTCGACTCTATGGAGTGCGGCTACGGGACCGCGCCCGCCACCGGCGCGCTCGGACGCGCACTGAAGGGCCTGGCCCGGAGCCGCCAGCCCGAGAAGGAGCTTTACGTTATCAGCGATTTCCAGCGCCTTTCCTGGACCAACGCCGTGCGCGAACTCAGCAATCTGAACCCGGACATGCCCGTATACCTGATTGACGCCGGCGGCCCCATGGGCGAGAACCTGAGCCTGGAAACCGCCGAGTTCGGCCTCAACGTGCAGGTCGCCGGCGCCGCCTCGGAGGTGCTCTGCACCGTGGCCAATACCGGCCCGGAGAACATGAACAAGAAGCTGACGCTGGCGGTCAACGGTGAGAAGACCGCCGAAGAGCAGGTGGCCCTGGCCCCCGGCGCGCGCATGGGCGCGGTGTTGCGGCACGTGTTCGGGCGGACCGGCGACGTCGGCCTGGAGGCCCGGCTGGAGCCCGATGCCCTGCTGGCGGACAACGCCCGCTACATCGCGGCAAAGGTGCGCGAAGAATTGCCCGTGCTGCTGGTGAACGGCGACCCGTCGGCCGCCGCATTCCTGGACGAGACCACCTACGCCCGACTGGCGCTGGAGGCCCCGGCGCCCGGCGGCACCGCCCTCTCGCCCCTGCAGGTCCACACCGTGACGACCGCCGAGCTGCCGCGGGTCAGGCTGGCCGATTACGCCTGCGTGCTGCTCGCCAACGTTCCGCGCTTCTCGGAGCAGGCGGCCGCCGCGCTCGGCCGCTACGTCCGGGACGGCGGAGGTCTCATCGTGTTCATGGGCGACCGCGTGGACGTGGCTTCCTACAACACGGCCCTGGGCGCGGACCTGCTGCCGGGCGTCCTGGGACGCGCGCAGGAAGACCCCGACGGCGCGTCCCTGAGCCACATCAACCGGACGCACCCCGTCTTCTACAGCCTCTCCGAGCACATCAACACCCGCCGGGTGCGCGTGGAGCGCAGCCTCGCCGTGGAACCAACGGAGGACGCCGCGGTGCTCGCAACCACGGCCATTGGCCCCCTGCTGCTGGAGAAGAGCGCCGGGGCCGGCATCGTGCTGCTGTGCGCCACGGCAGCGGACATGGATTGGAGCAACCTGCCGGCGCGGCCGTTCTACCTGCCGCTGCTCCACCAGATGGTCTACTACTCAGGCCGGCCGGCGGAGCGCGCCGCCGACGTGACCGTTGGTATGCCGTACGTGCTGAGGCTGCCCCGGACGAAGGACGGGCCGGAGGTCTTCTTCTACGGACCGGGGGACGATGAGGAGCCCCTGGCGGTCCTGAAGCCCGGGGGCGGCGAGCAGCCGCAGATCGTCTTCCCGAACACCGCCCTTCCCGGCATCTATCGGGCGGTCTACTCCCTGGATGGCGAGCAGCAGCGGCGCCTCTTCGCCGTTAACGTGGACGTGGCCGAGAGCCAGTTCGACCGCGTTGCGCCGGAAGAGGTGGCCGAGATGCTGCAGACCGGACAGGCGCGGGTCGTCAGCGAGCCGAAGAACCTGGGGCAGGTCGTCAAACGCCGGCGGCGCGGGCTGCCCCTGTGGAACTACCTGTTCGCCGCGGCCATCGTCCTGGCCGTCGCCGAGAGCTACGTGGGAAACGCACTCATCAAACGTTGAAAGGCCTTTCGAGGGGAGAACTATGAAGGACTGGGAGGTGGCATTCACGGGCGAGTGGCCGGCGCTGCTGGTGGTCTGCGGCGCCCTGGCCGCCGTCGTGGTGACCCTCCTTTTCTACCGCCGGAAGCGCGAGAAACTCTCCGCGCGGGCGCTCAAGGTCCTCTCCGGCCTGCGCGCCGCCGCCATCGTGGCGCTGGCAGTCTGCATGTTGCAGCCCGTGCTGCGGTTCACCCTGACGCAGGCGTCGCAGACCTCGGTTGCCGTGCTGGTGGACATCTCGGAGAGCATGGAGATCCAGGACGCCGCCGGCGGAGACTCGCGCCTGGAGGCGGCAAAGTCGCTGCTGCTCGATGAGCCCTCCCGGATGCTGCCGGCGCTCAAGCGCGTGCAGGAGACCCGGCTCTACACATTCGGCGCGGTCACGGGCGAGGTGGCCGACCCCGAGGACCTCCGCGAGGCGCGGCCCGACCAAAAGGCCACCGCGCTGGGCGAGGCGCTGAAGGACATCGTCCGCCAGGTCGGCCAGTCCAACGTCTCCGCCCTGGTGCTGATGAGCGACGGCGTCTCCACGCAGGGCGAGGAACCGGAGGCGGCGGCCCGCACGCTGGGCGTGCCCATATTCCCCGTGGTGCTGGGCGGGCGGCTGGTGGAAGAAGGCCGCTTCCGGGACGTGGGCATCGTGTCGGTGCCGCAGAATCCGGAGTTCATCGTCAACAACAAAGCCACCCTCGCGATCGAGGTCTCCGGTGTGGGACTGGGCGCCCTGACCGAGGAGGAACGCGAGATGCCGCTCCTTCTGGAAACCGAGGACGGCGAGGCGCTGGCGGAGACGGCGGTGAACATGCCCGCCCGCGACGGCGCCGTGCGGGTGGAGCTGGAATTCGTGCCGGACCGGGTGGGCATCCGCCGCGTCCGGGCGCGCCTGCCCGAGCTGGCAGACGAGACCATAAAGGAAAATAACTCCCGCTCGTTCACCATCCAGGTCACCGACCCGCGCATCCGTGTCCTCATGGTCGAGGGCACGGTGCGCAGCGAATACCGCTTCCTGCGCCGGGTGCTGGAGAGCGATCCCAACCTGGAGGTCAGTTCCGTGGTTAAGCTCAGCGGCAAGCGCTTCCTGGCGCAGGGCGTGCAGCCGGGCGTGGACCTGAGCCGCGGGCTGCCCGCACAGGCCGAGGACTACCAGGAGTTCGACGTGGTCGCACTCGGGGACACAGGCCACGAGGAGTTCACCGGAGTCCAGCTCGAGCTGCTCAAGGGCTTCGTGGACGAGGGCGGCGGACTGCTGGCCATGGGCGGCTACCAGGCTTTCGGCGCGGGGGGCTACGCGGACAGCGCTCTGGCGGACGTCCTGCCCGTCACCATGGGCGGTGAGGGCGACGGCCACGCCGAGGAGCCCTTCGACCCCAGCATGACCGCCGGGGGGAACGTTCACCCCGTTCTGGACGGCTGCGCCCCGTTCTTCCGCGGGGAGAACCGCGTCAGCCTGGACGGCGCCAACCGCGTGACGGGCCTCAAGCCCGGCGCGGACGCCCTGCTGGTCCACCCCATCGAGACCGTCGGGACGGAGCCCCTGCCGGTGCTGGCCGTCCAGACCTACGGCTCCGGACGCGTGCTGGCGTTCACGGCCGACACCACGTGGAAGTGGAAATTCCAGGTCGAGGCCACCGGGCGCAACTCCCCTTATTACCGCCTCTGGCGGCAGTCCGTGCGCTGGCTGGCCGGGCGCGACGTATCCGAAATGGCGCCGGACCAGCTCGTGCGCGCATGGCCCGCGCGGGTGGAATACGAACCCGATGATGTGGTGGTCTTCAACGCACAGGTCCGCAACCGCGCAAAGCAGCCCGAGGAAAACGCCGCCGTGGATCTGCGGGTCATCTACCCCGCACCTGTCAGACGCAGGACACCGGACGGAGAGGAGCGGCGGGAGAAAGAAGCCAGGGTCGAGCTTTCGCCCGTGCCGCTCAGCCTCGGCCGTTACCAGGGCATGTGGACGCCCCCCGTCAGCGGTCTCTACCACGCCACAGCGCAGGCGCGGCTGGACGGGGAATCCCTGGGGCAGGACAGCTTCGAATTCGTCGTGGGCCGCGCCGCCTCGGAGTTTGATCGCGTGGACGTAGCGGAGAGCGTGCTGCAGACCCTGGCCGCCCAGACCGGCGGCTCCTACCACACCCAGGCCAGCGCCGCCCGGATCCCCGACGAACTCGAACGCCGCCGGCGCACGGTGCTCCGCCACGAGAAGATCAACCCCTGGGACACCCCCTGGTGGTTCTTCGCCCTCTTCCTCTCCTGCATCGCCGCCGAATGGATCCTCCGCAAACGTCAGGGTCTGGACTGAGCGCGCCCGGAATGCGGTTTTGGGGAGCGACGTTGGCCGTGATACAATAAAGGGTGTGATGAAGCGAGGAATACACTGGTGGTTTCTGGTCGGGCTGGTGCTCCTGGCGCGCGTTGCGGCGGGGGTGGAGAAGGTGCCGGCCGTCGTGGAGCTGAGCGACGGGAGCGCCCTCTCCGGAACCGTGTACATCCCCACCGACCGGTTCTACCTGTTCGATCCCGACGCCGAACGCCGCTACAGCGTCCGTATCACGGAGATCAAATCGCTGGAGAACCGGATCGAGAATCAGAGCATGGAGGAGAAGTGGATGTTCCGGGAGAGCGGCCTGGACGACAAGGTGTACCTGGGGCGCTACTACCCCGTGCGCTACTACCGCACGAATATCACATTTCAGGATGGCCGCAGGCTGAGCGGTAACATGGTGGCCAAGACCCTCTACGTGGAGACTGAGGAGGCGAGACACCGGTTCATACTGCGCCGCAAGCACGAGGGCGAGGAGGGTGAGGACCTGACGGACCTCGTCTATGTCCGTTCCATTGCCTTCGGCAAGGGTGGCGGCGTACGGGGAACGCTCGAGGGCACTCTGCACGTCCCGCGCGGGGAGGCGCTGAAAAAAGTGCTGCTGATCAACCGCGACAGTCTGTTTTCCGTCAATACGCCGTTCAATGCCCGCTCGGGCCATTTCCGGTCAGAGGGCTGCACCGAGGGGCGCTACGACATCGTCGCTGTTACGGACAAGGCTATCTACACGTATTTCAGCCGCGAGAAGGACGAAGAGGCCGCGCGTCTCCATACCGGGCAGGTCGCAACTATCCAGGCATGGGCCGATAAGCTGCGCGACTTTTTTCACAGTCAACGGATAGTCTACGGCGCGGGCAACGCCGAAAGGGCCTTCGTGCTGGTGTTCAAAGAGCGGCACGGCGGCACCACGCTGCGCGGGCTGGAACGACTGCACCGTTACGACATCTGGGCCACGCACAGGCCCAAAGAACAGTGGCAGATACTGAAGCGCTTCTACATCTGGCGGACCCCCAGCGAACAGGCAGACCTGAAGCCGCTCGATATCGTGGCGCTGCCCTCGCTGGGAGGCTATAACATTGCGGAGGGCAACACCGAGATCGTCGTGGACGTCGAGTTGAGGCGCACGGAGGAACCGCTGATCCCGCCCACACCTCCGCCCGAGGAGGAGGACAAAGAAGATGGCGACCGAGGCTGAGCAGCGCGAAGAGGCAATGGCGCAGGTGTACCGCGCGGTGGACCGCGCGCGGCTGACCTGGCGCACCGTGGAGGCCGTGGACGGCCTTCTGCGCACGTTCATCGTCGGCGGCAGCGCCCTCATCGTGGGGCTCGTGGTGGACAACCTGGTTCACCTGCCCTCGACCGTGCGCATCGCGTACGGAATGCTCCTGCTGGCGGTGGTTCTGGCGCTGCTGGGGCGGTTCGCGATCTATCCGCTGTTCCGCAGCCTGAACGACGAGATGGTCGCGGCCCACCTGGAGCGGAATCTGCCGGACCTGGACAACCGGATCATCAACGCCGTGCTGCTCTACCGGGAGCGGTTTCCCGACGTGCTGGCCCGCCACATGGTGGACTCGCAGCTCTCCAACGCTGCCGAGTGGGTCAGCCGGCGCGACCTGCCCCGGCCGCCGGAGGTGCGGGGCCTGTGGCGGGTCGGCAAGTGGGCCATCGGGCTGGGGGCCGCGATTCTGCTCTACGGCGCCCTGTTCAGCACTTACTTCGGCAACGCCCTCAACCGCCTGGTCTTCCCCACACGCGGTATCCCTCCCATCACGGACACCCGGCTGGAGGTCAGCCCCGGGGACGCGGAGGTCCTGCAGGGCGAGACGGTGGCCGTGGAGGCGCTCGTGCGGGGTGTCCTGCCGCCGGCCGGGCAGATCCAGGTGCGCGGCAACGGCTCCGAACGGCGTTCAGACGCCATGGTCTTCCGCGGCAATGCCTTCACCTACCGCTTCGCCAACGTCCAGGAAGGATTCTCGTACCGCGTCCGCGCCGGCGACGCCCTGACCCCCTGGTATAACATCGAGGTGCGCACCCGCCCGGCGATCGCCTCGCTGACGCTCTCCTACAACTACCCGGATTACACGGGCCTCCCGGACAAGACCGAAGAAGACGCGACCGGCGACATGCAGGCGCCGGTGGGCACGGAGGTCAAGATCGAGGTTACGCCCTCTCGGCCCGTGCGGCAGGGGCACATCCGGTTCGAAACGCTCGGTCGCGGGGACACCGAGGGAACCGGTGAGGAAATCCCGCTCATGAAGGCCGGGGAGAGCGCGCTCACGGGCCGGTTGCGGATCGAGCAGAGCGGCCGCTACACCATCCATCTGGAGGACGCCGCCGGCATCCCCAACCTGCCGCACCCGTGCCACGTCGAGGCCGTGCCGGACCTGCCGCCGCGCGTGAACTTCGTGAAACCGGCGCGGGACGTCTCCCTGGGGCCCGAAGGGAGCGTCACGCTACTGGCCGCCGCCGAGGACGATTTCTCGCTGCGGGAGCTTCACCTGCTGATCCAGCGGAACGCCGGGGCGGACTGGGAGAAGCTGCGCTCCTGGAGCTACGATCCCGGCACCGCCGTCGCGCGCGAGGGGGCCGTGCTGAGCGTCCCGGACCTGAAAATTCCCGTCGGCGTCACGCTGGCCTACTACATGCAGGCCAACGACGGACTGCATCGTGACGACGAGGGCGCCGGCAGAAGCCGCATCTACCACATCCGCGTCACGCAGGACGGTCCCACCGCGCCCGGCGCAGAGGAGGCGCACGATGCGCTGCACGACGTGATACGCCGGCTGATAAAGGCCCAGGAGGCCAACCTGCGGGCCACGCGCGCCCTGCAGCCGCCCGGCGGGGAGACGCCCGACTGGGAGGCGTTCGGCCTCAGGGCTCAGCCCCTGAGGAAGGCCGAGGAGGGCATCTACACCGAGGCGCGCGACGCCGTGACGGCCTACTCCGTCCGCGAAAGTTCCAACCTGACCGAGGCGCTGGCCCACATTGCCGCGGGACCGGTGAGCGAGGCCGTCGAACTGCTGAAGGTCCTGGAAACCGTGCAGGAAGCCGAGGCAGCCCGCGAGGGCGTCGAAGCCGCGTCCGCGAAAGAGGAGAATGTGCTGGCCCTGCTGAAGAAACTGCTGGAAAACCCTGCCGCCGCGCTGGCCGACGTCCTGCAGCAGCAGGGCCAGAGCGAAGAGCTGGAGCAGCACCCCGAAGAGCTGACCAAAGGCGAGCAACTGGCCGAGCGGCTGCTGGAAGCCATCAAAGACTTCAAACACGATCAGGAGCACGTGATCGAGATGAGCAACCAGCTTGCCGAAACCCCGGTGGACGACTTCACCGAGGAGGACAGGCAGAAGCTCAACGAGATCCTGGAGACCGAGAAGAAATGGACCAAGTTCTTCCAGGAAGCCGTGACCGACCTGAGCAAGCTGCCGCCGCAGGACTTCTCGCTGGCCACCCAGGCCAAGGAGTTCCTGGAGGTCTTCAGCGAGGTGCAGCAGGCCATCGAGGAAGGCGAGCGGGAGGCCATCGAGATGGCCGTGCCCCACGAGCAGGCCGGGCTGGAGCTGGCGGAGGAGATCGAGACCAACATCGAGAAATGGCTGATGGAGACCAAGGACAGCGACCGCTGGTCCATGGAGGACCCGCTGGAGGATTACGAAACCCCCATCACCGAGCTTCCCGACGAGCTGCAGGACCTGATCGGCGACCTGGTGGAGGCCGAGGAGGACATGCAGGAGCAGTTCGACGACATGACCAGCGGCTGGATGGACAGCCTGGACAAGGGCGCCGGCTGGGGCACGATGGACGGGCCGATCAGCAACATGAGCGCCAAGGGCGTGACCGGCAACCGCCTGCCCAACACCCAGGAGGTCGGCGGCCGCAGCGGCGAGGGGCGCACCGGCAAGTCCTCCGGCCAGTTCGTCGAAGAAGTCGCCACCGGCAAGGGCGGCCGGGAGACCCCCAGCCGGCTCACCCCCGACCCCTTCGAAGAGGGGTCGGTGGACGACCAGAGCAGCGAGACCGCCACCGGCTCCACCGGCGGAGGCAAGCTGAGCGGCATGGGCGAGGAAGGCTTCCAGGGCCCCATCCCGCCCCCCCTCCAGCAGAAACTCCAGCGAATGGCGCTGCAGCAGCAACAGCTCATTGACGCCGCCCGTCACCTGGACTACGGGCTGAAGAAATACCGCCACCCCCGCGGCCGGCTGCCGGAGACTATCGAGCTGATGGAAGCCCAGAAGCGAAGCCTGGAGCAGGCGGAGGTCGGCACCTTCGGTCGCTACCAGAAGGTCGTGCTGAGCAACCTGCGCGAGGTCAAGGAACTGACCGACAAGCAGAAGCAGCTCACGCGCGACCGCAGCGCCCTGCTGCCGAAGAAGCTGCGGGACGAGATATCCGCCGCGCAGAGCGAAAGCGTGCCCGACGAGTACCAGGAGATGGTGCGCAACTACTTCCGCGCGCTCTCCGAAGTGGACACCCCCGCCACGGAGAGCCCATGAGAGCGCGCCTCGCCACATCCGCACTGCTGTGCATCGCGGCACTGGCGGCGATCGGCGCCGACCCATCGGACGAGGAGCTGGCCGATCAGTTGCTGGCCCCCGACGGCACTCCCTACGCCACCGAGGACGCCCGCGACGTGATGCAGATGGACGCCACCGGGGAAAACCTTCTGCGCAACGGCAGCTTCGAGGCGGGCCGGTGGTGGCCGGAGGGCTGGCAGGTGACGGACGGGCTGACCACTTTCTGGCATGCCGGAGGCACAGACGGGCACCGATGCCTCCGCGTGTTCACCAACGTGCTGGATACCCAGTGGAAGAGCCGGTTCGACGAGGTGAGGGCGGCGGTGCGCAAAGCCACGGAGGACGGGCGCGTTGATCCGCAGAAGCTGCCGGAGAACCCCGTCCCCAAGGCGCCCGAACGCATCCGCACCAGGCCGCCCTACTACGACACCGTGGCCGGGCTGCACGGCGTCCACTACCGCAGCCACTACGTGCCCATCAAGCCGCGCGCGATCTACCGGTTCAGCGTGGACGCGCGGACGGACAAGGATACCAGCGGCGAACCCATGGTGTTCATCAAGGGCTTCTTCGACCAGAAGATAGAAACCGGCGACGGCGTCCGGACGGTTCGGCGCAACGCCTACCGCGCGCCGATGACGCTGGACCCCTGCGACGAGCAGTGGCGGCGCTACGCGCGGCTGTTCCACCCCGGGCGCTCCAAAAGCACGCTGGGAGGCAAATCCCTCGAGGCCGAGGTGCTGCAGGTGCAACTCTACGCCTACTGGCGGCCGGGCAACTACTACTTCGACAACGTGCGGCTGGAGATAGTCGGCATGGAAGAGCCCGAGGAGGAAACGCCCTCGGCCGAAGAGCAGCCGCCGGAAGAGCCCGCGCCCGAGACCCCGAAGCCGGCCCCGACGACCGAGGACGGCTTCCCCGTCTTTGACCCCTGAGATACAGCTACGTGATGCCCTCCTTCCGATCCGGTTTCGCCCTGGCACTTCTGCTGGTGGCAGCGGTCTGTGGTAGCTCTACCTCTGCCCAGGAGCAGCCCGCGTGGTGGGATGCCCGCTGGCGGTTCCGCAGCCTGCTGAGGTTCGACGACGGCCCGCGCCCCAATCCGCCCGCCGCCAGCGTGTGGATCCACGTGCGGGCCGGCACGGACCACGGGGGCAAGGACATCCGGGTGGTGGGTCCCGCCGGCAACGTCCTGCCCTTCAGCGTGATTCACGGGACCTCCGACGGCCGCTACCTGGTGGCCTTCGAGACCGCTCGGGAGGCGGGCTATCACGCCGTGTACTACGACAATCCCAACGCTGACGCCGCCCCGCAGCAGGTGCCGGCCAGAGGACTGATCTATTACACGCTGCCCATGCCCCGGAACCGCAACCCGGACTCCTGGGAGAGGGCGTGGAAAGCGATCCAGGAGGCGGGGAAACCCTACGGTGCGGACTTCTGGCCGCAGGTCTTCGACGCCTACAACCCCTGGGGGCCCCAGCACGAATACGTCGCCCTCTATCGCGGCTACCTGAACTGCTCCAAGCCCGGCACCTACCGGTTCGCCGTGCTCAGCCAGGGCCCCGCCTTTCTACTGATTGACGACGCCGTGGTGGCGAAGTGGCTCGGTTACCACAACATATGGGCGGGCCGGCAGGGCGAGCACAACGGCTCGGTTGAGCTGCGGCAGGGCACGCACAAGCTCACCTTTGCCCATTTTGTGCGGCACGGCAACCGCCGGGGGGGGGTGGCCTGGGTGACGCCTGGCGAGCGGCGCTTCCGGGTGATTCCGGAAGCCGCCTTTCCGGCCGTCGCCCCCGCCACGCCCGTCGAGTGCCAGCAATACGGCCATTACATCTGCGCGGACTTCAGCTACGAGCCCCTGAGATACTGCGAGGCCGCCAAGGCCCGCATGGTGGCGGTCCGGTTCACCTCCCACAGCGGCGTTGCCGCCGACCAGCTCGTCCAGCGCTACGAATGGGACTTCGGAGACGGGCAGACCTCCACCGAGGCCCGACCGAAGCACACGTATCTGGCAACCGAGACCTACAATGTGACCTTGAGGATCACCTCCTCGTCCGGGCGGCGGGCGGTGTGCACCAAAAGGGTCGCCGCGGAGCCGATATGGGACGATCTGGACTTCCGGGCGCCGAAACTGAACGCGTTCTATGAGTCCATCAGGGGCTACAACTTCGACCGCCTGCCCACGCCGTCGCTGCTGGGCGCGTGGCACCTGTTTCTGGAAATCGAGCGCGAGCAGGAAGCCGTGGCGGCAGCAGAGCGGCTGGAGAAGAGGCGTGATGACCTGAACCCCGCGGATTTCCACGAGGTCGCCATGTTCCTGGGGCGTCACCATCGAGACCGGACGGGGCGCTACGACGCGGCCGAACGGTACTTCAAGCTGGCCCGTGAGGGAGTGCCGGAAGGTGACCGGGGGCGGCGCCTGGAGGCGCGCTTCGCGCTGGCCGACCTTTACCTGAACCATGCCTTCCGCCCGGAGCAAGCCCGACACGAGTGCGTGAAGCTGCAGGTGGACTTTGCGGACGGCGATGCCCGCGACCTGCGCCGCGCCACGATCATGGTCGGTGACAGCTACCGCAACGAGACCCACGCGCAGTTCCGCCGCACGCAGCCCGACCGGGCGCTCATCCTGAGCAGAGAGGAGCGCGCGCCGCAGGAGCAGTTGGACAAAGCGCTGGAGCACTATCGGCAGGCGGAAGGCAATGCGAAGTTCGTGCCCGAGCAGCCGGAGGCCCTGGTGCAGGGAGTCGCCTACCAGCAGATCGAGGCATACCTGCGCTCCGGCGAGCACGAGGCGGCGCTCGAACAGCTCGACGAACTGCTGTGGCACTACCCCACCCTGCGCCTGGAGGGGCGCCCCTTCCACCTCAGGGTCTGGGCGCTGCTGCTGAAGGGCGACGCCGAGGAAGCGCGACGGCGGGCGGACATCTACCTGAGCTTCGGGCGTGACCCCAACTTCGTGCCCGTCCTGCTGGCGGACGCCGGCGAGGCGTGCGCCGATCTCGGCCTCATTGAACAGGCGCGGCAATACTACGACGAAGTGCTGGACGGTTTCGCCGAGTCACCCCAGGCGCAGGAGGCCGAGGACGCGCTACGCCGGCTGGGCTTCTGAGGTCCGGCGTTATTCGCCCGCCGCAGCGCGGGTCACAGCATCTCGAGCGCGTATTCCGCTGCTCTCTGGCAGGCTCCGGGACGGGCGAACCCCTCCATCATCTCAAGGATGCCTTCCCGGCACCTGGCGTACGCCTCCGGGTCGCCCAGCAGCGCCAGCGTCTGATCGGTCAGCCAGTCGGCGTCCTCGGCCACGATGGCCTTCTCCGGGCATATCTCCCGCCCCGCCAGCGCGTTCACCACTCCGAAATACGGCGTGTCCGCAAGACCGCACGCCAGGAAATAGACGATCGGCGACGGCCGATAGAATATCACCATCGGCGTGCCCTGGCTGGCGATCTCCAGCGTGATGGTGCCGGACTTTGTGATGCAGGCGTACGCCGCGCGCGCCAGCTCGATGGGCTGCACCTCCTCCAGCATCGCCACGCCGATTCCGCACTCCGTCAACATGCTGGCCAGTTGCGGCCGGAGCTTGCGCGGGCAGAGCAGCGCGAACTGCACGGCCCGTATCCTGGCGCCCACCCGCCGGCAGGTCTCGACGATCAGCGGCAGGTGCGCCTCGATCTCCTGTTCCCGGCTTCCCGGAAAGACCCCCACCAGCCTGTGGCCGAAGCGGTCCCGCAGGGCGGACACCACCTGGGGTGAGGGCGGCCGCTGCTCGATCTGGTCGAAAAGCGGGTGCCCGACGTACCGCGCCTCGACGCCGTACTGCTCGTAAAGCGCCGGCTCGAACGGGTAGATCAGCGCCGCGCGATCGGTCCACTTGCGCAGCTTCTTCAGCCGATAGCGCCCGTGCGCCCAGACCTGCGGCGGTATGAAATAGCAAACCGGAACGCCCTGCCGGGTGGCCTCGCGGCACAGATACATGTTGAACCCGCCGTAGTCCACCGGCACCACCAGGTCCAACTCTCCCCGACGCAACGCCGTCCTGCACAGATGCAACCTTCGGCGGAGGTGGCCCAGGTGCAGCAGGTTGCGCAGCCACATGGCGCTGCCCCGGTCCTCGGCCAGCGGATGCAGACCCGCCTCCCTCATGCCCTCCATGCCGAAGCCCACGAACTCCAGCTCCGGCCGCAGCCGCCTCATGGCGCGCATGAGGTTCGCCGCGTGCAGGTCGCCGGAGTCGTCCCCGGCACTGAACAATATGCGTTGAGCGCTCACCGGCTCTTGCGGTGCCTCCCTGACCTTGAGCAGAGGTACCATTGTATTGCAGTGGCCGCCGGTTTCAATCCGGCATTGCGCATTTCCCGGCCCTCCTGCTATAGTTGAAAGACACCCGGCACGTTGGCCGACGAGAGCCCTGCGGGCTTACACCGGTGAAGCGATGGACGCACAGGCGCCCTGGCCAGCAGTTCTGATGCCGCTCGTGCTGGTCGCCGAGACCCTCGGCCCTCACGGGAGAACCACATGAGCACCGACGAAGAACTCATGGTGCGTGCCGCCGACGGCGACATGGACGCCTTCGAAGACCTGGTGCGGCGCCACCAGGAGACCGCGCTCAACACCGCGTATCACTTCGTGGGGAACACCGCACGGGCCGAGGACATCGCGCAGGAGGCGTTCCTCAAGATACTTGCCGGCGCATCCCGCTACCGGCCGACGGCGAAGTTCACCACTTACCTCTACAACGTCGTCTGGCACCTGTGTGTGGACACCTACCGGAAATCCGAACCCCAGGCGCTGCCCGAAGCACCCCGCAGGGCCGACCCCGTCAACGAACCGGACCGGGCTGCGGTCCGGGAGGAAACGAGCGATCTTGTGCGAAAGGCCATAGACGATCTGCCGGCGCGGCAGCGAATGGCGCTGGTGCTCCAGCACTACGAAGACCTGCGCTACGAAGAGATCGCCGAAGCACTGGACTGCACCACGGGCGCGGTGGACAGCCTGCTCGTCCGCGCCCGCCGCGCGCTGCGGAAGAGTCTCGAGCACCTTCTGTGATGGGAAGCAAAAAACGACCGCAGGAAAACCGCCGGGGTCTCGTTTAAAAGAATGGAGGAACCCGATGAGATGCGAACAGATACAAGAGCGGCTCGGCCGATATATGGACGGCGAGCTGAGCCCGCCGGAACGCGAGGAGGTGCGAGAGCACCTCTCGGCATGTACCCGGTGCGCCCGCGTCTATGACCAACACCGACGCCTGGCCGAACTGCTGGACTCCCAGCCGCACGCGTCCGTGCCCGGCGATTTCGCCGCCCGAGTTCGGAGGGCCGCCGCCGGCAGGCAGACGCCGGTCAAGATTCTCACCCTCGATCCCACCTGGCAGCAGGCGTTCTTCCGCGTTGCGGCGCTGCTGGTCCTGGCCGTCGGGCTCGGGTTCGGGCTGCTGGCCGGCAACGCAGCGTCGCGGGGCTTTGCCGGTGCCGAGGAAACGCCTGACCAGATGGCCATTGATCCGCTTTCCGCCACCCCGCAGGGCTCGCTGGCGGAACTCTACCTGGGGCTGGTTGACGATGCAGACCTGAACGGGGGAAACCATGCACAATAAAGCCCTGTCACTTCTGCTGATCTTCTCACTGGCCTTCAACATCGCTTTCGTCGGCATCTGGCTGCACAACGTGGTCACCGGCGAAGACGGCGCTGATGCCGAGCGCCCTGCCGGCGGCGACTTCTGGCGGAACGTACGCCTTACCGACGAGCAGAAAGGCGCCCTCCAGGAGGATTTCAACCGGCTCAAACAGGAAATCTCGGAACAGCGCCAGGAGCTGGAAGAGCAACGCGACCGACTGCTGGCACTCATGGCAGAGGAGGAACCTGATGAAAACGCAATACGCGAGTACCGGGAACGGATAGACCGCATCCAGGGCCGCATCCGCGAGCTTGTGGTGCAGCACATGCACCAGACGCGTGACCTGCTCTCCCCCGAGCAACGACGCAAATGGCTGGAGGGGATGCGGCAAATGGGACGCCACCGGGGCGCCCAGGACCGCCGCCGCGGATTCCGTGGTCCCCCGGACTCACGGCGTCATCCGGACCCCCACCGTGAGGAGCCCCCCCACGAACGGTGGCGGGACCGGCATCCTGACGGGCACTGGAATCGTAACGAGTGGGAGGATCGGGAATGACGCACAGCAACCCGTCCGAGCCGGCAACTCGGGTTGACCCGACGGGAAGCGGTGCGTTGCAACGTAACTCAGACGGGAGGAAGGGAAGATGAAGAACCGTACAGCCGTGTTGATGGTAGCTGTCGTAACACTGTTCTGCCTGGCCGGCGGACTCGCGCTGGCACAGGACGATCCGCCCCGGCGGCGCCGGGAGCAGGTCGAGCGTGAGATACCCGATGCGATGCTTGGGCGGCTTCTCGCCAGCGGCACCGTGGATGTGGAGGTGGTCAGAACGGACGACGGGGTTAAACTCACCCTGACCTCCGAGAGGCCCGCCGTCGTGGAAGCCCTGCAGGACCACGCGCGGCGCTGGCAGCGTGCCCGTCGTGAACGGCGCCCCGAAGCCGAAGAGGCGGAAAGGCGGGAGAGGGGCCGCCGGTGGCGCGAAGAGCGCCGCGAAGACCGGCCGGAAGGCATCGAGGAACGCCTGCGAGACAGAAGGCGCCAGATGCTTCGGGAGCACCGTCCCGAGGCCGAAGAGGGCGAAGGACGGGAGATACCGCGCCGGCGGCTCGAACAGCGCGGCGAGCGCAGGCCGGAAGAAGGCCGCGAAGAGTTGCTGCGCGACAGACGCCGCCGGATGCTCCGGGAGCGCCGTCCCGAGGCCGGCGAGATGCCCGGTCCGCGCGAGCGCGAGCAAGGACACATGCGCCGCGGACCCGAAGCCCGGCACCCGGAGGCCGCCCCGCGGGGCGATGAACTCCGGCAGCAGATGAGGCGCAGGTTGCTGCAGCGTTACCTGCAGAGCCGACGTGGCGCAGACCAGGACGCCCCGCGTATGATGCCGCAACAGCGCGGGCGCGGGCGCGGCCGCCGTCCCATGCTGCGCGAACGCCGGCCCGGACCGCGGGCCGAAGGGGCACTGCCCCGCTACGAACGCCGCCCCGGCATGCGCGGCGGAGGGCCATGGCAGCGCGAAGGACATAGGTTCGCGCCGCAGTGGCCCGGTGCAGGGCGTTGGGGAGAGCCGCAGGGCCGGTGGATGCATCCCGGCCTTCGCGGGCGCGGCCTTGCCCCGCGGGGTATGCCCTTCCGGGGACGCGGCCGTTTCGGCCCGCCCCCCTGGGCTGATACGGGTATGCGGCCCGGCTACCGGGAGTGCCCGGGGTATGAGGAATGCCCCTACGACGAGCTGCCCCGCGGACCGCACCATCGTGGACGCAGGGGCCGCTGAGTGAAGCGCCCTCGACTACCGATCGAGGAGCAGCAGGGATTGAGACGGCGGGGACGCGCCGGAAAGGCATCCCCGCCGTTCTCAGTCAAGGTCCAGGGATAATCCAAGCTCCCGCAGCACCGCCTCGTCCACCTCGCCCGGCGCGCCGGTGAGCAGGGAGACCGCGCGCTGGGTCTTCGGGAAGGCGATCGTCTCCCGCAGGTCCTCAATGCCCAGCAGCACCATGACCGTGCGATCAAAGCCGAACGCAATTCCGCCGTGCGGAGGCGGCCCGTAACGCAGCGCCTGCATCAGGAAGCCGAACCGATCCTCGACCTCCTCCTCGGTGTAGCCCAGTATGCGCAGCATACGCATCTGCAGGTCATAGCTGGAGATACGGATGCTCCCCCCGCCTATTTCCTGCCCGTTCATCACGATGTCGTAGCTCCGCGTGCGCACGGACATCGGATCGCTCTCCAGCTTCTCGACGTCCTCCTCGTAGGGCGCGGTGAACGGGTGATGGACGAAGGTCGGCTCGCCGGTGCGCTCGTCCCGCTCGAATGCCGGCGCCTGGACGACCCAGCACAGGGCGTCCCTGCCCGGCGGTATCAGGTCCAGCTCCCGCCCCAGGCGCAGCCGCAGGTGGCTGAGCACCAGGTTGCAGACCCCTCGGCGGTCGGCGACAAAGAACAGGATGGCCCCGTCCTCGGCGCGGAAACGCTCCCGGATAGCCTCTATCTCGCCCTCGCTGAAGAACTTGGCGATTCCGCCCCCGGCCTGGCCCTCCCGCACCTTGAACCAGGCCAGGCCGCCGGCGCCCAGTTCCCGGCTCCAGTCCACCAGGCCGTCCACCCGGCTGCGCGGCATATCGGCGCCGCCCGGCACGCAGATGCCGCGCACCTGCCCGCCGTCGGCAACCGCGCCGCTGAACACGCGGAATTCGCACCCGGCGGCGATGTCGGAGATGTCCCCTATCTCCAGCCCGAACCGCAGGTCCGGGGCGTCCGTTCCGTAGCGCTCGAGGGCGTCGTGGTAGCTGATTCTGGGCAGCGGCAGATCCAGCGACCGGTCCGGCAGAAGCCCGAAGAAACGCGCCATTATGCCCTCGCTGACCTCCATGACGTCGGTCTCGTCAACGAAGGACATCTCCAGGTCAATCTGCGTGAACTCGGGCTGGCGGTTGGCCCTCAGGTCCTCGTCGCGGAAGCACTTGACGATCTGGAAGTAGCGGTCGAGCCCGCCCACCATCAGGAGTTGCTTGAAGAGTTGCGGGCTCTGCGGCAGTGCGTAGAACTTGCCCGGGTTCACGCGGCTGGGCACCAGGTAGTCCCGCGCCCCCTCGGGCGTGCTCTTGGTCAGGAACGGCGTCTCCACCTCGATGAAGCCGCTCTCGTCGAGGTATCGCCGGGCGGTCTGCATCAGGCGATGGCGGAACTCCAGGTTGCCCTGCATCCGCCGGCTGCGCAGGTCCAGGAAGCGGTTGCGCAGGCGCACCTCCATGGACACCTCCTCCGCCGAATCCACCTCGAACGGAGGGGTCGCGCTCTCGCTGTGCAGTTCCATCTCCCGCACCACCACCTCGACCTGCCCGGTGGGGATGTCGGGGTTCTCCATCTCTGGCGGCCGCTTCTCCACGCTGCCGCGGACGCTGATGCAGTATTCGTTGCGCAGCTCGCGGCCCTGCGCGTGCAACGCCTCGTCCACCTCCGGGCGGAAGACGATCTGCGTGATGCCCGTGCGGTCGCGCAGGTCAATGAAGACCAGCCCGCCGTGGTCGCGCCAGTTGGCCACCCATCCGCTCACAACCGCCTCGGATCCGATATCCTCTACCCGTAGCTCGCCGCACCTGTGTGTTCGCTTCAGCATGTCGCCTCTGAATCCTGGTTCGTGCTCGGTCACTCCCCGTTACTCGCCGTCCGCAAGGCACTTCTTGACTTCGGCCGCGGCGTCCTCCCACGGCGCGTTCCACTGATTTCCCTCGGCCATATCCTTGATCAGCACCTGGTCCTGCTCCAGCTCGCGGCCACCGATCAGGAAGCAGAGCTTCGCCCCCAGCCGGTCCGCGGTGCGCATCTGGGACTTCGCGCTACGGTCCTCGTAGTCCATCTCCGCACCGATTCCGGCACCGCGAAGCCGCTGCACGAGGTCGAAACACGGCGCCCGCGCCTCGTCGTCGAAGCAGACCACATACACGTCCGGCCGCGGCGATGCGTCCCCGGCGGGTCCCAACTCGCTCTCCATGGCCAGAATCGTCGCCTCTGCGCCTATCGCGAATCCCACGCACGGCAACGACGGCCCGCCCAGCAGCTCCACCAGGTTGTCGTAGCGCCCGCCGCCGCAGATGGCGTTGCGCGCGCCCAGGCCGGGGTGGATGAACTCGTAGACCGTGCGGGTGTAGTAGTCCAGCCCCCGCACCAGCTTCGGGTCCTCGGTGAATTCCAGCCCGTTCGACCGCAGCGCGCCCTTCACCGCGTCGTAGTGCTTCGCGCAGTCGTCGTCCAAAAACTCGGTCACCGGCGGCAGCTCCGCGGTGATGGCGCTGCACTGCTCGTTCTTGCAGTCCAGGACTCGGAACACGTTCCTGTCCAGCCGGCGCCGGCAGTCCTCGCACAGTTCCTCCACCCGGTCTCCCAGCATCTCCCGCACCTGTCGCCGGTAGTCCGCCCGGCATTCCTCGCATCCGATGGAGTTAACGACCACCTCGTATCCGGCGAGGCCGATCTCGCGGAAGACCGCGTCGGCCAGCAGGATGGTCTCGGCATCCAGCAGCGGGCTGCCGCTGCCGATGGCCTCGACGCCCGCGTGGTGGAACTGGCGCAGCCGGGCCTTCTGCGGCTTCTCGTGCCGGAACATGGGACCGATGTAGTAGAACTTCTGGAAAGTCACCTGCTTGTGCAGGCTGTGCTCCAGGTAGCTGCGGGCCACGCCGGGCGTGCCTTCCGGCCGCAGGGCTACGCTCTCGCCCTCCCCTGCGGGGATGGTGTACATCTCCTTCTCCACCACGTCCGTGGTCTCGCCGGTACCCTTGATGAACAGCCGGGCGTCCTCCAGCACGGGGGTGCGGAGCTGACCGTAGCCGGCCCGCTCGAACAGCCGGCTCGCGGCTCCGTAGAGCCTGCGCCAGTAGCCCCATTGCTCGGGCAGAAGGTCTTCCGTTCCCTGTATTGACTGTATCTCGTTACCTGCCATAGTTGTTGCAATCGGAGAATGCAGTAGATGAAAGCGAACCGTCGGGGAAAGATCGGACAGAAGGCACACGCCAACGGCCGGAGATTCTGCATTTTAGCAAAAACCGGACCGATTTCAAACGGTCCGGTCGCTTTGAGAGGGCGGCCTGCCGGGCTGAGACTCAGAGCAGGCCGACGCTGCGCATATACTCGGCGCAGGCCTCGATGCCGCCGTTCCGGGTGAGATCACCCAGGGCCTTCTGCTCCAGGATCACCCAATCGGCGCCTCCGTCCACGGCGGTGGTGACCATCTGCGGGACGTCCAGCACGCCCTCGCCGATGGGGCCCCACTCGCCGCGCTCGTCGGGATCGCCCACGTCGCGCAGGTGCACCACCGGGCAGAGGCCCTCGTGCTCCTTCAGGAACTCGATCGGGTCCTGCCCCCCGTAGCTCACCCAGCCCAGGTCCAACTGCAGGCGGAAGTTCTCCGGATCGGTCTCCTCCAGCAAGATGTCCAGCGCGCAGGTGCCGTGGAACTCCGTGGCGATCTCGTGATCGTGGTTGTGGTAGCAGTACTGCAGCCCGCGCTCGCGGTATGCTGCGCCGGTGGCGTTGTATTCGGCGGCAAGTTCGCGCCATTCCTCCTCGCTCTCGGCCATGCCCCATGCCATGACGACATAGCGGCAGCCCAGAATATCGCAATACCGGGCGACCTCATCCAGGTTGTCCCGCAGCATCGCGCGCTGGCCCATGAACGTGCAGACCGACAGGCCGGCGGAGTCTGCAAGTTGCCGGAACTCCTCCGGCCCCGGCGCGTCCTCGAACACACCCATGCCGACCTCCACGCCGGTGTAACCCAACCCGGCGATCCAGGGCAGGAACTTCTCCACATCCAGGTTCTTCGCTCCGCGCGCCCGCGCGGCCATTGGCACCTTCATCGCGACCTCCTTTACAGGGCAATCCTTGTTCAGCAAAATGTGGCGCTTCACGCCTCCGGGCCGATCTCCTTCTCCTGCAGCATGGTCAGCAGCGCCGAGTCACGGGTCTGCAAGGGCAGCCTGATACGCGCCCGGCTGCGGCTGGACTCGAAGATGGCGAAGATCACTTCCGAGGCCCGCAGGGCCTTCTGGTAGGAAAGCTCGGGCTCGACGCCGCTCTCCAGGCAGTCCAGATTGTCCGCCACCGCCAGGGCCATGGCATCCACGTCGTCGAACTCGGGCGGGCTCCATTCGGGATCGTCGTAGAGCGCGGCCGGGCCCACGTCGCCCTTCCAGCTCACTTCCAGGAATCCCTTGGTGCCGATGATCCGCACGCCCGTGGGCTTCTCGGAGTCCTCGCCCACCTCCAGCACTCCGCGCACGCCGTTCTCCCAGCGCACGTAGCCCAGGGCCACGTGCTCGCGCGGGATGCCGAAGCTCTCCGGCGCCTCGCGCACGTCTATCTGGCCCATCACCCACTGCGCCGGGCACTCGCGGTTGAACATAAACGCCTGGTCCAGTGAGTGGGTGCCGCAGTCAAGCAGATTGCGCGGCGAGAACATCTGGATGCGCTTGATCTCGCCGAACATGCCTTCCTCCAGCCAGCGGCGCACCTGCTGGTTACCGGCCAGGAAGCGGCGCTGGTGGCAGAAGGTGAGCTGCACGTCGTTCTCGCGCGCCAGTTCGGCCATCTCCAGGCACTCGCCCCAGGTGGGGGCCATCGGCTTCTCGCAGAAAACCGCTCTCACGCCGCCCTCCACGCAGTCCCGCAGGACCGGCAGGTGAAGGCCCGTCCAAAGGCAGATGCTGGCCATGTCCGGCTGCTCCTGCCGGAGCAGCTCCCGGTGATCGGTGTAAATCTCCGCATCCAGGTCATACTCCTCGGCCAGGTTCTGCGCCGCCTCCTCGTCCACGTCCGCCAGCGCGGCGACCGTGCAGCGTTCATCCTGCACGTAACCGCGCGCGTGGCGGTGGCCCCGCCTGCCGCAGCCAATGATGGCTACCTTGTATTGCTCGCTCATGGCGTCCTTCCTTCTGAGTGCTTGCACATTCAATCCCGGTCTTCGGTGAGCCACTTCCACCTGTCCAGCCATGCGCGCCCTCTGAACTCGGCGGCAATCTCCCGGCGGTATTCCAGGTCCTTGCCCTCGCTGTGACCCTCCAGGTAACGCGGCGCGCCGTAGCGGTGCTGCGCGTAAGGGTCTTCGTGCTGCATCATCAGTTCCCACAGCGCGTCGCGCGTCTCGCGGACGGCCTCGGCGTATTCCGGGTCGTCAATCACATTGTGCAGCTCGCCCGGATCCTCCTGCAGGTCGTAAAGCTCGTCCTGCGCAAACCCGTTGAAGACGTACTTGTACCGCTGCCCGATGGCAATGCGCTGGGTGTAAAGCAGCTCGCCGCCGTAGTAGACGTTCAGGATATGGTCGGGCATCTCCGGTTCGACCGCCTCGGGGTCACGCAGGAGCGGGCTGAGGTCCTTGCCGCCGGCGTGCGGCAGCGGCTCCGCCCCTGCCAGGGAGACGAAGGTGTGCGCCCAGTCGTGCAGATGGACGAGCGCGTCCGTGGAATATCCCGGCTCGATCACGCCCGGCCAGCGGGCGGCCATGGGGATGCGGTGCGTCTCCTCGTAGGGCATCCAGCCCTTGATGAACATCCGGTGCGCGCCCACCAGGTCCCCGTGGTCGCAGGCCAGAACGACCAGCGTATCCTCGGCGCGACCGGACTCGTCCAGTGCGTCCAGCACGCGGCCTATCTGCACGTCGAGCTGGGTGCAGTAGGCGTAGTAATGGCGCAGCCCTTCGCGGAACTCCTCTTCGCTCAGTCCGGTCCATCCCTCGGCCTCGCGGGCCAGCAGCGCCGGTTTGCCCTCGAAGGTCTCCTCGTAGTAGCTGCGGGGCAGCTCGACTTCCTCCGGCGAATACTGCTCCAGGTATTTCAGAAGCGGCGTGTAGGAATCGTGCGGCTGCGGAAAGTGCACCTCGAACAGCCAGGGCTCCTCGCCCCCGGTCAGCTCTCGAATGCCTCCGATCGCGGCGTCGGCCAGGCGCTTCTCCGGCAGGTCGTCCTCGGAGCCCTCCACACCCGCCCACATCAGGAACCGGTCGCCGCCGGGCCAGGTCACGTATTGCGGGTCCACCAGCCGCGGCTCATCGCCCTTTCGTCCCTCGACGTCCAGCTTGCGGTAGCCGAAATCTTCCGGCCCGCGCACCTGGCTGGCGTGCCACTTGCCGACGTAGGCCCTCTCGTACCCGACATCGCCCAGACGATGGGAATAGGTGATGACGTCCGGGAACATGTCCGGGTGTGTGGACTCCGGCACGTGCACCTGGTTGAAGACCCCGTTGTGCCAGGGGTAGGCGCCGCTGAGCAGCATGGCGCGCGCCGGACAGCAGAGGCTGATGGGCGTGTAGCTGCGCTCGAAACTCATCCCCTGCGCGGCAAAGCGCGTCATGCGGGGCGTCTTGCACTCGGAGCGGTTGCAGATGGTATGCCAGTCCAGGTGGTCGGCGGTGATCAGCAGGATGTTCGGCTTCTCGGCCACGGTTTCTCTCCATCAAAGTAGGTGCCTGCCGGACTGCCGGCTTACTCGGAAAGCTCTTCGGGACTCACGCCGGTGTGAGGGTTGTCGTTCACTACATCCCACACGGTCTCCTGAATGGCCTCGATCAACTCCGCGTCGGCCTCGGGGTTGAACTGTTCGTAGGGCTCGACGGTGAGGCCCACGGGGCTCTCGCCGGTCAGCGTGGCGTAATGGGTCGCGGCGGTGGCGTAGGAGCCGATGGTGCCGGAGTCGCGGCCGTTGTGCGGCTGGTCGTTCATGTGAACGCCGTCGGCGTAGAAATTCAGCACTCCGGCGGAGCGGACGAACTCGTCTGGATTGAAAGCGGAGACCTTCTTGTTGTTGCGGCGTGACTTCATGAAATACGCCTGGTTGCGGGCGTAAAACGCCTCGATACCCGGCAGCCGGTCCTCCCGTATCTTCACGTCCAGCGCGGCCAGCACGTGTCCGGACGGTATCATGCGCACCGGCACGGGCAGATCGGGGTGTCGCTCGTTCAGGCGGGTGACGAGTTTGTCGAAGAAGTCGGCGCACGCCTGGACCTCCCCCCTGTATTCGGCACGCCAGTAGCCGGCGTAGGTCTTCTCGCCCTCCTGCTCCAGAATGTCGCCGACGGTGGGCCAGATGGCGTAGATGTAGAAACGGTCCGTGGCCACGTTCTCGGTGTTCGGGTGCGCGCGGTACCAGGGGCTGTCGCCGGGCTCGACGTCGCCGCGGGCGTAATCAATGAACTTGCCGGCCGCCTGGAGGCTGCCCGCGGTGTAGTAGGGCCAGCGCGGGCGAACCTTCTCCGGCTCATCCAGCTCACTCTTGTAGGTCTGCATGATAACGGCGTCGAACTTGCGGTTCCGGAACGCATGATCCCATTTGCCATACGGAGCCTTGATGTTGTAACTGCCCTCGCCGGGCGCGTTGCCGTGGTTACGCATGCTCAGGTGCTGCTCCAGCCGGTGGCCTCCCCCGAGCTGCATGCCGTAATCGTACCGGCCGTCAACCGACTTGAAGAGTTCGGCCAACCGTTCCAGTGGTATGCACCGGGTCAGGCTGTTGCCCAGGTGATAGACCGTCAGGTCCTTGCCCGGAGGCGCGGGGGACTCTGCGGCGGAGGCGCAGCCAACCACAAGGGCCGACATCAAAGTGAATGCGGCGATAAGCTTTAGATCAATCATGACACACACTCAGCCGAGTGAAGTTGGGAATGGCCCCCAAACAGGATAATAACGAATCGGCCGGGGCGTAGCAAGATGCCCCGGCCGACCCGCATTAGAGCGAAGAAGAGCTACTCAGCCGTCCATGGCGCCGATGGCGTCCTCCGCCGCGTTGACCAACTGGTAGGCGATGGGCGAGGCGGTCAGCGCGGGGTGGGTGCCCGTCTGGAACGTAGCGATCTGGTCGGCCGTCATGCGCTGCTGGATGCAGGCGCTGATGGTGTTGATGAGTTCGCCACCGCTGCCGGCCCCCATGAGCTGGCCCCCGACGATCACCCGCGTCTGTCGCTCGAACAGGAGCTTGAGATTCAGCTCAACCCCGCCGGGCATCTTGCCGGGATGGCGATTGACCGATGCCGATCGGCCGCTGACGGCGCAGTAACCCGCGCGCTTCGCGGCCTGCTCGGTGAGACCGGCGGTGGCGAAGGCGGTGTCGCCGATCACGGTGGAGTAGACGCCGATGGCGCCGGGGTAGGCGCGCGTGATGCCGAACAGGTTGGCGCCCGCCACCCGGGCCTCGGTGGTGGCGATGGATGCCAGCCACAGCCGGCTGGGCTCGCCGGTGAAGAAGGAGACCTTCTCGGCGCAGTCGCCGCAGGCGAAGATATCCGGGTCGGAAGTGCGCATGGCGCGGTCCACGTCCACCCCGCCGGTCGGCCCGATCTCCAGGTCGGCTTCCTGCGCCAGCGCGGAGTTGGGCCTGACGCCGACGCTCTGGATCACGACGGCGGCGGGCAAAGTGCGGCCGCTCTCCAGCAGCACGCCCTCCACCTTTCCGTTCCCGCTGAAGGCTTTCACCCGCTCGGAGGTCACCAGGTCAATGTCGCGGGAGCGCAGGATATCCTCCGCCTGTGAGCAGAACTCGTCGTCGAAAGCCGCCGCGAGGCAGGAGGGCAGAAGCTCCACTATAGTGACCTGGGTGTTGCCGTCCTTGTTGCACTCGTCGGCGAATTCGACCCCGATGAAGCCGCCGCCGATGATGACAAGGTGATCGGCGTCGGCGATCTTGCGACGCATCTCCTCCAGGTGGGGCACACTCTTTTTCACCGCGAAAATATTGCCCAGGTCCGCCCCGGCAAGCGGAAGCTCAACCGGGTTCGAGCCGGTGGCCAGGATCAGTTTGTCGTATCCGACAGTCCGGCCGGATTCGGTCAGGAGGGTTTTCGCCTCGCGGTCCACCGCCCGGACGCCGTCCACCAGCAGTTCCAGATCGTTCTTATCCAGAACGGCGTCGGGTATCAGGTTCTCCTGCGGCCCGTCCACGGTGCCGAAGGTGTAAGGTATGCCACACGGGATGAGCACGTTCTCCTCGCAGCGGATGACGAGGATGGACTTGCCGTGATAGTGCCTGCGAGCGGTCAGCGCCGCTGTAAGGCCCGCCGCACTCCCTCCGATGACGACGACATCGAACTTGTCTTGCACAGTCAACCCTCCCTTATCTTGCAACCTGCGACCAAAGGACTCAGAAGTACATTTTGTCCGCCACCAGGTACGGGAACTCGGGCTCCAGTTCGTTCGGCTTGGTGTGCTCTATCATGCGAGCGACGCGCTCCGACTCCGTGCGGATGGAGCGGCTGATCAACATCTCTCGGGCACCGGCCAGCGCTCCGTTGCCCATGCGGACCACCTTTTCCGGCGCAGGCGGCAGCAGGCCGATGGCCACCGCATTGGCGGGGTCAATGTAGTTGCCGAAACCGCCGGCCAGGAAAATGTGCTCGATCTCCTCCAGCTCCACCCCGTAGTATTTCATCAGCAGGTCCTGATCCAGCCGCAGGCCGGCTTTCGCGGTAATCAGTTCATAGACGTCCTGCTGGGTGATGCAGATGCCGTCCACCAGGCAGTAGTCCTCCCCGATCTTGGCCTCCCTGCTCATGCGGCCGGTGCGCAGCAGCTCGGCCAGCAGGTCAATGAGGCCCGACCCGCAGATTCCGACCGGTTTCCGGTCGCCGAGGGTTTCATACTCTACCCGGCCGTCGGCCAATCGGATGTCCGTGATAGCACCCTCCACGGCCCCCACACCGGAACTGACCGTGGCGCCCTCATAGGCCCCGCCGGCGGCGCAGGAGGCGCTCATCATGCGGTCCCGGTTGCCGATGACCACCTCGCCGTTCGTGCCGATGTCAATGACCATCGAGACATCGTCGCCCTTCCACATCCGGCTGGCGACCACGTCCGCCACGGCGTCGGCGCCACCATGGCCGCCTATGAGCGCTCCGCCGTAAACGCGGGCGGCGGGGTTCACCGCAAGGCCCAGCTCCTCCGCCGGCGCCTCCACCGGACCCGTATCCAGAGGCTCGAAAGGAACTATGCCGAGAGAGGTGACATCCCGGCCGAAGAAGATGTCGCGCATGGTGCTGTTGCCGACCACCACTACGTCGTAAATGCTGCTGCTCAGGCCGGGATGGTCGGCCTCGAGGGCTTCGAGTTCTTCGTTCACGCCGTTCACGACGGTCCGCTGCAGCGCCCGCAGGCCCCCCTCGTGGTGCATCGTGTGTCCGATGCGGGAGATGATGTCGTTCCCGTAGGCGATCTGCGGGTTGGTGCGGGCCGCCGTGGCCACCACGTGCCCGTCTTCGAGGTCCAGAACCTGGAAGGCCAGCGTTGTGGTTCCCACGTCGAGGGCCAGCCCGTAGATGTGATCCCCGGCGGGACCGAGCGTTGCTCCGGAAGCGTGCACAACTTGCCCGTCCCGGCGCGTCACGGAGGGCTCCACGGAGATCTCGGCACCGTCCATGGTCTCCGTCACAATGGTGTACCTTCCGGGCTCTTCGACGAAGACCATGAGGTGGCCGACCGGCTCCACCACCCGCGCCTGGCAGGCCAGCCGCTCGTCCGGCCCCAGGTCCTGGAGGCGTTCGGCGTTCGTCTTCTCATTCAAGCACTCGGCGCCGCGCTCGATCCGCACCAGGCAGCTTCCGCACTTCCCCAATCCGCCGCACTCGCCGGGGATCTCGATGCCCAGCTCGTGCGCATGGTCCAGTATGGTGCCCTCGAAAAGCTCGATGCCATTCCTGCCCTTCCGGTACTGCGGAAAACTAATCTTGGCCACTGTTAAGGCTCCTCTCTGATGCCTGACGGTTCGTCAGCCGAAATACGCGTCACGCCACCACAGGAAATATCCCCAGCTCGTGTGCTCGGTCTCGTCGTCCGGCTCCAGCCCTTCATTTCCTTCCGCCAGCATGTTGCAGGGCTCGCCGTGCGCGAGCAGGCGGTAGGCGCAGGTCGCCAGGACGAACTTCCGCCGCGCGTCCTCGTCGTCCGGGCTCCGGTCCGGGTGGTACTTCTTGCACAGGCGCCGCCAGGCAGCCTTGATGTCGGCCGCGTCTGAGTCAGGCGACACGCCGAGGACCTCTCTGGCCCGCCGCCGCGCCTCAACGCCCTTCCGGATGCTCTTCTGAAAATCGTCCTCGTACATCGCCGTATGTCACTGACAGAAAGTGTCTTACATGTTACGGCCGCAGCAGTGCTTGTACTTCCTGCCGCTGCCGCACGGGCAGGGATTGTTCCGACCGACGCCGGCAAAACTGCCGCCGCGCCCTCCCGCGGGCACGGCGACCCGGCGGCGGTTGCGCCGCATGATGTCCGCCGGCGGCCGGCCCTGCCGCAGCAGCCTGGCCATCGTCTTCATGTCGGAATCTATGTGGTTGAAAAACTCCCGGTAGCCCTCGCACAGGTAATTCAGGCCCGCCTCGCCGTCTTCCGTCAACGCGAAGCGGTTCTTCGGGCAGCCGCCGTGGCAGACGAAGAGCACCTCGCAATCCCGGCACTGCGCCGGCAGGCCCTCCCACTTGAACTCACCCAGGTTGCGCACCGCCGGGCGGTTGACCATCTCCTCGACCGGGTCCTCCACGATGTTCCCGAGCCGATGGTCCGGGTAAACGAAGTGGTCGCAGGAGTAGAGGTCGCCGTTGTGCTCGATGATCATCGCGTTGCCGCAGGTCCGGGCAAAGTTGCACAGCGGCGGGTCCTGCCCCATCCAGGCGGCCAGCGAGACGTCGAAAATCTGCACGAAGACCTCGCCGACGTCGTTCTTTACCCATTCGTCGAAAATGGAGATCAGAAACTGCCCGTACTGCCGCGCGCTGACCGACCAGGGCATCACCTCGCACTCTTCGGTGCGCTCCCAGGGACGGGGCTCGGCCAGTTGGAGGCCGAGGTCACTGGAGTGCTCGTCCGGCGCCCTCTCCACGATGGGGATGAACTGCATGAACTGCGTGCCGCTGTCCCGCAGGAAGCGATATATCTCCAGCGGGTGCTCCGCGGCCAGGCCGGTGACGGAGGTGAGCGTGTTGTAGCGGACGCCGGCGCGCTGGAGCCGTTTAATGGCGGCAAAGACGCGATCGAAAGTCGGCTCCCCGCCCCGGTCCACGCGGTATCGGTCGTGTATCTCGGCCGGCCCGTCTATGCTCAGCCCGATCAGGAATCCCTCGCGCGCCAGAAACTCGCACCATTCCTCGTCCAGCAGGATGCCGTTGGTCTGCAGCGAATTGGTGACCTGCTTGCCGCGCGCGTATTTCTTCTGGAACTTCACGGCGCGGCGGAAGAAATCCAGCCCCATCAGGGTGGGCTCGCCGCCCTGCCAGGCGAAGTTAACCTCCGGGGCGGACTGCGCCTCGATGTACTTGCGCACGTAGGCTTCCAGCACCTCATCGCTCATCCGGTGCCGCTCGCCCGCGCCGAAGAGCGCCTCCTTCTCGGTGTAGAAGCAGTAGCGACAACGCAGGTTGCAGTCGGGCCCGGCCGGCTTGCACATAATATGGAAAGCCCGTGCTTCGGCTTGGTCGGTTGTATGTGTATTATCACTCATCCGTTATTCCGCTGGAAATCCTAAAGATTGCCTGCCCAGGTGTTCCGTCTTCCTGATAACATGATATCGCGATTCGCCGAGTATCCCAATTGCATACTCAGATGCGGCGAGCAAGAGCGGCCCTGATTGCATCCATTTCTGCTCCGGCTCCCGGGCCGGCGTCTCTACGCACCGCCAGGATATGCGTGCAATCGTCGTAGGTGGCTCCCCGACCCAGATCGTCCACCCAAACGGGGATCACCTCGAACTCGAAGCTCTCCAGGTATTGAACGACATCCGAGAGCGACTGCCCGCGGGCTTCGAGCCTTCCGCGGTGTATTTCGCAAAAAATCTTCGCAACCCTGCTCTCCAGAGCCTCACGCGCGCCCTGCAGGGCCAGAAGTTCGCTTCCCTCACAATCCATACTCAGGATATCCGGGCGCCGGAGTTCTTCGTTCGCGACCATCCAATCAAGGGCCGCGCACTGCACGGAGATGCGGCCGCAGCCGTCGTGGAACACGATGCCGCTGCCTCCCCCGTCCTTACAGAACTCAATCTCTCCGGCTTCCTTGCCCAGAGCCATCTGGTAGGTGGTCACGTTGCTGACCTCGTTGCGCACGAGGTTTCCCTGCAGCGCCTGGAAGTACTCCGGCACCGGTTCGAACGCATAGACCCATCCGCTGGGTCCCACACGCTTCGCCAGAGCCACGGTGGTCAGTCCCTTGTTCCCGCCTATGTCGGCGGCGACCATGCCCGGTTGCGTGATCGTCTCGAGCACCACGATTTCGCCGAACGGGTGCGACTGTCCCCGCAGGTCTCTCTTGAACTCCTGGTCGTACAGGAAAGTTTGCATCTCTGGCACCCGACTATTCGATGTCGTCCTGGTAGCGTTTTTCGCCGGCCCGAACGGGCACGTCCAGCCAGTTCTCGGGCGGGACGAAGGGGCACGCGTACTCTTTGCTGTAAGCACACCAGGGATTGTAGGCTTCGTTGAAGTCCACCACCCACTTACCCTCGGCCGTCCGATGCAGACCGGGCTCCAGGTCCATGTAGCGCCCGGCCGGGTAGGTCTCGTCGCCGCTTGTTTCGTCCCGGAAAGGCACGAACAGGCGCCCTTCGTCCGGATCGGCTTTGTACGCCTGAAGGGCACAGTCGCGACCGTCAATACGAAATCGCAGTTCGCCCCATCGCCACAGCCTGCGCGTCTGCCCGGCGGTATCCCCTATCTCGATCGTATCCTTCTCACGGCTCTCGTGCAGATCGAGAACAAAGCGGTAGCCGGGGTCGGGAGGGAAATAGGACAGACCCGGAAAATCCCGTTGCTCCGGGTCCGGAATGGGAGACTGCGGATGGGTTCCGAAGAACAGGTCCTTTTCTTTCCTCTGCCGTTCGAGCTGTTTTTCCCACTCGCTGGTGTCCACGCCCGCACCTCACCGGTCAGGGAGAGTTGATTGAAGTTTTCAGAGTTCCAACGGAGCGACCTCGATAGACCGGGGCCGTGTCATCTTGCTCCAGTCCTTCGGCGGTTGTATCTCGCGCAGTTTGTCCAGTTCGCCCAGGGCCTCCAGGCGCCTGTAGATGCGCAGCCAGGCGCAGTCCTGGTCCCGGTTGGCTTCGCATTTACCCTCTCGGGACGCCCCGCCGCAGGGGCCGTTGATCATGCCTTTGGCGCACTGCGTGAGGGGACATATCCCCGCCAGCCTGCCCAGCTCGCACTCGCCGCACTGCTGGCATTTTTCCTCGAACCGCGCCGGACCGCCGCCCATGTGGCCGATCGGATTGGTGGCGGGATAGAGCGGCTTGACCAGCCCGAAGTCTTCCTCGATGATGTGCTCCCAGACTGTCTGCAATCCGTCGCCGCAGCACAGCATCAGTAAGGCGTCGCAGTCCTCCACCTGGTCCCTGTAACGGCCCAGCCGTTCCCTGCTCCAGGGCAGGTAGCAGGTGAATTCACCGAAAGGAGGCGCCACTGCCGCCAGGACCTCCTTGCCGTTCTCGGTAAGGGTCTGTTCCATCGCCGCGACCTCGGGCTCGCCACCGGTGTGGAAGACGGTCGCGCAACCGCCGCAGCCGTAGATAACCACCTTTTCTTTGCCTTCCAGATACCCCAAAATTTCCTCCAGGGGCTTGGCTTCCTGGGCGATCATGATGCCTCCTTGCGCCGTTGCCCGGTACGCTCTCGCTGGCTTTTGGAACCGCACAGGACCTTTCCGCCCACGAAGACCTCCTGCGATTCGATCACCAGTTGGGCCACCACGTTCGCGCACAGGGAATGGCCGTCGCGGCCGATCTCGCGAATGCGGTCCGCCTTCACTTCCGACAATGCACGCCCGATCAGATAGTCGGCGATCTTGTCGGCCGTTTCCTCACATTCTGGAGCATCCACTATCTCGAAGTTGTCAAAACGCAAGACCCCCGTTTTGTCACTCAGGGAGCAACGCACTTTTTCCCGGCATTCCGCTTCCGTCATGGTATCTTTCCTTTCGGGGCCGCCGAAGCCCGACCCAAAACCTATCCGGGTATTCGGTCGGCATCCACATATTTGACCAGCAGGTCCTCAGAGGAGATCAGCAGATAGTCCTCGCCGTCGGCCCGGACTTCGGTGCCGGAAAACCCTTTGTAGATCACACGATCGCCCACGGCCACCTCTTCGGTGGCGTCTTCCGCGACGGCGATCACCCGACCTTCGTTCTGCTCCTCCTGTGCGGTGTCCGGCAGATGAATGCCGCCCGGCGTCGTCGCGGCGGCTTCCAACGGTTTGAGCACTACGTGACCGTTAATTGGTCTTATCTTCATCCTTCTTCCCTCCCGGACTCTATCCCGAGCAAACCGTCCAGTTGCGCCTGATTGAATCCCACGACGAGCCTCCCGTTGATGTCCGTCTGTGGCACGGCCATCTTCCCGCTGCGCCGTGCGATCTTCTCTGCGGCGCGGGGGTCCCGCGAGATGTCCACATCCCGGAACGATACGCCGTGCTGACGCAGGTAAGCCTTCAGCCGTCCGCAGGCGGGGCAGCCCGGACCGCTGTAGACGACGACCCTGCGGGGGGTTCCCCGGCCGCCCTGTGCGGCGTGGACCGGTGCCGCCCCGGACAGGTGAACGGCGTAGAACCTGGCGCTCTGCACGCCCTCGACGAAGGCGCTCACCTGCCCGTCCTCCAGGGCCAGGACGGTGGGCACGGTTTCCACGTCGAATTCCTTGTGCAGGCCCGAGACCTCCTCTACATCCACCACATACACCGGCACATCCTCGTGCTCGCGGCTGAACTCCTCCAGCTCCGAGAGCGCCCGTTGCGCAGCGTCCGAAAACTCCGCCCAGAACGCCAGCACGAGGAAATCGGCATGCTCACGCCGTGCCTCTCGCAGATGCTCGCGATCTTTCACCCACTCAAGCATTGCACTGCTCCTCAGCCGGTGACGGCGCCTGTGCCATCAGGTGGATGGCGCCCAGCGGGCAGACCTCGACGCAGATGCCACAGCCAGTGCAACGGTCAACCACAATTGTCGCCCTATAGGTGACCCGTATGGCGCCCGTCGGGCACAGTTCCCCGCACAGGCCGCAGCCCGTGCATCTCTCGCGCTTCACCATAGCATGCCGCGGCACGCTACGCCGGTTCTGAACCACCCCGGCGTCCGGGAACGCCGATGCCGTCTCGTTCATTTCTTCACTCTCGGGCATCTGAGGCCCCCGCGGTGCGGTCACGACCGGTGACCCCGGCCTCGATGCCTGCCGCTTCCAGGTATTGCTGGACGCACTCTTCGCACGTGCTCTCGGCGGTGCCCTCACGGATGAACCGCCGGAACTCGTCCAGCCAGCTCTCCCCCTCTCCCTCGCGTTTGGCCACGAAGGCCAGAAAGCAGACGAACCGGTCCAGCGCGTCCCGGTCAATGGCGTGCTCCATGCCGCACGCAATCGAGCCGGCGCGGTCTTCGCACAGGCCCAGAATGTTCTCCAGAAAATCCTCGATCACCCGGTGACGCAGGGCGATTCGCTCGGCGCGCCGGCGGCCCTCGGCCGATAGCGTTACGGGCTCGTACGGCTCATAATCCACCAGACCCTTCTCGGAAAGGCTTTTCATGGCAGTAGTTACAGCAGACTTTGCCACGTCCAGTTGTTCGGAGATATCGCGCATACGCGCGAAGCCCCTTTCCCGTTCAAGGCAAAAAACCGTCTCGAGATAATCCTCGAGCGTCGCTGTCAGTTCCAGAACCATCGGGCTCTCCCCGGGTATTTGATGTTCCTCACTTAACAGATTATACTACACGTAGAACATGATTCAAGCGATAGAACATTTTCCCCGCTCCACCCCTTGCGCCTGGCCCCGGGAGGACCGAGGTGACTTCTGAACGATCTTTTGCTGATTGGGCGGTTGTAGCGTGCGGGACCCTGCGGCCCGAGCTGGAAGCGCTGCAGGAGGAAGGCTTCATGGATGCAAAGCGGGTTCTGCTCACGGCGCCCGGCCTGCACGAGAGACCGCCGGACCTGGAAGAACAGCTCTCGCGCCAACTGGCTAAAGCAGCCGCAGAGGCGGACAGGGTGCTGGTGCTCTACGGCGAGAAGTGCTTCGTGGACTACAGCGACCCGTTCCGCCACATGGATGCACTGCTCAGGGAACAACTGCCCTCCGCGGTGCGGGTGTCCGCGAAGAACTGCGTGGACATGCTGGCCGGTGCGCAGGAGCGAGAGCAGACCGCGGACGGTCAGAGGATTTACTGGCTGACGCCGGGCTGGGTGAAGTACCGGCGTCACATCTTTCGGGATTGGGACACCGGCAAGGCGAACGAAACATTCCCGCAGAATGACAGGGCCGTCCTGCTGGACGGCATCGGATTCTTCGAACGGTGGTCACAGGAGAAACCCGAGGAGCTACTGGCTTTCTCCGATTGGATGCGGATTCCGGTCGAGCCCCATCCGATTGAACTGAACCGCTTTCGCCGGCTTCTGCTCAAGTGCCTTGACTGAACGAAAAGTGTTAGGAGCATAGACACGGTTTCACAGGAGAAGTTCTCATGCCCTGGGTCAACGAGGACATGTGCATCGGTTGCGGTATTTGTGTGGAAGAATGCCCCGTTGGAGCCATCGGGGTGGCTGATGAAACGGCCCGCATCGAGGAGGAGGAGGAGTGCATCCGCTGCGGAAAGTGCCACGATGTTTGCCCGGAGGAGGCCGTCCGTCACGACAGCGAGCGGATACTGCTGGAAGTGGACGATAACCTGGCGTGGACACACCGACTGCTCAACCACTTCGACACACCGGAGGAGAGACGCGGCCTTATCGAGCGGATGGGACGCTACTTCGCCAAGGAGAAAAAGGTGGCCGAGCAAACCATCGAACGCCTCAGTTCACTCGAGCAACAGCTATAGTGCTGCCGTGCGCCGTTCGCACATCCGGCGCTGCACGGAGGCCACGAACAGGCACGCCAGGAAAGCAGGCACCCAACGCCTGTCTCGGACAAGCTTGTGAACGGCTCGTCCAGGCTCTGGAAAGCCCGCGAATTGAAGGGACGGTGAAGACGATGGCAGGAGAGATTTCGTTTGTGTTCGGACCGGTGCCCTCGCGGCGCCTGGGCCGGTCCCTCGGGCTGGACCTGGTGCCGCTCAAAACGTGCAGCTACGACTGCATCTACTGCCAGCTCGGCCGCACCACGCGGCAGACGATCGAGAGAAGGGAATGGGTGAACCCGGAGGCAGTTCTGGAGCAACTTCAAACCAGGCTTGCGTCCGAACCGGACTACATCACCCTCTCGGGCTCGGGTGAACCTACGTTGCACTCCGGGGTCGGCGAGCTGATCGGTCGCATCAAGAATATGAGTGACATACCCGTCGCCGTCCTGACCAACGGGTCGCTGCTGTGGCAAGAAGAAACGCGAAACAGCTTGATGCAGGCTGACCTGGTGGTGCCTTCCCTGGACGCGGGCAGTCAGCGGATATTCCGGTACGTGAACCGGCCCGCGCCGGAGCTGACATTTGACCAGATGCTGGCAGGGCTGACGGCATTCCGGCACGACTATGAGGGGCAGTACTGGCTGGAGGTCTTTCTGCTGGGAGGAGTGACCGACATAGAGTCCGAGGTCAGAACCATCGGAGCGGCCATTAAGCAAATCCAACCGGACAGGGTGCAACTCAACACCGTCAGCCGCCCGCCCGCCGAGAACTATGCCTATCCCGTGCCCAAAGAACGCATGGAGCACATCGCCGAGAGCCTGCCGGGCCGCACGGAAGTAATCGCCGATTACAAGGGCACGCACGACCTGCCCGATTTTGCCGCACAGAGGGAAGACGTGCTGGCCATGCTCAAACGGCGGCCCTGCACTCTGGAAGATATTGCGGGCGGCCTGGGGCTTCACAGAAACGAGGTCGTCAAATACATCGAGCACCTCTCGGCCGAGGGACTCGTCAACGCCTCGACACACGGCCGCCGGAAGTACTACTCGACACGGCAGGAGAAGCCGGATAGGCTAAAGACTGCAACAGATGACTGAAGTGCTGACAGAGCACACAGGCCGGTTGACCAAGTGGAAATCACGAAGGAGCAACGTCCGATGGGTTCCGTCGAACTGACGGTCGTTTATGACAACTACGCAACGGAGGAAGGCCTGCGCACCGCGCACGGGTTCGCCTGCATTGTCTCTGGCGGGGACAGCACCGTGCTGTTCGACACGGGCGGCTCGGGGGCGATACTGCTGGACAACATGCGCGCCCTGGGGTTTGACCCCGGCGGAATAGATGCAGTGGCGCTGTCCCACATGCACTGGGACCATGTGGGCGGGCTCGATGCGGTGCTGGACGCAAACCCGGGGGTAACGGTCTACGCGCCGGCGGCTTTCTCCTCCACCTTTCTGCGCGACGTCAGGACGAGGGCGGGCGGTGTGGTGGAGACGGAAGAGCCACAGCAGGTGGCTCCCGGAGTCTGGACGACGCGCGTGCTGCAGCGGCCGTTGGTCGAGCAGGCCCTGTATGTGGAGACCGCTGAGGGCACGGTGGTGATTACGGGCTGCGCTCATCCCGGCGTTGTCGAACTGGCGCAGGCGGCAAGGGAGGCTTCCGGTCGGCAACTCCACGCCGTGTTCGGCGGGTTCCACCTGAGCGGAGTGCGTCCGGCGGGCCTCCGGCGCATCATCAACCGGTTGCGGGAAATACACGTGCGACGTGTCGGTCCCAGCCACTGCTCGGGGGATGCCGCTCGCGAAGCGATGCGGGAGGCGTTCGGAGACGACTACCTGGAGATCGGCGTGGGCGCCCGGTTGAGCTTCTCCACGCCTTCCACGGGGTGACGCAACATGCCGCATCAGGTCTTCGACAGATTGTCCGCGCATTACGATGCCTGGTTCGACTCCCGGCGGGGGAAAGCCCTGTTCAGGACCGAGGTGGAATGCCTGCAGCGCCTGATGCCGGCGGACACTTCCGGCTGGGTGGAGGTCGGCGTGGGCAGCGGTCGTTTCGCAGAGGCACTGGACGTCCCCGAGGGGATGGACCCGTCCGCGCCGCTCCTGGAGCTGGCTGCCGAGCGAGGCATAGAAACGACCCTCGGCACCGGGGAGGATCTGCCGTACGGCACGGACACGCTGGACGGCATCCTGCTGGTGGTCACGCTGTGTTTCCTGGACGACCCGGAACGGGCCATGCGTGAATCCGCCCGGGTGCTGCGCCCCGGCGGTCGGCTGCTCGTAGGCATCGTGCCGGCGGACAGCCCCTGGGGGCGCGAATACGCGCAGAAGAGCCAGGAGGATCATCCCTTCTACTCCGTGGCTCGCTTTTACACCTGCCGGCAGGTCCGCGAGCTGGCCGGTGCCGCGGGATTTGAACTCCGGGCTTCCGCCGGCACGTTGCCGATGGGCCCGCACGAAGAGCTGGAGGACATCCCGATGCGGGACGGAATAACCGATAACTGGGGTTTTGTGGCCATGCTTTTTGCACTTCCAGCCACGAAAGGTGGTAAATCATGGTAGCTCTGACGCCGAAAGACCTGAAATCCCTGGAGCAGACACTGGCAAAGCTGCAAGACCAGGTCAGGATTGTCTATTTCACAGAACAGGTTAATTGCCGGCACTGCCGACAGGAGCGCCGGCTTCTGGCAGAACTGGCCGACCTCTCCCACAAACTGGAACTGGAGGTGTACAACTTCACCGCAGACCGCGACGTAGCGCGCGAGTACGGGGTGGACAAGGTGCCGGGCCTGGTGCTTGTGGGGCAGCAGGACTACGGAGTCCGCTACTACGGAATGCCTTCGGATTTCGAGTTCCGCATGCTGCTGGAAGATATGGTCAGGGTTTCTTCCGCGGATTCGGGGCTTTCCCCCGACAGCAGAAAGCGGCTGAGCGGTCTGAACGCCAGGACGCATCTGGAAGTGCTGACTACTCCCGCCTGTCCCTTTTCTGAAACCGCGATCCGGCTTGCACACCAGATGGCCATGGAAAGCGACAGGGTAACAGCCGATCTGGTAAACGTCGAGGATTTTCCCGAACTGGCGGAGCATTACGAGGTGATGGCAGCGCCAACAGTGGTCGTCAATGAACGCCACAGCTTCTACGGCGCCCTCGACGAATCGGAGTTCATCGAGAAGGCATTGGAGGGCGCACGGGAAGAGGACGCGTGACAGGCGACAACACCGGAGCGTTGTCCCGGCAAAGTCCGGCAGAAATACTCCCGGATCGAGATAAGGGAGAAAACCGATGGCTGAAGTAGACAAGGGCAAACAGGCAGGAAACCAACTGAAGAACTGCGCGATGTGCGGCGAAGAGATCAGCCCCTACAGCCCCTTCTGTCGCAATTGCGGGCATCCGCAAGGCCGCCCTCTGATCATCGCCCTGCTGGTTCTTTTCCTGCTGATTCTGCTGGCCCTCTATACGGGGTTCATGTTCTTCTGCGCATGCAACCCCGAGAGATTTGAACCCCATCCGCAGGAGTCACGCTCCGTGGATCAGCGGAATACCAGGATCGCTCGCGTTGACAATCCTTGGGGCTCCGATTAGCATAGTTGGCGGAGGGGTGTCCGAGTTGGCCGAAGGAGCACGGTTGGAAACTGTGTGTACGGGTTTCCTCGTACCGAGGGTTCGAATCCCTCCCCCTCCGCCATTCTTCCCACTGCCACTCTAAGGGGGACACACCCGATGATCAGGTCGAGATCGTCGTGTTTGCATCTTGCCGCGTTGCTGGTTGCCGTCCTTCTTCTCCCCGTGGCGGGAGACGCTCGCGCAGCGGAAGCCGCCAAGGACGAGCCGGTCCTTATGGGACAGAACTTCTGGGCCGTCCCCTGGCCCGCCGCCGACCCCTTCCAGCCCGACGCGCAGCACGTGAGCGGGCCCGACCCCTGGAAACCGGGCTTTATCACGGAAGTGACGCCCTACCACATCATCCGCTTCATGGACTGGAACCACACCAACGCCCATTACGGCGAAAAGGAGGGCTTCCAGGTCAAAGGCACCGGCTGGATGGACCGCAAGCAGAAGGACAACCCCGACCAGCGCCGGCTGCCACTACATGCACGCGGGCACGCGCGAATGGGCCTGCATCAAGCCCACCGGCATCGGCTACGAGAAGGCGGCGGAGTTTTCCAAGTACCGCGCACTCGCCGAATACTGCGCCAGAGTCCCCCTGCCGGGCGCCGCGCGCTGATCAGGTCTCGAAGTGGACGTCTCCCGCCTCCAGGGCATTTCTGAGCTCGCCGTAGGCCAGTTCCCGCGTCCCGCAATCCCGGCCGGCGCAGAGCGACGCGGCCGTGCCCGCCGCCTGACCCTGTCCCATGCAGCAGACCGTGTTGCGGGTGGACATGTGCGCCTTGAAGTCCGAGGTGATCATCATGCCGGCCGCGAGCAGGTTCTCGATTCCCGCAACCCTCAGCGCGCGGTAAGGCACCCCGTAGGTGCCGCCGTCCTTCACCTGATAGCGCGGCGCCAGGTCGTGGAAACCGTAGACCATGATGTCGTCCTCGAAGTGCCGCCCCCCCACCACGTCCTCCAGCGTGATGTCGTAGTCGCACTCGATCAGTCGGCCCCGGCGTATGCAGAGCGACGGGCTGGTGCGAGCCATGAATGCCTTCTCGCAACCGGGCACGAACTTCCGGAATAGCTCGACCGCCCTCAATTGCCGCCGCCGCAACTCCAGCTCCGCCTCCGCCACCGCGTCCCGATCGGTGGGGCTGACGGGCATCTTCAGGTTCAGCTTGATGAACATCATGTAATCGTCGTGGACGGTGGTGGTCACGGTGCCCATGCCGATCCGCTTCGCGCCCCGGGCAAAACCGGCCGGCAGCTCGGCCCGACGGCCATTGAGGCGCACGATCCGGTCGCCCTGCCCGTCCCGCGTGCCCCTGGCCAGTTCGGTCAGGGCGTCGTGGGCGTTGAGGAACTCATGGTAGCCCTCCACGTCCACGTTGGCCAGGCCGACGCTGTTGGCCACCGCGTAGTCGTTGGGCTCGGAGTAGTCAGCGCCCGCGTGGGCGCATAGGTCGCCGTAGGCGGTGCAGTCAACGAAGCACCGGGCCCGGAAAAGCTCCCGGCCCGAGCGGCTCTCGACGATGGCGCCCACCACCCGCTCACCCTCCGTCACGGCGCCGACCAGCAGCGTATTGACGCAGACGAACACCCCGGCCTCGGTCAGCATCTCGAAGGCCGTCAGCTTGTAGAGTTCCGTGTCTATGGCGGTGCAGACCGAGTCGTATTCGTAGCCCTCGACCATCTCGGCGTGCCCGGACGTGCCGCCGACCTGGGCCAGCCGGTCCACGATCTCCTGCGCTATGCCGCGCACCACCTGGCGTTTCTCGGCGCCGGGGAACGCCTTCCACAGGTTATAGAAGCTGTGCAACGCCGTGCCGCCCTCCACCACCGTGCCGCCGGGGTAACCCTTGGCCTCAACGAGCACGGTGTCCGCCCCCTGCCGCGCCGCCGCGATGGCCGCCACCACGCCCGCCGTCCCGCCACCGGCCACCACGACATCGAAATCCCGCGTTGCCAGTCGGCGCGCCGGCTCTTCGTAAATGACCATGCCCGTCCTCCGCTACGCTCCACCCATTGCCGCGACCATTGGCCGACATCATAGAACCACGCAACCTGACGGTCAACCCGCTGCGCAGGAAGACAGGGTCATTCAAAAGTCCCACGCACCGTATAGCCATTGATGTGTTCCGCCTTC